>NZ_OZ244056.1:1217269-1521586 GCF_965215465.1 Simkania sp. | reverse complement strand
ATTTCACTGAAGAGACCTACACCATGCTATCTCAAGTTCTCGAAACGGATTTTTATGACACTGCTTCTGTAGAGCGAACGGATAGAATTATAGATCAAATTGGTCACCATTTTGGTACTATGTCTGTTTCAAAGATCGGAAACGGAGCGAATTCCACTGCATTTATAGTGCAGGTTGAAAACTCAAGGCAAGAGTGTATTTTAAGATTATTTCCTCCATCGACCCTTCAAAAAGCCTATGTCGCAAATAGTTATAAACTTAATGAAGATTACATTGGTGGAGAATGGCTCAGTGTGGTACTTGACCATCCAAATCTTGCTGGTAATACCCATATCATTGCTTATGATCCTCAAGCTGATACCTTCGAAATTCTCGATCAAGAACAAGTTCAGAAGTTGTTTGACTCACCAGAAATCCTCGGGAATGGAAAGGAACTCATAGCTGTTGGAACGATTGGAAATTACGCTGCAGGATCTCAAGACCTAGAAAAAGTCTTAGAAGGTAGAAAAAAACTCTTTGGTAAGGAGCTTCAAGGTATCTTGAAAGATCTTTTTAAGGGTGCGACAGCTTTAGGCCAAAAAAAGATCTGTCATAGAGACCTAAAAGAATCTAATGTGATTCGAATTCGGTCTGGCCATGTGAAAATCATTGATTATGGAACAGCTGGCATCGAAAGAGAGAATGGTAGAACATCGGACCAAACCGGAGATCGAAGTGTTCACCCACCTGAAAGCTTTAGTGATACCGATAGGTATAATAAGTCGCAAGACAGATAGTTACAGCTTATTCCGAATGGCGTATTCGCTTGCATCAGGGCAAGATCTTTTCCAAGGGGTTAAACTCTTTAAAGATTTGAAAGTTTTGCATAAGAAATTTGAGCAGAGCGTACATTTACAGCAAAACTTACGCAATGTTCTTGAGACAGATCCTAATCTTTTTTGGGCTGATCCAGAACTTAAGGATGTCATGGCAAAAGTCGGAGCAGCAGATGCATCAGAGCGTGTACACGCAGAAGAAGCTCTAGAGATGCCTTATTTCGAAATGCGCGTACATCCAGATTTAAGTTCTTCTAATCCTGGACAATTTTCAGATAAATTTTACGAAGAGTAAAACTTCTCATCTTTTGTCTGGATTGCTTGTGACTGAAGCGACCACTGCAGCCACTTGGCGAGGTTGTCCATTAAAATAGATGAAGGAAGAGTGCGTCCCCCTTCAACCCCGATGGTTTCAATGGTAAATGAGGCAGGCATACGTGCTCGCAAGATGGCGTCTTGATAGCCCACGTAGGGCTGAGAGGAAAAGACGAGACAACTTCCTGGAAAAGGAGTGAGCTCAATCCAAGCAATGACTGTACTCTCTGTGGTCGCGCGGTCACGTCCATGTGCAGGACCGGAGTGAACGACAGTCAGAGGAAGGTTTCTGAGTGTTTCAGGCATTGTTGTTTGATCCCAGATGCGTACCATCATTTCGGTTTCAGAGTGCAAATCAGGGCACTCTTCAGAAGGACGTAATTCTCTTGTTCCTGTGAGAAAAATCACCTCATCAAAGCGGACTCCACGTTGCCATTCTTCGACGAGGAAATCGATCCGTTTTTGGACTGAGGGGCGTAGCGCTCCTAAGATTACTGCGTAGTTGTACTGGGTATTTTTAGCATGAACAGTTTGAAAACAGCCAAGCTCTTCCAAAAGGGGAAGAAGCGTGTCGCGCTCTTCTTCAAACCGGTTTGTAAAGTTCCATCGATCACCTTTTTGATGACACTTTTCTTTGAGTTGAGCAGTGAGAGTTTCGAGGGGAGCATCAGGGGAGATTTCAAGTGTTTCAAAAATGGCGATGAGGGGAGGCGAAAGCTCACCTTCTGGGGTGAGCAAGCTCGAAAACCCCATGGAGCAGAAAAGGAGAATTGAAAGTAAAAGAGACCTAAACATGCTTAAATTATCTTCAAGGAAGATAAATATTTGCAAGCTCTTTGAATTCCTTGACTTGGCTTTCTTCCCAGGATTTGGGCAACCCTCGTTCTTTCGCAATGAGACTGGCGACTTCAGGGGCAACGGCCATAGCAATGTGGGCATCGATCAGCAGGCTGCGCGTGCGGCGCGAGAGAACGTCTTCAACGGTTCGGGCCATTTCTTCGCGTACAGCCCAGATGACTTCACCTTTCATGTAAGGGAGACGATTGCTCAGCAGCTCTTTGTAAGAGGGGTCTTCACTCAGGACTTTCTCGAGTTTTTCTCTATCAGATCCATAAGCGCTCCAAGGATCTATGGGGTCGACCTGATCGAGCCATCCATGCAATTGAAGTGTTTTGGTACGACAAGGACATTCGGCTAAACCGCCCACCACTATGGCTTTGTCGATGACATCTTCTGCCATTTTTCGGTAGGTGGTCCATTTTCCTCCTGCAACTGTAACAAGACCTGTTTCAGAAACAATGATCGAATGGTCACGGGAGAGAGCTGCTGTCTTTTTTCCTTGGTGGGCGATAAGAGGGCGCAGTCCAGCAAAAACGCTGAGAATGTCAGAGCGGTTGGGGCGTTTTGTCAGGTATTTTCCAGCATGTTTGAGGACGAATTCGATTTCGTCTTCTAGGGGCTTGGGTTCTAAGCTTTTTTCTTTGATGAGGGTATCAGTTGTCCCAACGAGAATGCGATCATGCCAAGGAACCATGAAAAGAACACGTCCATCATCTGTGTGAGGGATCAAAATCGCCGTTTCACTTTCAAGAAAGTGTTTTTCTAAAACAATGTGAATGCCTTGACTTGGTTGGATAATGGATGGGGCCTGAGGCTTGTCCATGTGTCGGATATCATCTGAAAAAACCCCTGTTGCGTTGATGATCACTTTAGCGTAGAGCTCTTTCTTCTCTTGTGTTTCCTGATCTTCGATGACAACACCCGTGAGGTGGTTTTTATCTTTAATCAAACTTGTGACTTTCATGTAGTTTAAGATGGTGGCGCCATGGTCAGCAGCGGTTTGGGCTAAGGTGAATGCTAAACGGGAGTCATCAAATTGCCCATCGTAATAAACAGTTCCTCCACGGAGCCCTTCGGGTTCGAGGTTTGGCAGCGCTCCTAACGTTTCTTCGCGGGACAGATGTTTGGAAGGTTCCAGGCCTAGTTTCCCTGCAAGCATATCGTAAATCTTCAGCCCAATGCCATAGAAAGGACCTTCCCACCATTTGTAACTCGGGACGAAAAAAGCGCGGTGATAAATGAGATGGGGTGCGTTTTGGCACAGGCGTCCTCTTTCTCGCAAGGCTTCTAAGACGAGTGCGATGTTACCTTGCTGCAAATAACGGAGTCCTCCATGAATGAGCTTGGTGCTGCGTGAAGAAGTGGCCTTTGCAAAGTCGTGTTGTTCCACTAAAAGAGTATGCAATCCGCGAGAGGCGGCATCAACTGCTGCTCCCAGTCCAGTGGCTCCACCTCCGATGATGATCACATCCCAGTTCTCTTCTCGAAGGTTTCTCAGCATGTCTTCGCGTTTCATCTAGTACCCCTTCAGTTCGGGTTGTTCCACGTCATGGATCTCATCGAGATCTTTTCTTAAGTTTGCTTCAGCAAACCTAGCACTGTCTGGAAAGTGGATTTTTAAATTTTGACACGGTTGAAAATAACAGGTACCTGATTTTGTCGAAACATCGAGGACGTGGCCTCCTTTTGTGAGGTCTGCACTGATGAAGTGAAAGTGAAATCCACCGACATTGACTCCATTGAGGTATTCGGGAAAGTAGTAGCCGACAAGCGTTCCTTTGATATCATAAAAATCGTATTCGTTTTGTTTTTTGACAGCATGCATCAGATTGGAGTAGGGAGGATCTTGTTTGGGTAAGCTACGGAGGTGAAGGTGGCGAAATGATCCTTCAATTTTGATGGCATGAGGGGTGTTTTTTTGCTTAATGAGGGGAAGAAGAAGTCTTCCTAGATGTTCAAAATTTCTTGAGCTCAGGAGCTTTTGAGAAAAGCTACTATTGAAAAATGTGATCACAGCAAAGGGAGTCGTTTGTTTAGGATCTACTTGGCTTAGAGTTCCGTTGGGTGAGTCTTGGTAAAAGAGACCATCGAGTGCCACCATTTCCCCATTGATTTGGTTAAAAGTCCCGAGACCAAAATTTCCTTGCTTCTCCACTTCCGCGTAAGTCATGGATCCGTCATAGACTCCTTGCATGAGCGCACTAAACGTAGAGACTTGAAAGATCTGAGATTCCTCTGAAAAAAGAGAAAAAAGGGGGAGGAGAAAAAACCAAAAATATTTCATGAATTGCCCCATGTTTGAATGCACTGTACTGCGTTTTTCCATTGTTTTTTCTTTTGCTTCAATTCAGCTTTGTCAAGAGTGGGTAAAAACTCGCGCTCTTTTTGCCAAAGTTTTTGAATTTCATCTTGGCTCTTCCAATATCCGACAGCGAGTCCTGCTAAAAAACCAGCTCCAAGAGCAGAGACTTCTTTCCATTTAGGTCGAATGAGTGGAATATTTAAGAAATTCGTCTGAATTTGCATCAGTAAATTGTCTTCGACGGCGCCTCCATCGACGCGCAATTCTTCAATTTCTGTTCCTTTTTGCATGAGCTCAATCACATCAGCGACTTGAAAAGCGATACCTTCTAATGACGCAAGCGCAATGTGCTCTTTGGTGGTGCCTCGCGTGATTCCCATGATGGCACCTCGAGCATTCGGATCCCAATAAGGTGCACCGAGCCCGGTAAAAGCAGGAACAAACACCACACCCTCAGAGTCGACAGCTGATTGCGCGAGTGTCTCGACGTCTCTTGAGTGTTTAATGATTCCAAGATTGTCGCGGAGCCATTGGACGACAGCTCCACCGATGAAGACACTTCCTTCAAGGGCGTACTTTGTCTCGTTTCCAATTTTGTAGGCAACAGTTGTCAGCAGGTGGTGTTTAGACTTCACAGGTGTGTTTCCCGTGTTCATTAAAATGAAACATCCTGTTCCATAAGTCACTTTGCCCATTCCTTCATGAAAGCACGATTGTCCGAAAAGGGCGGCTTGTTGGTCTCCAGCAATTCCTCCAATGGGAGTGGCGGTAGAACAAACATCGCCTGAGCATTCGCCATAGATTTCGCTTGAACCTTTCACTTCGGGCAATAGAGAGCGAGGAATGGAGAGAATCTCAAGAAGTTCTTCATCCCACTCTCCTGTGTGGATGTTGTACATCAGTGTGCGGGAGGCATTGGTGGCATCAGTCACATGTTGACGTCCTTCTGTCAGCTTCCAAACGAGCCAGGAATCAACTGTGCCAAATGCCAGTTCTCCTTTTTCGGCGCGTTCACGAGCATGGGGAATGTTATCGAGAATCCACTTGAGCTTTGTTCCAGAAAAGTAAGGGTCGAGTAAGAGCCCTGTTTTTTCTTGGAAGAGAGATTCGTATCCGTCGTACTTGAGTTTTTGGCAAAGATCTTTGGTCCGTCTGTCTTGCCAAACAATTGCATTGCAAATGGGGCGGGATGTTTTCCGATCCCAAACAACGGTTGTTTCCCGTTGATTGGTGATCCCAATTCCAGCGATGTCGCGCATGTTGAGATGAGCGGATGCAAGAGCTCCGGCAACAACGGAAGCTTGTGAAGACCAAATTTCAGAGGCATCATGTTCGACCCAACCCGGTTTTGGGAAAATTTGTCGAAACTCCTTTTGAGCGATCCCAATAATGTTTCCTTCATGATCCACAACAAGTGCTCTTGAGCTTGTTGTTCCCTGGTCCAAGGCTAAAATATACCGCATAGCTCTACCTACGTCTCCTCACTTGTACCTTTTCATTGAAATCTGCTATATGTCAACATATTATTTTTAAACCCAAGTGACGACCATGACAATATTCTGGGGTGAATTCATTGGAACCTTGTTACTCATCCTCTTAGGGAATGGGTCTGTTGCAAACGTGTTACTCAAAAAATCGAAAGGGGAAGCCTCAGGTTGGATTGTGATTACAACAGCCTGGGGATTTGCCGTTGCCATGGCCGTCTATACGATCGGATGGGCGACGGGAGGTCATATTAATCCCGCTGTCACCTTTGGCCTGGCCATTGCAGGAAAAACACCTTGGGCCCTGACCCCCTTTTATTTTATCGGTCAGCTTTTAGGTGCGATGGTCGGAGCACTGCTGGTTTGGTGGACCTATCATGCCCACTTCGAAAAGTCTGAAAATAAGACACACAAGCTGCTCATTTTTTGTACGCAGCCAGCGATTCGGAGAATTTCATGGAATTTTGTGACAGAGGTCATTGCGACAGCAGTTCTCTTGATCGGAGTACTTGGAATCTTTAACTTTCACAATGGACTTGCCTGTGGTGTGGGACCACTTGCAGTGGGCTTTTTGGTTTTTAGCATTGGTTTATCTTTAGGCGGTCCCACAGGGTTTGCTATCAATCCCGCGCGCGATTTAGGTCCTCGGATCATGCATGCCCTCCTTCCTGTTCAGGGAAAAGGGGATTCTGATTGGGATTACGCTTGGGTCCCCATCTTAGGTCCGCTCATTGGTTCGGGGATTGGAACATTGATTTACCTCTTTATTATTAACCCTCTCATTCCTTTGGGGACGTAAGTTGGTTTGGGTCACGCTCACAGCATTTTTTCTTCTTCTCATCTCATGGGTGACGAAAAAACTGCATCATGTTCTGGGCTTGCTCACCTTGATTTGCCTCATTTTTGGAATCGCTCTTGGCTATTTCCATCAAATTCCTTCTCTTAAAGCGATTCAAACGTTATCCCAAATTCCTTTAGTCTTGTTTCTATTTATCGATGGCATTCGCATTCACGTTCCCAAGATCATCCACTACCACCGAGAAGCCTTCCGTCAACTCACTATTGGTTTTTTCATCCAAGCGTTTTTAGGAGCTGTTTTAGCTCATTATTTTTTGGCTTTGCCTTGGATGGCTTCGACTTTACTTGGTCTAGCCCTGGCAACAATTGATCTAAAAGCAACCCCTATGCCCATTGAGTCGAAAAGGGTTCCTCCTCGTATTGCCCAAGTGCTCAATTTAGAAACCTCTGTCACGCCTATTTTGACGGTTTTGCTCTTTATGATTTTTACAGCAAAGTGTCTTGTTGCACTTCTCCTTCCGATTCCCATTGGAGTAGCCTTAGGATATGGGATCATTTATCTGACCCGCCTTGCCTTGAAAAGCCACCTTGCCCATCGCCCTTTTGTGATCAGTAGTTTGTTTGTCGCTCCTTTTGCCTTATTCTATCTTTGTGAATGCTTTCGCTGGAATGGGTACATGGGGGTGATTGCCTTAGCCTTGACAATGGGGCATGCTGGTCGCTCGCTTTGTGACGGTTTGTTTGACTTTGGCCGTCGACAAGGACGCCTTCTCTTTTTTCTTTTTGTTATTACCTTTGGCTGTCAGATTTTAGGATCGCTTGCGCACTCTCTGACTGGAAAGATGATTTTCTATGCCATTCTTTCTCTTTTTGTGATCCGGTTCATTGGAGTGATGGTGAGCTTTTGGGGCAGTAAATTCCAATGGAAAACTGTTTGTTTTTGCGCCTTTTTTGGGCCACGAGCCTTGGTGCCTGCAGCTTTAGCACTGCTGGCTCTCCCCTATGATTTACAAGTCTATGCCACACTTTATGGCGCTGTCTTGCTGTCTCTTCTCTTTCACACCCTCTTTTCATTTTCAGTCACATATTGGTATAGCCATGCGATTCTAGAAACGGGGAAGGCCGAGTTTTTGCCTACCGTTTCGTTTCCTCATTAGTGAGAAGGGCTGAAAGATTGTCAGGGGAAGTGAAGACCAAAGCGTTTCTTATACGACGTTGCATGAGATAGCCTCGCTTCTCAAGTGCACGTAGATCATGTCGCGCCGTTTCATAGGCAATGTGGTGGTAGTTTTTGTGTGTATCGATGGTGAAGGGTTGCCTTGGAAAACGCAAAGCATAGGCAAGCAAGGCGCGTTGCCTGTGGTTGAAGAGTTCTCCTGATCGGAAAAGCTCTGTCACTTTGGCGAGCTGCTCCGTTTTACGTGTGATGTATTGGTTCAATGCTGAGAGCGACCTTTCAATCACTTTCGATTGATAGATGATGAAGTAGGTGAGGTCATTGTCATCGGTTTCTGTTTGAAGAAAGGAGATAGCATATTTGGAGGGGGCTCGTAAAATCACTTCTGAAATCGAAATAAACTCAAAGAGCCAATACCCTTGCCTGAGCATGGACCAATAGAATAGAGCCCGGGCTGTTCTTCCATTCCCATCAACGAAGGGATGATCATAAGCAAGCCAAAAGTGCAAGATGATGGCGCGGATGACTGGGTGGACAAAATAATCGGGCGTTTTTCCATTGGCAAAGTCGCACATGGCTTTGAGTCGTTTACGCAACTGACTTGATGGTGGGGGATTGTGCAAGATTTCGTGGGTGGAGACATCTTCGATGATCACACTTTCTTCTTTTTTTCTCAGCCGGCCTGCGGCCTCTTCTTTATCGAGTGTTTTTTCTGTGACTTGTTTGTGGATTTCAAAAATCAATCTTTCTGCCAGGGGTAAATCTTTCCACTGTTGAATTCGTTGCATCATTTGGTAGTTATTGAGCACCATCTGCTCATTCTTATCTCGAGGAGGTCGCCCTGTTCTGAGCATGGCTTTTGCAGCGGCACGAACTGTGACGGCTCCTTCTAACTGGCTCGAAGTGATCGCTTCTTGCATCAGGGAGCGGGCAAGGTATTGATTGCGCGTTTGAGGATTCATGATCGGTTCTGGAACTCCAATTGATCCTCCAGAACCAAGATCGATTTTGTGTAGTTGTTCGGTCACAAAATCAGTCATGGTGTAGTTGAATAAACTACCCTTCAGGTCTTTCAAAGCAATTTCTTTGCGACCACCCATCCGATGCATTTTAATCCCTACCCACCACTCTTCAAGAGTTAAACCTTCAGGAGGGGTGAGATGGCGCAGAGTGTCCCAATGCCGGTACTTTTTTTTGTTTTCTAAGTCACGCGCAGCACTCAGTGCTTTTTGGAATTTAGAGGCATTTTTGATGCCAGAAACTTTGGGGGGCGTGCGAGGTTTTTTCATTGCAATTTTTACGTTTTAAAAAAATTGTAACAATCCGCTTTGCCTCTTTCAACTCCAAATTTTTTTTAGATAGATAGTGTTTTTCATTTTTTCTGGAAGTAGGTAAGCTGCAGCTCAACATTTATGGGTATTAGAATGTTAAAGACATGTGCTTTTCTCGCTATTTTGCTAACTTTGACTTTTCTTAGTGGGTGTAAAGGATACAACATCACTCTCAGTCGAGATGCGAGTCCACCGATTCTAAAAGAAGCGGCAGACACGCGAGAGCTCATCAATCAAGAAACAGCCACTCTACTCGAAGAGTAGATTAAGAACATGGAGTGGCTTTGAAGACACCTTGAGGTTGCACAATTTTTAAGACCTCAACTTCTGTGTCATTTTTCATAATAAATTCGAAGTGGATGTTATCAAACCCTTTGAGCGTAAAAGTCTTTTTGTCTTGCGGAACTAGTTCATAGAGGGGTTGACCCGGAACCTCGGCTTTTAGCGTCGTGTCTTCAATGAACAGCCTGACAGTAACATTGGCTAATTTGTACTTTCCTTCAAAGATTTTCAAGTACTCCAAGTCGAAGAGGTTTTGGTGGGGTTTTTTGACAAATTGGAGGTCAAAGCCTTCTGTAGGGAGAGGAAGAATCACTTGTTTGACGTTTCCATACCAATCTGTATCAAAGGAAAGGGTAAGCTTAAGAGGGAGAATATCACTTTTTGCTTCTCCATGAAACACATCAAAGTGGAGATGCTCTAAAGGAATCGTTAAACCATGATATTGCATTTTGAGTCCTTCATCATAAACAATTTCTACTTGACCATATGCAGGGTGCTCATAGACTCCAGCGTAATGTTCCAAAGGGTGAGAAGGGGAAGTCCCTTCTTTTGTCGGAAAGCTATCTTCCTCGTTGCTACCTTTATTTGTAAAGAGATCACTGGAAAGGTAGTCTCCATCACCATAACCAAGAAGTGTGCCTAAAATCGCCTTGGTGAGGAGGGTTGCTTCAATTCCTCCTCCTTTATTAGTGAGGACAACGACTCCAATTTTATCGAGTGGAAGAAGCGCGAGATTCGATTGAAATCCATCGATTGAGCCACCATGGGCAACAAGATAGTGCCCTTGAAATGATTGAATGAACCATCCGAGTCCATATGTTTCTAAGAATTCATGGTTAGATTCAGGAAACTGAGAAAGAAAGATGTGAGCGACAGTTTGTGGGCTCATAAGTTGTTTCACATGAGGGGCACCTAAGACGGTTGTTTCTTCAAACTGCCCAAAGTTGAGTAGCATTTTCATCCATGATGTTAAATCAATGAGATTCGAATTGATCGATCCCGCTGGGCCAATATGGGAGATTTCTCGATAGGGAACTTGCAGCGGCTCTTCATCTTTTAAGACATAGGGGAGGGCGACATTTGATAGATATTGCAGCTCAGCGACCGAGAAACTTGAATGGGTCATTTTTAAGGGAGTCATGATCTTTGCCAAGACCCATTTGTTCCAAGGTTTTCCCGTCACTTTCTCAATGACTTTTCCTGCAACCATGTACATCAGGTTTTGGTAATTGAACTTGCTTCGAAATCCTGAAACCGGCTCAAGAAATTGCAATTTGTTGTATAAATCTTCTGTTGAATTTTCACCTAGATACCAAACAAGGTCGTGTCTCGGTAGTCCTGAAACGTGTGTGACAAGATCTCGAATGGTCATTTCTTGGGTAGTATAAGAGTCTTTTAATCGAAAGTCTGGCAAGTAGGAGATGACTTTATCATCCCAGGAGATTTTTCCCTGCTCCACAAGTGTAGCAAGTGCAAACGTTGTAAATGACTTTGTCATCGAGCCGATCATGAAAACAGTTTCATGAGTCACAGGGAGTTTTTCTTCGACATTGCGGTACCCATATCCTTTTGCAAAAACCAGCTTATCATCGACTACCACGCCGACAGCAAGCCCTGGAATTTGGAAGGTTTCTCGAGCTTCTTTTGCCAGTGCGTCGATCTGCTTTAAGTTAATCGCTTCTCTTGAGTAAGAAGATGAGGTAAGGCAGAAGAGGAGAAGTGCGGCTAGTAAAATGGTACGTTTCATCGAATCCTCCGTGTTAATCAAGGGTATTCTATCAGATTTTTGTTGCGGATACAATAGAAACTGGGTGAAAATAGAGGGCATGACACAGCAACTCACGCGCTATTTTTCCTCGGGGATCAAACGCTTTTTTTCTGGCATCTTTCTAAGCCGTTTGACCGGCCTTGGCAGAGATCTCGTGATGGCCTATGCGTTTGGGGATCATCCTACTGTTGCAGCCTTTATGGTGGCGTTCCGTTTTTCGAACTTGCTGCGCAGGTTTTTTGGCGAAGGCCCTCTTCAATCAGCATTCATTCCCCACTTTGAGGGGTTGCGAGCCCAAAATGAGCAGCAAGCCTATGCGTTTTTTAGGCGATTGACTTTTCTACTAGTGGTAGTTTTAGTGGGGTTGACGCTTCTCATTGAAGGAGGGCTCGGAGTTTCGCTCCAGTTCCTCTCACTTTCTCCAGGTAATCGGGAAATTCTAGGACTGACCGCTTTGTTCATGCCCTGTTTGCTTTTCATCTGTTTGTATGGAGTGAACATCGCTGTCTTACAGTGTCACAATGCCTTTTTCCTTCCGAGCATGGCTCCAGCCTTAGCAAATTTTGCCTGGATAGCTGGAGCTCTCTATCTCAAAGGGTGGATGCCTGAGAGGGCAATGGGTCCTCTTGCCAAGTGGGTCGTGATCGGGATTTTCTTGCAATGGCTCGTCACTATCCCGCTTATTTGGAAGAGAATTGGAGGAAATCTCAAGCAGTGGTTTGAGTGGAAAGTTCATCCGGAAGTGAAAAAGCTCGCAAAATCTTTTAGTTTGGGGGCGCTTGGAGTCGGTGCTGTTCAAATCAATGCTTTTTTTGATGCGGTTTTTGCCCGGTGTGCCGACCCCTCAGGCCCAGTTTACTTGTGGTATTCGATCCGGTTTCAACAGCTTGCCCTTGCGATTTTTGGCATGGCAGCTGTGAATACGCTTGTGCCGCTTTTATCGAGAAAGATGAAAGGAGGAGAAATCGAAGAAGCAAAAGGCATTTTTTCCTTCGGTGTACGGCGGGTCCTTACGGTGATGCTTTGCGTGACTCTAGCTATTTTTAGTTTAGGCTACTTTGCCATTGATCTCGTTTATGGAAGGGGAAACTTTTCGCTCCACGCAGTGAATCAAACAACCATTTGTTTTTGGGCTTACAGTGTGGGATTGATCCCTTCAGCTTTGATCATGCTTTCTTCGGCTGTTTTCTATGCTCAAGGAAACTTTCGCACACCGACGATTGCTTCAGCTGCGACGGTCGGCATGAACCTCCTCATGAACACCTTTTTTGTGTTTGGTTTGCATTTGGGAGCGGTTAGCACGGCCTTAGCAACAAGCTTGGGCTCTTGGCTCAACTATTTGCTACTGCGTCAGCTTTTGGTCGGTCAGGGATGGCATGCTCGGTACGAATTATCCGATTTTATTCCTCTTCTAGCTGGAGGAGTTTTGGCGTCACTCATGGCTTATGGAACCTGGGTCGGTTATCTTCAATTCTTTTCTTTCTCATCGCATACTTTGACGCAGCTTTTTCAATTTTTGCTGCCTGCATTGGCCTTTGTTGGGGGGCTCTTTGTCTATGCGCGACTCCGACGCAACCAGGATCTTTTAACAGTTTTCCGCGCCTTTTTGGCTAAAGGGTGATTTTTAATCACTTTTTGCTAAGGGCATGTTGTCTATTACAGCGCGTTTTCTTGAAAAAAGCGCTCAAAAATCCTCACTTTACAATAAAGAAATAGGTTCAAGTTCAAATGATAGCTCTTATTCAAAAAATCAGAAAAGGCGTAAAATTTACGATAAAAAATTAAATGGAGGATTTAACGATGATTAGTGAACTTGGACAAGTTACTTGCAGAACTTTTTCTGATCCAGATTCTTGCTCAGAAGAATACGGAACTTCAATTGGTTGGGGAATGGTGGCATTAGGAGGATCTCTTTTATGCCTTAAAATCATCCAATCCCTAGGTTTATCATGGTCCCAAACAAGACCTCCCCTCACTTCAGAGCCAAAGGGGCCCGATTCTCCGGACCAAGAGCCTTCAAAAACGGGACCTTATTTCTCCTCAGATGAAGTTCTTATGAAGACGATACGCTCACTTTTAGAAGAAAAAAAGATTGTTACTTTCTCCGATGCCAACCGTCTTCAAGAAGCAAACTTTTATGACCACAGCACGCATTCAATTCATTTAGATCGTTTTTCAAAAAGCTCTTTCACACATCCTGTAATGTGGTATAAAAAATCAGATCATAGCCCCAGTAGTTTCATGATTTTCTATTTAATCAAGTCAAATGGAAAAGACAGTGAAAAGGCTTTCTGTGTCATTCACACGCATTTTCCTATTGAAACACGAGAAGTCGTAACAGAAATAACCATTGATAGTGATTTCCAGTTGCGTGCGGAGAAACCGTCTAACCTCGATGAAATACTCATTCGCCAGGCGGATCATCCTGACCGACAAGCTCTTTGGGATTTGTTGACTGAAGGAAAAGAAGTTGTTAGAGGTAATTATACATTCCAGATTGCTAATATTCCGACTTGCTCGTCAGTAAAATCTGCGGCGAGCTCTAGGTAGACCAATAGTCCTCTGCAGTTAGATAGTGTCGTCACATGATACTCAATAATTAATTGACTCCTGGAGAAAATTTCATCGTTGTCCTACTTCTTGAGCCAGCAAGGGAGGCGGGCGTGTCAGACGCCTCGAATTTCTCCCATTGGAAGGCCCCTTCCAACTTGTTTTAATTGACGACACGCGCTACAATATTTAGCGGATTTTATCACAGGAGACTACTTATGTCTGGATTGACTTTCGTTCAAAAACCCCTAATTCATATGGGACTCGGATATGTCCTCGCTGAAGCCGTTCAATCTGTCGGGTTGCAAAATTACACTGCAAGTCGAATTGGCTTCATTGTTTCTGGTTGCATTACAGGTGTTATTGACACCACATATGATACTCACCATTCAGGAGTGGATCACAAAATGGCAAATTGGGTCCATCAAACATTCAATAATGGACAGATCGATCCAAATAGCAAAAAAACTCTGCTGGCTGCTGCGTTTGCTCTTTCCTTTTTTACCAACTTTGCTCTGTTCATTGTCACAGGAAACTACCGCTCATTTGGAAACGTCGCGCTCATGACGGCACTCAACTTTGTAACAGGTTGCGCCACAACTGAGCTCCTAAAGAGTAAGAAGTTCATCAGCTAGAGATGGCCCAGCTTTTTTCGATTAGGATCCTATCTGCAAACTCAGATACTTTGAGTTTGCAGATAGGTTTTAGATAGTGTCGTCTCAAGTTGGTCAATCCTAAAAACAAATCCTGAAGAAAATTTCGATGTTGCTTTCCTTCGAAAGACCAATTTGGGCTACCTGCTATCTAATCTCCTTGAAATTTTCTTTCATGAGTCGCTTGTTTGTTGTCCATCTCGTGACGACTCTATCTAGAGTGATTAAGTATAAATTTTCACTTCGTCAGTTTTATTGTAAACATTAAAAGAATGAATGGCCTCAAGCTTTTTAAGAAGCTCACAAACGGCTTTTAAGTTCTCCTGAAAAATCAATCTTGCTAGAGCAGCATTTCTGCGCTTTATTCCTATAGCTTCGAGCGCATTACATAATACGTCAGACATTTTTACTGGTGTTTGTCTTAACGGCGCGTGTGTACCAATATCTAAGACAAGGCGCCTTGCGGCTCTGAGATTAGGCTAAGCTTTTTTAGCCTTGAGTTGCTCATTAACCAGTGGCATTAAACGTTTTGCGAGCTCTAACTGCTCTTTTGTTAGATTCTCTAGCTTGTTTGGGTTTAAAGTAATTGGTTGCTCGGGAGTCTTGATAGCATTTTTCGCTGCATATTCGTAATACTCTTGTATTTTTTTCCAACGCTTTTCACTAAGATCATTTAGTTTTGGCAAAGCTTTTAAAATCGTTTGGTATTCCACTTCGGTTAGGTGGGGTTTAGCTAGCTCAACTATTGCAAGTTGCATTTCAGTCGGAAGGTCACTCAGGACTCCGCATGTTCCTTTGGTCATTCCCCTTAAGAATCCTACGACTGCGTCCTTCTCATCCATCAAAAAGAGCAACATAACCCTCTTTTGTGATAGGCAAGTTATTGTATTTGACGTCTGCAAACTTAAATTTTGCAGTAAAAATTGCTAACTGTCTAAACAATTCTCTGATGTACTCTTGGGAATTCTCTGAGGCCAGAAAAGAGCGATACAATCCTCGTTGATACTCAAAATCTCCATTAATATTGGCCTTACCTTGCACGATGGCATAGGATCCATTTGAAAGTTCAATTGCGATAGAATGAGGGACTTGAAGTAGAAAAAGACCTTCTTGTTCACAAATGGACCGTGCATGATTTGCTTGGTTGACGTAGGCAGTTGCTTGCTCTTTGTCATATCCATTAAATTCGTTTTCAAAACGTGAAACTTTATAAATCACTTCTGGGGTCTTATCATAAATAAAGCAAATGTGTTCAGGAGCATCAATCCTTGTTATTCCAGTAGGGAGATCGGTATTTGATTTGAATTTTAAATCGTTTGCTTCTGAAATGATCTTTATCACTTCTTTTGGAGGATAAGATAAAGGCAAAGATGGGGCAGGCTGTCGGCTTTTCATAAGGGCACAGGTTTTTTCCTCATACGATATAAAGCCAGACGTCTGTTGATTAGGATCTAATTGGAGGCGGGTGTTAGAGTTTGTAAGTGAGTCTGTAGAAGTTGGACCCCTTTCATTAGAAGTTGGGTGACTCTCATTCGTGGAACTGCATGCTTCGCCTTCCAGGAGCTTAATCCCTTTTCCAATGAGTGATAAAATAGTAAAAGTGGGATAAAGAACAATCCCCAATACGTAGACAACGACTTTGCGTAGCGTTTCTAGATAATAATGATTTTCCTGAATACTTGTATTTATTTCTGCTTGGTAAAGCTCTAAAGGGTATTCCATGTAGCGCGAAATGGATTTAATTGCCATTCTTTTCCTCCAATTTTAGAAGCACTATACGCCCTTCGAGATTAGAATTCAATTAATAGATCTATCAGCACAGTAGTATCAAATTTTTACTTGACGCATGTTGTTTTGTTTGAGGACCAAAAGGAATTGAGCTCTGTTTAGAGGCTTTAGAAAAACATTTACAGACCCGTAACCTCTTAATTTACTTTTACAATATGCATGGCAAAATTGCATTGATGGTTGCATTTTTCAAAGATTGTTAGCTATGAGTTAAGGCTGTGGAGGGTAGGCCCAGCTTTTTCAATGAGGGCACCTCCGAGGCAGGTGTTGTCATCATAAAAGACAACTGATTGGCGGGGCGTGATGGCCCGCATGGGCTGAGGAAACGTTACGTGCATTCTGCCATCTTCGATGGATTCGATCACACAGGGCTCTTCGACTTGCCGGTAGCGGATTTTTGCTTTGCAACTGTAGGGGAATTTAGCAGGCGGTTCATCGACCCACGAAATGTCTGTTGCAAACAGCTCTCGAGAGAAGAGTGCCGGGTGCTCGCTTCCTTGGGCAACTAGGACCACATTCCGCTCAATATCTTTCCCGACAACGAACCAGGCATCACCAGGTCCTCCAATACCCATCCCTTTTCTTTGGCCAATGGTGTAGTACACAGCTCCTTCATGCGTCCCGATGACTTTTCCATCGAGAGTTTCGAAGTGACCTGGACTTTTGGGAATATAATTTTCTAAAAACTCTTTAAAGTTTCGCTTTCCTATAAAACAAATACCTGTGCTATCTTTTTTATCGAAAACGGGAATGTTGGCATCATGTGCGAGTTGACGTACATCTGATTTGAGCATATGCCCAATGGGGAATTGGACGTTTCTTAGGATATCTGACTTGATGGTGTAGAGAAAGTAGCTTTGGTCTTTGCCGGGATCTTGTCCTTTGAGAAGCTGGCTGTTGGATGTTTGGCAGTAATGGCCAGTTGCTAGCACATCGGCTCCGAGAGCAAGGGCCTTTTTGTAGAGGACATTGAACTTGATTTCACGGTTGCAAAGAATGTCGGGGTTGGGAGTGTAGCCTTGCTTGATTTCATCTAAGAAATGGGTGAAAACTTGGTTCCAGTACTCTTCAGCAAAATTGATGCCATAATAGGGAATGTCAAGCGTTTCGCAGACTTTGATGACGTCTTCGTAATCTTTTTCTGCTAGGCAATGTCCTGACGCGTCTTTTTCTTCCCAATTTTTCATGAAGAGTCCAAAGACGTCGTGGCCTGCTTGTTTGAGCAGGTAAGCCGAAACTGAGGAGTCCACTCCTCCTGAAAGAGCTACTGCGATTTTCATAGCTGAAATTATACAGGTTTTTTTCTTAAGAAAAAAGGCAAGAGAACGTTATAAAAAAAATTTATGAGTGAAAAAGAAGTATCTATCCCAGTAGGAGACGGGGCGATTTCGGGAACTCTAGCCGGAATAGAAGAGGGGAAAGGCCTGGTCATTTTCGTCCATGGGAGTGGGAGTTCACGTCAGAGCCCACGGAATCGCTTTGTAGCCACTGAGCTTCGGAAAGGGGGAATGGCGACTCTTCTTTTCGACCTTCTCACTCCAAAGGAGGAGGGTATCGACGATGTTACAGCCGAGTTGAGGTTTAATATTCCCATGTTGGCGGAGAGGACAGCTTTGGTCGTTGATTGGGTCGAGAACGAAATGGGCCATTCCCTTGGCCTGTTTGGAGCAAGTACAGGCGCTGCTGCGGCGTTGGCTGTTGCTGCAAAAAGGAAGAAAAGCATCAAAGCGGTTGTCTCTAGAGGGGGACGTCCAGATTTGGCGCTCGGCGTTTTGCCTGAAGTGCAGGCGCCGACCCTTTTGATTGTCGGAGGGGAAGATGGTCCTGTGATCGAGATGAATCGCGAGGCCTTTGAAAAAATTGTTGGAGAAAAAGAGTTAGTGATTGTTGAAGGAGCCACACATCTCTTCGAAGAAGAAGGGAAATTAGAAGAGGTGGCTCAGTTATCAAGAGAGTGGTTTAAGAGATTTCTATGAGTGAGCAGCAAGACTTTAAAAAGGTGCTGGGATTTTTTATCTATTGCTTAGCAACCCTTTTCCTCATTTACGAAATGGCACTGCAAGTGTCGCCAAGTGTCATGACCCATCAACTCATGGCAGCTTATCAAATCGATGCAAAAGCGCTTGGGATTTTGGCTTCTTTTTACTTTTACAGCTATACCCTGATGCAGATTCCTGTAGGAGTCTTGTACGACCGGTACGGCCCCCGACTTCTCATCAGCTTAGCTGCGTTTGTTTGTGCAGCAGGTTCGTTATTTTTTGGTCTCACTCGTCACGTTTATTTAGCCGGCCTTGGCCGTTTTTTATGGGAATCGGTTCAGCATTTGCCTTTGTTGGGGTGCTTGTAGTTGCAACTCGATGGTTTCCTCCTTATATTTTTGCTTTTTTGGTAGGAATCGCCCAGTTTTTAGCTGCCATTGGCGCACTTGGCGGAGAGCTACCTCTTGCAGGTTTGGTCAACGAATTCGGTTGGCGCACTGTGATGGTATTATCAGGGATTTTAGGGATCGTCATTGCACTTTTCTGTGCGATGATTATACGTGACTATCCTTCTTCGCATTTGCGTCCGCCTCCTCAACCTCGTCACCATGTCTGGAAAGAGCTCAAAGAGATTTTTCATTCAACGCAAACTTGGTGGACCGCTCTTTACGCGTTTTCTAGTTGGGGACCGATTGCTGTTTTTGCAGCTCTTTGGGGTGTTCCGTACATGATGATCAAGTACCATATTTCCAATACCAAAGCCGCGCTTGCTATTGCAATGGTGTGGATGGGATTGGCTCTCATGAGCCCTTTTCTGGGGTGGTTTTCGGATAAATTAGGGCGGCGTTGCATCTTACTCACGTCAACCTCATTCATAGGGCTTATTGGATCGCTTGTGGCCATCTACGTTCCCGGCATTCCTTTTTGGCTATGTTGCGTCTTTTTATTTCTCATAGGAGTGGCAGCAGCTGGCCAGATTTTAACCTTTGCCCTTGTCAAAGACAACAACCGTCACTCGCGCATTGCTACAGCAATTGGTCTTAATAACATGGCTGTTGTCATAGGTGGGGCCCTCTTCCAGCCGTTTGTCGGTTACATCTTAGACCATTTCTGGAATGGACAGAAAGTGGGAGGAGTACCAATCTATTCAATTGAAAACTACCACATTGGTCTTGTTGTCGTGCCCATTTGCTTTGCGATTGGTGCCATAGTGAGTTTATTTTTTATTCGTGAGACCTACTGCCGCTCTCACTATGACGACTATACTGACTACGTGCACTAAACGTAGGGATTCTTTATCATTGAGGGCATGAAAAAATTTTTATGCCTCATTCTCCTACTGTTGCCTCTTTGTGGTTTTGCGAAAACCCACCTCTTTGTTTTGTTTGATGCAGGAGAAACTCATGCTCTTCAACCGGTCATGGAAGATCTCATAGAGCAGGGAGAAACAGTCGATGTATTGGCACTCGGTACGGCTCAGACGCTGCTCCCTGATGCACCAACTGTTCAAGAAGTGGGGCGATCTTGGGATCGCTATGCCCCTCTGCCCGATACGCAGCTACTCTCAGTTTACTCTCCCGATGTTGTGATCATCGGAGTTGCTTCAACGATTCAGCTCCAAGTTGCAAAAGCTTTTGAGGGGAAAGCCACAGTTGTGGCCTATTACGACAATTTCAATCCCATTGATCGGAGTGTTTATGCGTCTCTCATTCGAGACATAGAGCCCCACGTTGACCTTTTCCTCACTGCCTCAGATAAAGGTGCTGCTTCATCGCATGCTAAAGAGGTCCACACAGTTGGAAATCCCGACGTTGAAAAGTTGATTGAGGCTCTTCAAGAATGCGATTCGGATTCACAAGTGATGGCCTATATTGGAGGGTATGACACGGATTATCCAGAGGCATTGGAGCTCTTCGCAACTGCTATGCATCCATTCCCAAACTATCAATTGGTGATGTGTTCGCATCCCAAGTCGGATGGGAGCCTCGAGCAGACTCTTTTCCCTAGCGCTACGTTTTCTCAGGATTCTCTTGCCGCCATCAAGCAGGCTGATGTTGTTGTCTGCCATCGGTCAACTTTAGGTATTAAAAGTCTCTTAGCTGGCAAAAAGGTGATTTTTGTGGATCCTGCGGCACATCCTATGGCTGAAGAATGGGGCGCTTTTTTAGCCACAGATGTTCTTTCATTTCAGAAGGCCATGGAAGCAGAAGCTCAAGTTGCAAAGGGCAAGATTCCCAAGGAATCAATCCTCCTCTTCCGGATCCTTCTCACGAACGAAAAAGGCAAGAAAGAAAGCCAATACCAAGCAGATGGGTAGGGGAATCAAAGCATATTGGTAGTCATCTAGCGTAAAGTTACGTGTTCCAGCGACGACATCCCCTTGAATTTTCAAAAGGTATCCAATCAATGGTTGCAGGACAGGAGCTCCGAATAGAATACAAAGCATATTTGTGAAGCCCATAGCTACCCCTTTGCGCTTTTTCGTGACATAATTGCCAGCTAAAGCAAAACAAAGCGCATAAGAGCTACAGAAGAAACCTAGGATGAAGATGACGACAAACATAATAGGAAGAGTGATTCCGGGAACGTACAAAGCAGTCAGCATCGCTGCAAGAGAGACGAGAGACCCAGCAAACATGATCGGTTTTCTTCTCGGATAATGAACTGAGATCCAACCTAAAGCAAGGGTGCCAAAGCAGGCGCCCACAAAAAACATCGAAGCGACATAGGCGGCAATATCAACCGAGACATTGTAACGGATTGCAAAATAGGGAACTCCCCAAAGCGCTGCAAACCCTTGAAATAAACCAAAAATCAGCCCTCCATAAATTCCATTCATCCAGATTTGGCGGACGGAAAGGACGGCTGCAAGATTTTTTCCCGTCTCTTTCAAGGTGTTTTTAAAGGTTTTTCCGTTGTGGAGAGGTTGATCATGATCAGGAAAGTCGTGAATGATAAAAAGAGATAGAAATGTCAAAACAAGTCCAATAACAGCCACAAGGATCATGGTTTCCCGCCAACCAATTTGAACGACGCTATAGGCAATGCCTCCCTCTCCGATAACTCCTCCTGCCAGGGCTGTAAACTCGGTCAAAGCAACAATGAGTGTGAAAAGAGCCGGTTTAAACCAGCGAGCCCCGAGACAAAAAGCAGAGATGATAGCTGGAGCAGTAAAAATCCCCATGAGCATACGGGCTGTTTGTCCTTCCCAAAAGTTTTGAGAAAAGGCAAACCAACCGACTACAATGGAGCAGAAGAGAAATCCAATCTTGAGGACACGGCGCGGTCCCCAAAGATCGACGAGCATTCCTGCGGGAATTTGCATCACGATATAGGTATAAAAAAAGCTCGAAGTCAAAACCCCAATTTTCACGACATCGATGCCATACGTTTGCATCAGTTGAGGGATCATGACACTGGGGCTTCCTTGGAGAATGAATGTATAAAGTCCAAAGATTGAAGCCAGGCCCCAGATGAACCAAGGACGCACTTTTGATTGATGAAACCGATCAAGCCATTTCATATGTTTTCTTCCGTTTGACAAGTTCTGTCGCAATTCCAAGACCTGACAAGATCAAAGCTCCACCCACATAAGCATTCCAGGTCAAGCGTTCCCCTAAAAACCAAACGCCAAGAGCTAGGGCGATGAGAGGAAACAAAAGGGTGCAATAGGAAAGATACGAGGCGCCTGCCACCTCGATCAGACGATAATAAAAAATGAAGGCTAATGCTGACCCAATCCATGCTAGTCCCAGCACCGAAGTCATTGCTTCGAAAGAGGGAAGGGGAAGGGTCCATGGTTTTTCAAAAAAGAGACACAAGGGAAGAGCCGAAGCAGAGGCCATGATCAACTGCCATGTCGGGGCCACGAGAGGGGGAAGCCCTTGAAGATGTTTTTTTGAGTAGACCATGCCAACGGCGTAGCCAACTGAGGCTAAAATCACCATGAGGATTCCTTGTGTATCTCCATAGTTTCCTTCTAAACTAGGGACAAGCACAAATGCAAGCCCAATGATTCCGAGGAGGATCCCTATCGATTTTTGCATACTGAGTCGGTCATTTGGCAAGGTGAAGTGAGCCAATGTGACAGCAAAGATCGGAACAGAACCATTAATCAGTCCTGCCAAAGAACTCGAAATGGTTTTTTCACTTGTCGTGATGAGGAAAAAGGGGAGAACGCAAGCGACGCATCCCATCACAAAAAAATGCTTGGCATGCTTCCGATGGAGCCAAAGCTTTTTTCCTTGGAGCTTGAGTAAAACTAGTAGGGTTAGAGCGGCAATAAAGACCCGAAAAAAGACCAAAGTCATGGGCGGAATCTCGTCGACCCCCACTTTCATAAAAAGGAAAGAGGGTCCGAAACAGCAAGCGAGCAAAAGGATCAAGATGAGCTTGTGATATTTCACGTCGAATCTCCAAATATTTTGAAGATTCTAATGAAGGTGCCAGATTTTAGGCTATTTTTTTCTTATTGAATGAGGGGAGTTTTAAATCGCTCCCCTTTGGCTTTTTCAGGAAAAAAGGTAGTTCACAAGACTTGCGGCGTAGTAAGCATTATTTGCTACCATGCCACCTATCAGTACAGTGACTGTCATTGTATTAAAAACTGCTCTTTGAGTTTCTGAAAGGCTGTCCAAAACATTTAACAGCAAACCTATGAATCCTGATTGAATTGCTAACTTCACTGTTATGGGAAGACATATTAGATTGGTTATATAAACGGATCCATAAGTCAGAACTGGAGAGAAGATTCCCAGGTCAACAGACGAGGTAATCCACTCAACCGTCTTTGGTAAGCCATATGATACTAAAAACAAAGGCACGATCTTCAAAAAAAGAATCGAAACGAATCTAACAATTTTTTCCTTAGTTGAAAGAATCTGAGTGATATTAAGGGGTTCCCTGCATGTTGGACAAGTTGTATTGACCGATAGCCAAGGTGCTAGACAATTTTTATGAAATGTATGTTGAACTTTGAGATCTCTTTCGTTAGCGGCTGCATTATGACTGACCCACCTATCCCCTTGTTCAATTTGATCATCTCGACAGATCACACAATAAGGAGAGTCAGGGTTAGAAAGGTATAAAGATGCACTTGCATCCATAGGTAACTGTTGTGGCATGCTCATATTTTTTCCTCCAAAAAAATTATAGTAGAACGGGCAATAAGTATAGATCAGAGTAGTTTAAAAGTAATTATTAAAAATTAATTTTACAAACTGTTTTTAATTAAACTTAAATTCTTGTGGTTGAAGGTGTTTATTGTTTTTTCTTAAGGAAGTTCGTGTATCATTTAACCTTTCAAAACTTTAAGGGGAAAAAATGCTTAGTCAAGTGAGTTTTCTAAGTTCCTATCAAACTATTGGAGTCGTGAGTGGAATGCTACTCCCTCCTGTCGGAAGTGTTGCGCTGCGTCCAAAATTTGACCATTTAATGACGACGAAGACCAGAGAGTTTTTCTATTATGTCGCAACTTCCTTTTTTCCAATCATGGCACTCTCAATATGGCAAGGTGTGGCGTGGGAAATCAGTCTTCTTGCGAGTAGCTTTTTAACAGGGTATGCGGCAGAAATTTCCCGTTATATAAGCTCTAAGAAAATGGCTCAAGAACCTCAAAAACCCCGACTTCATTCTACACAAGATGAAGAATCAAGTGTAGGACCTCTACAAACTGAATCTTCCACAGTTTTACAAAAATATGCACCGACTTCTTCGAGTGAACTCCTCCATCACGTTTTTCCTGGAGATTATCAGGTGACGGAAGTCGAAGGTAGGGTGCAAATCGATGACAATGATGTGGAATCGTGTGTGAAAATATGGCTAGGGAAAAACGACGAAGATCATTTGACTTCTGAAGATATTGCGCCCCTGAAAGCTTATCTCCGTTACCGCGTCTTTGATGGGGTACAAAAAAAGCAAATCAGACAAGAAATCTACCGCTCTTTGAACCCCTTGCTTGAAGGAAATGATGAAGAGGTGACTCTTCCTTGTATGACTGGATATAGCGGGGAGGAAATGCGGCTCGGTCGAGAAAATGGCTGGATCGTTTTAAAAGGCATTCGAGGATGGGGAGATTGGCAAATCAAGATTGATGCGGATGGGAACTGTGAGTATCGTGATGGATATGTGATCATTAAAAACGAAGAGCGAAGTCAATTGACGTTGGTCAACCCCAATCACAGCATTCGGAAAGACGCGTCTGGATTCAAAGGTGAGTGGATTTTTAGAGCTGATGGGCCACAGCTTACAAG
This sequence comes from Simkania sp., assembly GCF_965215465.1. GTDB lineage: Bacteria > Chlamydiota > Chlamydiia > Chlamydiales > Simkaniaceae > Simkania. The sequence goes on along the minus strand of NZ_OZ244056.1, from coordinate 1,497,253 downwards.
GCTTAAAAGACACTTACAAATAGGTCCTGCGCATCTTGAGCTTTTAGTTTTTAAACTGACTCAAATTCAAACATTTTTGGACCAAGGAATGGCAAGCCAAATCCAATCTTATTATGCATCTTGTTGCAACCTCCTCGTCGGGCTTCATCAAAAAATTGAAGGAGAGAAAGGGCTGCAGCTGGTATCAAGAGATGCAACCACTGGTGAAACGCGTTGGGTTTTAGGTCCACTGTGGAACCCTGTTGTTGCTTCAGAGGATAGCTATTTTAACTGGCTGATCACAAAGAGTTCTTCAGGAGCGCTTTCTCTTAGCTTGGAGAAAAAATCTACAGGTCGAGGCATGATGGGAGGCACAGCAAAACGGACTGTGACACTTTCCTCTGGTGAGACTTCAAAGCAGCTCAAGGTTGAGGTTACTAAAAGTGGGGCAAATGATACGTCATCTTATGAGTCATCATCGGTCTATTTGTTAGAGCAGCTGCCCGATCAACACATTCGCGTGCAGCCATTGGGAAAAGATTCAGCGGATCGTTTTGATGGACTCTTTTTAGGAATACCTGGTCATAATGAAGTCAACTCTGGTCTTCAAACCCATGAAGAAATCAACAAAGATATGGATTTCATCATGAAGGTCTTAGCGACAATTGCAGATATTCAATCAAGTCCCGATACCATGCTTATAGATGAAGAAAAGAAAGAGATTCGCACTTTGAGTGGACACTTAGTTCCTCTTGAGCGCCTGAAACTTCTTTATAGTCTACGTCAAGGTAATTATGGGCACCCATATATTTGGTATGATAAGGAAGAGTCTGTTGGGTGCATAGGGTCCCGGTGGGTTCATTATAAAGGACCTTTAAGGATCGCCATGTAGCTTCTACTCTACTTGAAGGATGGTACAGGAGGCGTCCCAAGAATTGCGAAAAGCATCGAGAGTGATCTCAATTTCCCATCCATGGTACGGATCGCGGATACGCGCGGAGGACTCGCTTAGTGCATCGAGAATAATTGAGTGGCTGCCAGCTCCCGAATCAACAGAGACAATGGCAGGCCCCTGTTTTTTGAGACACTCTTGGAGATCTGTAAGGTTTGAGCAATGAGTGGAAAGTGGTTTCAATCCAGCATTTTCAAGATCCTTGATTTTTTTCTCTGGGGTTCCTAAATTTCGGCGCGTTAATTCCACAAGATTGATTGGTTTTTCATGTTCTAATATGAGCATTGCTGTTGCTGCTGCAGTGCAACCTCGTGTGCTTTGTTGTTGAGTGATGGGCTTTTTATTTTCTGTGAAATAGACAGTGACGGATCGAGGCTCCTGTATGATTTTCATTGAATGGATAACAGGGTAAACTTTGAGGATGCTTTTATCGCTATACGAGTTTGCATAACCATGTGCTCCAAGTGTTGAGAGCTTGCCTAATTCAGGGAAGAGAGAGGGAATTGTTTCTTTGGGAGAAAAAGACTCTAAGATTTTCTCGAGCTTAGAAAAATCGGGTTTCTCAAACCCTCCGCGTGTATCGGACATTCCAATTTTCGGGTACTTTCTGCGGAAATCTGTATAGGGAATTTCAAACAGTTCAAAAATATGAGAGCGTAAGGTTTCAGTGCTTGAACCTGTTTCAACCTTTGAAGTGGTATCGACTGTTTTAGGCGTGCTTACAACAACACTAGATGCCATTTCCCCCTCCTGATATTGATTAAGGGCCCGTAAAGAAATAAAGTCCACAATTTGACTGGCTGCGACTTTGCCAAATTGAGCTTCTTCGTCGCCCTTCCCTATTGGGAATGATGCTCCTCATTCATCTCAATTTTGCTGCGTCTCGCTTAAGTCAGATTGTGGACTTTATTTCTTTACGGGCCCTAAGCCTTGACCCCTTTGTGATAGCCTTGGCTTTCGACAAAGTTCAGCATCACTACATGGCGCAAGAAGGATTCGAAGGTGTTCGGGTCCTTATAGAGGTGGAATGCACCATCAGCGATTTGATTGAGCCTTTGGTTGGCGTAAAGTTCCACTTGGTCGAGGACCAAAGGTGAACCATGGCGGATAACCTTACTGCCCCACATGCGAGCCTTTTCAGATAGTGTATCACCCGACGATTGCAGGCGGACTTCTTCTTGTTTGATTTGCTCAAGCTCTGCTTGGTGTCGGTAAACCCCTTGATGAAACTTCTCAAGCTCTTGGCGCACGTAACTCAAAGATCCAACATCTTTTTGTTTAAGAAACTTGCGTAATCCGCCTTGGAATGAGACGAGGTGAGGCATGATCACGGTGTTGGAAACTTCATTGATGCGTCTGACATGCGCTGTCGTTTGCGTTTTGCCATTTACTTTGTCGTCGATGAGGTGTTGCCTTTTTTCATACTCGCGGAGGAATTCAACCGTCATTTGATTGAGCGATTCGAGAATTTCATCTTGCTCATGTTTGTCTGTTGCTTTTTCGAATCGCGTTAGAGCATCTTCCATTTTAATGAAGAAATTGGTCGAACGGGATCCATTACTTTCGAAGAGGTGGCGGTCCATAAAGTCGATGTAGTTGATAACTGATTGACTGGCTGTCATCAGGGCGTTTTTCCCTTCATCTTGGACGACTTGGTGGACACTCTTTTTGATGATACGGAAGGTCGTTTCACGAAGTGACTGCTCAGTTTTGTTGAAGCGAATTTTCATTTGAGCTTGTATTTCTGCATCCGTCACTTGAGAGGCTTTTTTCCCATGCTCAGAAGCAAATTTTTGTTTAAGTTCTGCATCTGTTGGCTTATGACCAAGTTTTTTCGCCAGCTTGTCTTTATCTTCTTGCGAGTAGTACATCTGAATCACTGTTTGAGGAAACATGCTGTCATTGGTCTTTTTGAAGATTTTTAAGATCATTTCGTTCATTTGATCTTCTGTCAAAACAGACTGGTAAACGATGATGAGAAGTTGCACGATGGCGTTGCGCAATTGTTCATCAGCAATTTCCTTGACTGCATCAGTTGCTTCGCTGAGCGCGTTGTCTCTAGGATTTTGGGCTTTTGAAAGCGATTCAGAGGTAAGGTTGCGGTTGAGGTCGATCACGCGGACAGCATTCGCGACGGCTTCTTTGAAAAGTTTTTTCGCTTCTTCCCCTTCATGTTCGATGGCTTCGCCTCCGCCTTTTTCTAACAGCTTTTCAACTTCTAGGAGTTGGTCCAGTAAGACTTCATCAATCGCATTGGTATATTGTGACTGACGATACAGAGAATCTTTCATCGAGTCGAGAACCATATTGGAGATATTGAGTTTTGTCATGAAGAGCTTTGCAGCCACTTGGAGAACTTTTGACCCCACCCATTCAACGGTTTTTCCAAGAAGGTAACCTGCAGTCACTGCAATTTGGGGAATTAATGTCACGAGGGTACGCACCCCTTGTCCAACTGCTGATTCAGCTTGATTTGTCCAATCTTCTAACGAACGGTTTGCTGAGAAACAGTAATTTGAAAAGAAACCATCAATTGATAAGAATTGGTCAATAGCACATTTTGTTGTCCGTGCGACAAGCTCATCATGCGAGTATCCGCCGTTAAGGTCCGGTGAGCGCATGGCAATTTCTAGTGCTTTTCTCCGACCAAGGGGGCCGAACACTTCTCCTGTCTCGTCATCTGCCCACCTTGTCATGGCTTTTTTCTGAGCGATGAAACAGTCATTGATCCGTTCAACTGGGCTAAGGTGAATGGTACTTAAAGGTTGCTTTGTCGGAAGGGAGATGGTCTTTGTGAGGTAGTCGATAAACGAGCCCGTGAAGTGCTTCGTGAAAAAACGGACTGCAATCATAGTGACCCAAGTGGTTAGCTTAGCCGCCCACTTTCTAAAGAAGCTAATGTCTTCTCGCGCATCGATTTCTTCTTTCATTTTTGCGACAAATACACTTCTTTGTTCTGTTTCAGGAGCAGCATCGACAGCGTTCATGATCCGTGCATAAGCAGCATCGCTTTGCTTTTGAAAGGCAAGAGGGTCTTTACCTGTCGCAGAAACACCTACGACATTGTAAATGAGTTTAAAGGTCGAAAGATAGCCTACTTGGTCGACGAGACGCTCTTTTTCGACCGCCATTGCTCTTTCCCACTGTGTCATTTCTGTTTGCTTTTTCGGGCTTAAGGTCTTTTCTTGTTTGTCTTTGAGCTCTTTTAAAGCTTCATAGTGATTGCCACGGTTGATTTGTTGTTTCATGCGGTTGAGGCGCACCTCGAGGTTGCGAAGCTCAGAGGATTCTAATTCTTCACCCATCCACTCGTAAACCGTCGAAAGCCACCCAGCTGTGACACGAGAAATATTTTCCAAAGCCTCTGTTCCAAGCCTTTCAGGATGATTTTGGAAAAAACGAAGAGCCAAGTCAATGTTGCGGCTGAGCTCTGTAGGGTTTGTCACTGCTGAGGTCATGCTTGTTTCCAAAGCGCGTAGATCTTGGATTTCATCTGAGGAAGCAAATGAAGGCTCTCTTCTTGAGAGCTATGATTGAAGATCTCGATTTTCGCGCAGATGATGTATCGCAATACTTGGTCTTGGACCGAGACACCCTCGCCAAAGCCTCTCATGCAACTGGGCCCTCAGCCAAGTGATGCCATTTGCATTGTCGCTGATGACGCAGGGACTGTGCCTCCAACGCGCCTCAATTTCGACTACTACCTTGGAAAAAGGTACTTTTATGCAGATCAAAGAGCTGAAGCACTTTTCACCGAAAACGAGACTAACAGAAACGAAATCTATGGAGAGAAAAACCCCACCCCTTACGTTAAAGATGGGTTTCACCGCTTTGTTGTTTTAGGAGAGAGAGACAAAGTCAATCCTGAGAAAAAAGGGACGAAGGCCTGTTTTTATTTTCGTGATCTCAAGGTTCCACCCAAAGGAAAAGAGGTTATTTATCTTCGTTTTTCTGATATAGCCCTTGAGCATCCCTTAGCAGGCGTGCAGGAAATGATCGATAAGAAAAAACGGCAAGCTGATCAATTCTATGAAAAGATTCATCCCAAGGGAATCTCTGAAGAAGATAAGTTAATTCAACGAAGAGCCCTTTCTGGGATGCTCTGGAACAAACAGATCTATCTTTATGACGTCAATTTATGGCTGAAGGGAGATAATCCCGCAAATCCACCGCCCAAATCACGTCAAACCATTCGCAATACTCACTGGAAACACCTCATCTCAAAACGGATTCTTTCGATGCCCGACAAATGGGAGTACCCTTGGTTTGCTGCTTGGGACCTAGCGTTTCATACCGTGTCACTCGCACTTGTTGACATAAAGTTTGCAAAAGAGCAGTTGTGGTACCTCCTTTTTGACCAATTTCAACATCCCAATGGGCAAGTTCCCGCTTACGAATGGGAATTTTCCGACCTCAACCCTCCTGTCCAAGCGTGGGCAGCATTGCGCCTGTTTCAAATGGAAGAAAAGAAGACGGGGAAGCGAGACATTGACTTTTTGAAGAAGTGCTTTCACAAGCTCATTTTGAACTTTGTCTGGTGGGTGAACAAAGTGGATGCTAAAGGAAACAATGTTTTCGAGGGCGGCTTTTTGGGACTAGATAACATCACCGTCATCGACCGTAGCAAAGTTCCCGGAGGAGGGAAGCTTGAGCAGTCAGATGGAACAGGGTGGATGGGACTTTTTTGCCTTTGTTTGATGCGCATGTCCCTTGAACTTGCTGTTGGCGACCCTGTCTATGAAGGGATGGCCCTGAAATTCTTTGAACATTATGTCTACATTTCCAACGCCCTTGTGAGTGCCGAAAACCGAGACATCCAAAATTGGGATGAAGAAGATGGTTTTTTCTATGATGTCATAAGCTATGGCGATTCAGGACACGAGCGGATCAAAGTCCGTTCAATGGTTGGACTGATTCCACTTTTTGCAGTGGATTGCATCACAGCTCAAGACTTAGAAAGGCATAAAGAGTTTGCTGAGAACTTTCGCTGGTTTACGAGTAACCGCCCAGATATCTGTAGCCACTGTGTCACACCACTGAAAGATGGGAGTAAGACAAAATATCTTCTAACCCTCATGGATCAAGAAAAGCTCCAGCGCATCCTACAAAGAGCGTGGGATCCCGAAGAATTTCGCTCTCCTTACGGTTTGCGGAGTCTCTCCAAACACTACGAAAAAAGCCCTTATGAAATGCGCGGCGCAAGCATCAATTACCAGCCTGGGGAATCTGAATCTGATATTTATGGAGGCAACTCCAATTGGAGAGGTCCCATTTGGTTTCCCACCAATTTTCTCTTTATCGAAGCCCTTTCCAAACTCAATGCTCACCTAGGAGACAGTGTCAAAATCGAAGTGAAAGGGGAAAAGCCAGTTTCTTTCCGAGACATGGCAGCTTTTTATGTCAAAGGACTCATCAGCCTTTTCCGTAAAGGAGAAGAGGGGAAAAGACCCATCTACAATTCCTATGAAAAGTTACAAAACGATCCGAACTTCTCCGATCACATTCTTTTCTATGAGCATTTTCACGCAGATAAAGGACGTGGACTCGGCGCCTCACATCAAACAGGCTGGACAGGGCTTGTGGCGAATCTCATTGATGAGTGGTTGTAGAGACTACTTAGATAGTGTCGTCACAAGTTGGTCAATCCCTAATCGACTCCTGGAGAAAATTTCATCGTTGCCTTCCTTCGAAAGTCCGATTTGGGCTTCCTGCTATCTAATCGCCTTGAACTTTTCTTCCATGAGCCGCTTCTTTATTGCCGCTCTTGTGACGACATTATCTAGCCCACTTCTTAGGGTAGGCCACAAATTTTGCGCGGCTTGCATAGTTTTCGGGAATCACGAAATGAATGACGTAATCTGAAAAAACCTTTTGCAGATTTTCATAGATGTAATCGATAGAACATTCATTTTTTTTGTACTTATCGTAGGGAATGTCCTTGCGCCCAGGAACTTTAAAATCGTCGATCACAATCACGCAATTATCTTTGTGCGTTTTGCTGATTTCTTCGATTTCTTGGCGTAGGGGCCATTTGTCGTACCAATGAGCATCTAGATAAAAAAGAACTGGCTTTGATTGAAGCGAGGGAAGCAAGTCTTTCATTACGAGCTCAGAGCTTCCTAGGTGAAAGATGATATTCGATCGATCTCTTAAAGCGTCTTTGGTTTCTTCATAGATTTTTTCGACCACCTCTATTGTATGCACCTCTTTGCCAATCGATGAAAAGAAAGCTGTTGTAAAGCCTCTATATGTTCCCGTTTCGACAATGGTATGGATTGCAAACTCTTTTACAAGGTATTCAATGAAAGCTCCAATTTCAGGAGCCGTGTTGAAGGCAAGATTTTCAGGGTGGCTCAATGTCCGTTTATGAGGCGTTGCATCCCAAGTAGGCAAGGCGCGATGAAAGTCAATTAAAGGAGGGAGTTCTTGAGCGAAAGAGGCAAAAGAGATGAGGCAGCTCAGCACACTTAAAAATCTTTTCATAACCAAAATGATTAGCAAATAGAGAAATTTATTCAACCCCTGAATGGAAAATTTTAAATCTCAAAAACGGAATGACTTTGAAGCCTGCCTTGTTTTTTTGCCTAAAGCATGACATAATTTTTTCCTCAAAGTTATTTATTCAAAAAAGAGGAGAAAAAATATGGCAGCTGTCAATCCTGCAACACCAGAACAACTTGCATTTATTCAACAGAGTTACCTCATTCCAGAAACGCTCAGTCATGTGAATGATGCTGAAATGGAAAGTTTATTTTCTAAAGAAGGCCTAACTTTTAAAACGAGCGAAGAAACTGTCCAACTTCGCTTTCAGCTGAATGCAGACAGAGTCGATTCTCTATGTATAGAGATGTTTAAAGGGGATAAATATGAGTTTTTTGCATGAGATTTAGCACTCATGCCAAAGATCTAATGATCTCTACGCGACACATTACTCAACACTCTTCAACTGAGTTTGAGACTTCAGATACAAGCATTGAATATCAAATGCAAAATTTGCGTGAAGCACACTCTTTTGAAAAAGCTTTAATGCAAAAAGTGCCTTTTTCCGAAAAAAGTGTAGATGAAAAGCTATTTGTCAAACTGGGCTTTGATTTGCACCCTAAAGTCAAGGAGACTATTGAAACCTGGTCTAAAATTGAAGAAGGGAGTCTGAAACTCAGTGTTGCAAAGCCAAGTCCAGAAGATTTACAAAGACAGCGCGATGCGTTCAGGATGCTACCTGAGAAAAGAGGCTTCACAGGCACGTACTCCGTAACTTGAGAGATCTGAAGAAGGGCTTTTTAGAGCTTGGTTATTGCATAGTGCTTTTAGTCCATAGCTAGGATAGCAAAAACAGAACCATTCTATAAACATTTGTAGGTTTGAAATGTGGCGAGGGAGATGTTATTTTTCCCTCTCCGTGTTTACCTGGTGTTTCTCTGAAGCCTGGGAAGAGGTTTCAAATACGATCCGACGATACCCGATAAGAAGGTAAGAGGAATGCCGTACATGACCCAGTACCAAGTGTAGAGACCGGCTTCGCCAAAGTGGAGATAGCAGCCGATGCCCCAGCCTAAACCCACGATGATACTGAGGAAAGCTCCAAAAGGTGAGACTTTTTTCGAGTAAAATCCCGCAAGTAGTGCAAATGAAAGTGCAGCAACAGGAATGTTAGCTAAAATCAGCTTGGCTAAAATCTGGTCGACAAGTGTGTTTCCTAGAAGATACGAGAGTGAGGCAAATGCTAGTGTTAGCAAGAGCCCGCGCTTATAATTTCCGTCGGGGCGGCATTTCCAGAAATCTGCAATGATCATGGCGCTCATAGCACTCCAAACACCTGATAAGGTAGTGGCACAAATGGCAAAAAGCGTGGCAAAGGCCAGGCCTTTCATTCCTGTAGGAAGAAGCGATCTCACGATGAAAGGAATCCCTTCGTCAGGTGATCCTAATCCGATCCCAGCTCCTTTGAGATAAGCTGTTGCGAGCACACCAGCTCCATAAAAGAGAAAGACGAGAATCGCTGCAAGACCGACTGAAGTGCGCGCTACTTTGGGTGAGCGAGCAGAGAAAATCTTTTGCCCATACCAAGGGGCTAAGATGTAGGTGAACATGGTGAGAAAAATGAGCGAGACGACAAAGCGCGTAGGAAGAATTTGGGCTCCTTCAGGAAAGATGAGGGACGCTTTTGGTGCGGCCCTGTAACTGACAAACAAGATGGTGGGGATGATCAGGCACATGAGCAAAAAACTTAAAATGTCAGTTCGAATGATGGCAACGAGGCCTCCGCGAAGGGTCATCATGAGAGTGATTCCAATGAGAATCAAACTGATTATCCAAGGAGAAAAGTTGGGGAAAAGGGGGTGAAACAAAAGAGAAAGAGATTTGACGTAAGTCGCAGTGAAACCAATCATTGCTGTCATCAGCGCTAGTGACGCGAGCTTTGCAAGGGTTTCTCCATACCGTTTGCGAAAAAGTTCGACTACGGAGTAAGCGTCGAGATTTTTCCACTTTTTGGCGACGGTGAGGGCATAGAAAACAAGTCCAATTAAAAAGACGAGGGGGAGAGAAAGGGCGCGGACTCCCGCTAAATAGCCAAGTCCTGCAAATGAGAGAAGAGTTGAGGTATTCATCTCGGTCATGACAAGTGTACAAGTCAGTTGCCAGACATTGCATTTTCTCTCGGCAAATAGGTAGCTGGATTCGGAACGGACCGAGCGATTTTTAAACAGTCCGAAGAAAAGTAAACAGCCAATAACCCCTGCGAATGTCAAGACATCGAAGAGAATCATTCCACGGTTACCGACTTTGCTAAGTTTCTGGGTTGATCAATTTCTGTTCCCCGCCTCTTTGCGATGCAGTAGGCGAACAGCTGTCCTGCGACTGAGTAAGGGATGGAAGCCAAAAAATCGCTGACTTTTGGGAGATACAAGATATCTGATGTGATCTTTTCGAGCTCTTTGATTCCTTTAGGAGCAAATGCCAAGATTTCTCCGCCACGTGAGCTCACTTCCATCAAATTACTGAGCATCTTGTCCATTGTCTGCATGTTGCCACACATGCCAATCACAGCCAATTTTGGACTGACTAAGGCAAGCGGGCCGTGTTTCATTTCTCCAGCAGGGTAGCCGCAGGCGTTGAGATAGCTGATCTCTTTCAATTTGAGAGCGGCCTCTAAGCTTGTGGGGAACATATAACGACGTCCAAGAAAGAAAAACTGCTCAAAGGAGGCATACTTTTCTGCGAACCGCTCAATCACATCGGCCTGTGATAAGACTTGAGTGACTTTTGTTGGCAAATGGCGTAGTTCTTTCAAGAAGTTTTGTCCCTCCTCCTTATCGAGATGACGGATTCGAGCCATGAACAAGGTAAAGAGAGCGAGAACTGTGAGTTGGCTGGTGAAAGCTTTGGTTGAGCAAACGCTCACTTCAATTCCTGCATTGAGAAAGATGCAGCTGTCTGACTCTCGCGCAATGGTCGAGTGGTTGACATTGCAAATGCCAATGACTTTGGCTCCTTTCGCTTTCGCTTCCCGAACTGCTGCCACGGTATCAGCCGTTTCCCCTGATTGGCTGATGGCGATTACAAGAGTGCCTTCTGAAATGATGGGATTGGTGTAGCGGAATTCAGAAGCGATCTCAACTTCTGTTGGAATACGGGCAATGTTTTCTAGGAGGGAGGCGGCGATGCATCCGGCATGCCATGAGGTGCCGCAACCTAAGATGAGGACACGGTTGATCGATTGGAGCTGTTTTGGGTCTAAATTAAGCTCTTCAAAGACAGCTGTTCCAAATTCTTCTTGTGTTCGGCCGTACATGGCTTGTTGAATGGTTTGCGGTTGCTCAAAAATTTCTTTTAGCATGAAATGCTCAAAGCCGTTTTTTGTGACTTCGCTTGATTCAATTCCAATTGTTTCCGTTTTTTTGGTCACTTTTTTCCCTGCTCCGTTGAAAACTTCAACATGACTGTGATCGAGTATTGCAATCTCATCATTTTTTAGATAGACGACCTCAAGTGATTTTTGAGCGAGTGAGTTGGCATCAGATGAAAGATAGGCTTCACCTTTTTCTCGATCAATACCAATGACGAGGGGGCTTTCTCTAGAGGCGGCAACGATTTGGTTCGGATGGTCGACATGGATGATCGCAATGGCAAGAGATCCGTGCAATTGTTTAAGTGCTGCTTGGACAGCTGTTCTCAGGTTGCCTTTGTATAAGTGAGAAACCAGTTGCGCAATCACTTCAGAATCGGTGTCTGATTGAAACTCTACACCTTCAGCTTCTAGTTTTTCACGGATTGCTGTGTGATTTTCAATGATTCCGTTATGAACGACTGCGAGGGTCTCTTTTTGGTCGAAGTGGGGATGCGCATTTTCTTGATTGGGAATTCCATGGGTTGCCCAGCGGGTATGCGCAATCGCCGTGTCTAAGCGGAGCTTTTCTTGCGCAACAGCCGTTTTGAGAGAGTGGACCTTTCCTGCCCGTTTGCAGCTCTTGATTTTGCCATCGATGATTCCAGCTATCCCAGCTGAATCATAGCCACGATATTCCAGTAGGGAGAGTCCTTCTAGGCAAACATCAACAAGGTCGATGCCATCTTCAAGTTCTTTTGGTCGTATATATCCGTAAATTCCACACATCGTTTTTCCAACCCATTTTTTCCCATTTTACGATTTCGTCGCCTCAATCGCAAGAAAAAGGGGAAATTCTTTCCTGGCACGGTTTTCCATCTTGGCCCATTTACCTGAGCTTTCCTTGTTCGAACACCACTCATCCAAGCAGGTCATCCCAAGTCCTGCATCGGTTAAAAATCGGCAAAGGTCAGATAGGGGAAAGTGGTAAGAATAGGTTTTGACAGCTTCTTTTTTTCCGCCGGGATGCATCGTAATGGGGATTTCCATAGGAGTCATGTACCGATCCACTTTGCGTGATTGCAATTTTTTTTCGGGGTCGATTTCCCAATGTGACTGCCGAGGAATCCGGAAACAGGGGTGATTCAGCACTAAAATGAGTTTGCCTCCCTTCTTGAGATGAGCTGCCGCCTCAGTGATGGCTTTACCAGGGTCCTTCATATTTTGGAGGGATAAAATGAAAAGGGCGTAGGAAAAGTTGGACCGATCGATCTCTAGCGGCTGAGTAACGTCTCGGAGGAAAAACTGATGCTCTTTGGAGCGCTTCTGTGCCTGCTCAATCAAGGAAGGAGCGAGATCCAGTCCATAATAGACGATCCCTTTTTTTAACTGACGCGCAAGCACGCCTTGACCACATCCCATATCGAGGACAGCATCGCCGCTCTGCAGCTTAAGCCAAGATTGCAATTTCGGGAAAATGACCTCTTGATGGTAGTAGTGCCCCTCATCTGAGACAATTTGGTCGTACCATTTTCCGACTTGTTTCCATGATGTATCCTTACTCATGCCGTCATTTTAACCAATTGACATTTACGAAGAAAGCGGTAAGATAAATCCATGGCTACAAACTATGATAAACCCCTTCGCGATTTCATCACTCCCGTTCGCACGACGGTGTATGTCGATCAGACGATTGAAGAAGCTTTAGCCTTCCTGCGTGAAAAACACATCGATGAAGAGATTATTTACATCTACGTTGTCGATGAGGATCGAACACTCGTCGGGGTTGTTCCCACCCGTAAACTTCTTCTTTCTGAGCCTGATACTCTCATTTCAAATGTCATGGATACGACTCTTGTGACTCTCAATAGTGAGCAAACTCTGCAAGAAGCCATGGAATTTCTAGAGTCACATCGTCTTCTTGCCCTCCCTGTTGTAGACAATAACAAGCACCTTCTTGGTGTGATCCATGTGGGGCACTATCTTGAGGAAAAGGTTGATGTGGCGAATGCCCGTAGGCGTCATGATATCTTTCAAATGATTGGTATGGTTGTGGAAGAAGGAAAACGGGCTAGTGTCTGGAATGGCTACCGGAGCCGCATGCCGTGGATTTTTTGTAACATGTTTGGGGGATTTGCTTGCGCCGTTATTTCACGCGTTTTTGAAATTGTCCTGGCCAAAGTTCTCTTGCTCGCCATGTTCATTCCTCTTCTCCTCACCCTTTCTGAGTCGATCTCGATGCAGTCGATGACACAAAGTATGCAGTTACTAAAAAGGCCCACACACCACATCCGCTATATTTTTCAGTCGCTCATCCGTGAATGGCAGACCGTTGCCATGCTAGCAGTTTCCTCTGGGATTATTGTAGGGGCGGTTTCTCTCTTTTGGGGGGATGGGGTCTTGCCTGCAATGACGATTACTTTTGGGATCATGGTTTCAGTTGTGATTACTGCGAGTATTGGCTCAACGATTCCTCTCGTTCTACATGCCCGTAAATGGGACCCTCGCGTTGCAGCGGGTCCTGTTGTTCTCATGTTTGCTGATGTCCTCACCACCCTTATCTATCTCTCTCTAGGCACCTGGTGGCTTCTTTGACAATCAGAGGGGTAGGGATGTGTTTTTCAGGATCGAAGGGTTCGAGCTGGATGAGAACCTGATCCCCACGGATTTGATTTCCACTGAAGTTCTTGAGTTTTGATTCCATTTGCATGGCAGGGAAGACTTTCCCGCTCCATGTATCGCAAATGACAGCTTGTTTCCCCCAGCTTTTATAGTCAGAAGAATTGCTTTGAGGGTTTCTATCCAATACGAGAAAAACGTGATTTCCTCCTTTGAGGAAGAAAACTTCTGCTTTGAGAGGAGCTTTTTTCTCGAGACAATAATCTAGCGCTAGAGCGCTCATTTCAAGACAGGTTCCAATTCCAACGTTTTTGGCGACAGCTGCGATTTTGCGTAGGTTGCAGATCGAAAACTCTCTAGAGGCAACAGGTGTATAAGCCATTTCGAAAGCCATCTCGGCCAGTTCCTTAAAAGTGACCATGTTGATGGGATAGCCGATCTGTTGGCTCTCTTTTTCATAGTCGATTTTTCGTCTCGACAGATAGTTGGGTATGATCGGGACTTTCTCCTGAACGTAGGTGTTGATTTCATGCCCCAGCTCGAGATTGGCTTGAAGTTGTGAATTAAAATTTAATGTTGTCATATTTACGAATCCCCATCTATGAACTTATTAATTATAACACAGCCAATATTTAATATTGTTGTAATATTAAATTATTTTTTATTAATTACTTTTAATATTATTTTTTGCTATAATTTTTTGAAAAAGAAGGAAATAAGGGAGATAAAGATGAGTACGGGATTTACTCACTTGGGTGCTGGCATACCTAGCCAACCAATGCCAAATCAATACGAACACGGCGGATGTACCTATTATGGTGCACCACCTCCACAAATGCAGTATCAGCAACCTTACTACCCACCAGCTTATTCTTTTTCAGATGAACAAGCTAATGCGAACCTCAAGTTTTATGCGGATGCTGATGATCTGGTCATGGCTGAGCAAACCCTTGCTCTTTTTGACCAACATGGTTTTAAACCAAGTTCAGTAAACTATACGAAAATGATCAATGCATACGGCCGAAGTGGTCAACTAGATGCGGCCTTTAATATTTTTCAAAAGATGCAAGAAAAAGGGATCAAGCCAACAACTTTCCACTACCATGCGCTCATGCATCAATGTGTAAAGAATGGCCAAGAAGGTAGGGTTTTTGGGCTTTTCCATGATATGCGAAAAAAGCAGGTTAAGCCGAACAAACTTATCAACATTCAGCTCATTTCCGCCAATGTCAACTTAGGGAATATGGCAAGGGCTGGCCAGATTTTTAGAAAGTATATTGGAAGTCCAAAAGTTTTTCAGCAGAGCGGAAAGCCTCATATCGATTGTCATGACTTGAGTCCTCAAGCAGCTTTTGTTCAGGTTACTGAATTTTTAAATAGTCATGATGGAAAGCCTTTTTCAGTGATTGTTGGCCAAGGATGGCACAGTAAAGGCCAATTTCAAATGAAAGACTATATGTTGAATAAGTTGAAAGATTACCAGGATCTTGAGGTAACAGAGAGAAAAGATAATCCTGGCATTTTGGATGTGAGCTATAGGAGTGTTCAACCACAACAAGGAGCTTCTGATTCAGGCATAGCTTCACCCCAAGCAACAAGTTCGCCTCAAATAAGTGAAGAAAGTGACCCCAAGGAAATCGAGCAATCCTCCTCGCCTAAAAATGAACTCATATCTGAGCAACCTGAAGAGGTGAGTAGTGGTCCTGAGAAACCATCCTTCGCGACTAAAGAGTTTGAAAGTCTCGAATCACCTAAGCTATCTGACTCTGAGCAGGAAAGCGAACTTAGCGAAAAATCTGAAGAAAAGAAAGAAATTCCGGATGCTCTTATTGGATTAGACGAAAAGCTATCGAACTCTGAGCGCTTAAATGAACTTAGCGAACAGCTGAGTGTAATGAGAGAAACTCCTGAGATTCTTAATGAATCAGACCAAAAGCTGTCTAATAGTACCTCTGATGATGAAGTATCTCTTCAAGATACTATTCAGGAGATCATATGGTCTTCAATGGTAGTCGTAGGAGGGCTTTCCTTGCTCCAATTGTACTAGAAAAGGGAGAGATATTAAAGTCGCAGGGTTTTGAGCTAAAGCTTGATGCAAGATATTCCAAGGGGCTTAGATGTGAGCTTTAGTGATATCGCTTGAGTTAATTTCTTGACCCTCATCTATGAACCTCTCTAATTATATTACAGTTGATTAATAGACAATTATTTTAATATTAATCTGTTGTTTATTGATTGTTTTTAATTTTATTTTTTGTTATAATTTTTTTAAAAAGAAGGGGAAAGGGGAGATAAAGATGAGTTCGGGATTTACTCATATAGGTGCTGGCATATCTAACCAAACAATGCCAAATCAACAAGCTTACTACCCATCAGCTTATTCTTTTTCAAATGAACAAGCTAATGCAAAGCTCACGTTTTATGCGGATAATGATAATCTGGACAAGGCTGAGCAAACCCTTGCTCTTTTTAACCGACATGGTTTTAGGCCAAGCTTAGTAAACTATACGAAAATGATCAATGCATACGGCCGAAGTGGTCGGCTAGATGCAGCCTTTAATATTTTTCAAACTATGCAAAGAAATGGAATGAAGCCAACAACGTTCCAATATAATGCGCTTATGCATCAATGTTTGCAGAATGGTCAAGAAGGTAGAGTTTTTAATCTTTTCCATGAGATGCGACAAAACTGGGTTATGCCAAACAAAATTACGCATATTCATCTTATTTCTGCCAATGTCAACTTAAGGAATATGACGAGGGCTCGTCAGATTTTTAGAGATTATATTGGAATGCCAAATGCATCCATGCGGAGCGGAAAACCTCATGTCGATTGTCATGGCTTAAGTCCTCAAGCAGCTTTTGTGCAGCTAACTGAATTTTTAAGTAGTCATCATGGAGAGCCTTTTTCAGTGATTGTTGGCCAAGGATTGCACAGTAAAGGCAAATTTCAAATGAAAGAATATATGCTGGAAAAGTTGAAAGGTTCCAATTATCTTGACGTAACGGTGAGACAAGATAATCCTGGCATCTTGGATGTGAGCTTTAGTGATATCGCTTGAGTTGATTAACGGATTTCACTATCAGTTTGGCGTTCGTAATGCCCACGATCGTGTTCGACAAAGCTGCTTTCTTGGTCCATAGCGATTCCTTCTTGATCAAATCGATTAGCCTCTACTAACCGGTCTCTCTCATCTTTCCAATGTTGCCACATTGTGAAGCCAGTGTTAGATAGAATAGCTGTTCCAATTCCCCAAGTAACCGGAGTTGGAATGACCATTAGGAGTGCTCCTGCAAGAGCTTCGGCAAAAGCTGGTCCAGTGACTGAATCCAATCTTTCATCGACATCTAGCGATCCTCTATAGTCAAAAGAAACAGCATTACACCTTGCCGATCCTAGCTCTTTTTTCTGGGTTTTCATTGAGATTTGTTTGAGAAAGTTTTTCAACCATTTTTTTTCTTCTTTTGGGATTTCTAAAAAAGGTTCAGCGGATTTGTAAACCTGATAGATCTCTTTCCAACTGGGTTTATAGCCGTAATTTAATTCAACCTTTTCTCGTAAGACCTCGACAAACTCTATGAGGTGTCTGGTTTTTTTTTACATACCCATCATGAGACAAGAAGAAAGCGTGAATTGCATCGAGATCGCCCGAATCAATGATTTCAACTAGAAAACTTTCATCGTATTGTCTAGCTTCTAAGTTTCCTAAGAATAAGCAAGTAATGAGGAAGACTAGAGACTTATGCTTTATATTCATCGTATTAATCCGATAAAAAGAATGTAAAATGCTAGGATGAGAGCTCCGACTGTGTAGGCGATTTTCCATTTTTTTTTGCTTAACCCATGCTTTTTTAATTTCTGGGGCAATCAGAGCAAAAATAAAGCCTGCGATGAAGCATTTGATGACAGCTTCAAGGAAGTTGAAAAGCAAATTGAGATAGGGGTTCATCTTTTTCGCCTCCGTTTAACTTTAAAAAAGATAAAATAGTCTTTGTGTTCTTGTGAAGAATTTTCTTCATTGTTGTCGTAGAAGGCGATTTACTCGCTTAATTGAAAATCTATCTCATAAGGCCTTGATGAGAATGCATGCTTTCAAGGTGCAATGGGGTATATCTTATGATCTTCAATAACTAGTTGGGAATGATTGAGCTTGACGAGAGCGTTGATTTCAATTTTTTATTTGTCTTTTTATGTGCTCCCTGACCATCTATCTCTAGTATTTACTCATAATTATTAATTAAAATATTTATAACAAATAGTTTGTTTTATTTATAATTAAAATATTAATTATTACTATAAATTTAATAAAATTTATGTTATAATGCTTTAAAAATTAGGAGGAAGGAAGATGAGTGCAGAAGCAACTCAAACAGGTACAGGCGCGACCTCTCAAACAGCGTCTTATCAATATGGCGGATGTACCTATTATGGTGCACCACCACCTGAAATGCATTACCAACCAGTTTACACTGTTTCAAATGAAGAGTGGCAGCGCATTTACAATGCCGAGCTTGGGGTTTTAGCAGATGGTGACAACTTAGAGGGCGCTGAGCAAGTTCTTCAGCTTTTTAATGAGTATGGGTTTAAACCAAGTTCTGTATGCTATACAAAACTGATCCATGCATATGGCCGAAAAGGAAAATTAGATGCAGCTTATGATATTTTTCAAAGTATGCAAAAAGGGGGCACAGAGCCAAATGTGTTTCACTACCACGCTCTTATGCATCAGTGTGTGAAAAATGGGGATGAATCTAGAGTTTTTGATCTCTACAGAGAGATGAAAAAAAAACATGTTAAACCCAATCGATTTATTTATGATGTGCTGATTTCAGCAAATGTCAATAAAGACAATTTAGGAGATGCGGGCCGCATTTTAGAAAGTATATCGGAGAGCCTACAGCTTTCAAACAGAGCGGAAAGCTCCATCTCGATTGTCATAATTTAAGTCCAGAAACGGCTTTTGTTCAGCTCAAAGAGTTTTTAAAAACTCACGATGGATCACCTTTTTCGTTGATTGTTGGACAAGGGTGGCATAGTAAAGGCACATTCCAGATGAAAGACTACATGCTTGAGAAGTTAAAAGAGCTTTCTCTTGAAGTCTCCGAGCGAGAAGACAACGCTGGAATCTTGGACGTGAGCTCTACCTAGATTTCTGAGGCTTTTTAGTCATTGTCGTGGAAAGCGATGGGCTCGTTCCAACTTGGCTTTTTAAAGAGTAGGATGATGTAGGGGGCTGCACAAAAGACGAGGATTCCAATGATGAGGAAAAGCTCGTAAAAGAGCAGGCTGCCTGTCTCAAGCTGCTCAGGTGGAAAGAATCCAATGATGAGAGCAAATATTGAGCTAATGATCCCCACGCCAGCTACAAGCCACATGCCAAACTTTCCTCCGGGTATACGGTAGTTGCGCACCACTTCCGGTCTTTTGTAACGGAGAACGATGGCCGAGACAAACATCAGGATGTACATCAGGACGTAGAGTTGTGATGTCAAGGCAAGCAAGATCCAAAATGAGCTATTCACATTGGGCATGAAGAGAAAGACCATCGCTAGAATGGAGACGATGATCCCTTGAAAAATCAGCATTCCGACAGGCATGTTGTTCTTGTTGATTTTATGCAAAATAGGAGGGAAGTCTCCATCTTGAGCTGCGGCTAAGAGTCCTTTACTTGGACCTGCAGTCCAGGTACTCATTTGCCCGAGAGAGCCTAGACCGACCATGATCGAAATGATGGGAACACTCCATCCAAATCCATAGGACCTGAGGAAGTAGGCGATGGCTTCCATGCCACCAGAAACCAAGCTAATTTCCTTTTGAGGAATCACAATTGCTATCGCAAGAGTTCCCAAGATCGAAAGGGCGATGATGATGATCGCAGAGATAAGAATGGCGCGTGGGTAGTTTTTCTGAGGGTTTTTGACATCTCTTGCATGGACAGCTGACATCTCCATCCCGGCAAATCCTAGGATCACTCCTGCAAGAAGAGCGAGCTTTGAAGGGCTATTCACTTCAGGGAAAAAGGTTCCCCAGTTGAAATCGATGTGTGAGGGTCTGCCTGTTGATACCCAAATAATGCCAAGTGCGATAATCACAATTCCTGGGATGATCGTCCCTAAAATGGCTCCCATCGTACTGATCCAACCTGACGTTTTCATTCCTAGTAAATTTATGAGGGTGGCGCCCCAAAACGTGACGAAAATGATACAGAACATGTAGAGGGTGTTGTGAATCAGGTCAGGGTTCAAACTGAAGGCAATCACACCGGCAATGAAAGACAAAATGGTGGGGTACCAGACGACATTTTCAATCCAAAGGAGCCAGACGGCTAGGAAGCCTGCTCGATGACCAAAAGCTTCTCGAACCCAAACATAAATCCCCCCACGCTCAGGCCAGCCAGTTGCTAACTCGGCTGAAACAAGTGAGGTGGGAATGAAAAAAAGCAAGCTTGAGACAATAAAGTAAAAAAGCGAAGAAAATCCATATTCAGCAGTCAGTGGCCAGTTCTTAATGCTGCAAATTGCAGCGACGTTAATCATTGCTAAGAGAAAGATATTAAGAGTTCGCGTTGACGGCTGAGACATGAACCTATTCCAGGTTGTTAAAGATTTTTTTGTTTCATGTTAATCTTCATCGTAATATAACAGAATTTCATGATGATGAAAACTAAAACCCTTCTTTTTTTCTTCCTTTTTTTTCCGATTGCTTTATTGGCAAAGGATTCCCTGCTTGAGCAAAAGTTGATCGAGAAAATTGATGCATTTGCAAATGAACATTCCGTGACGGGAATTGCCGTGGCGGTCATTGGAAGAGAAAACCACCAAAAGTTCACACAGATCGTCGCGCGGGGAACTCTTTCACAGAAGTCTCCAATCCCCGTTAACCAATACAGTGAATTTCGTATTGGTCCGGTGACACAGCTTTTTACGGCTGGGGCTTTAGCTTATTTTGTTCAAGAAGGGCAGGTCTCTTTAAATGATCCCATTTCGAAGTTTTTGCCGAAGTCCATGGAGCTCCCAAACTTCAAGGGGCATGAAATCACTTTAGGTGATTTGGCAACTCATACCTCTGGATTACCCGATCTTCCCTACAATCTTTCGAGTCGTGCTTCTTTTAGTGTGAGTCAGATGTTCCGCTTTTTGAAAAATTACGAGCTCAAAAGAGCTCCTGGAACGGAGTACGAGTATTCGAACCTTGGCTATGCCTTTTTATCAAATATTCTCATGCGGATCTCGAAACGTTCTTTTCCCGACTTGGTGAAGCAACTCTTACTCGATCCTCTCCATTTAAAAGACACCACTTTTACTCTTACTGGTGAGCAAAAAAAACGGACTCTCACAGGTTATGAAAAAAGGAGAGGTGTTTCGCCCCTAGAAGGAGAGAAAATTTACTCGGTATTTATTGGAGCTGGCGGGCTTTACTCAACGGCTTATAATATGCTGACATTTCTATCGTTTAACATGGGGAAAGAGACGACAAGTTTGAATGCGATTCTGCCAATCATGCAGCAGCCTTATCATTCGTTTAATAAGTTTCAAGTTGGATTAGGATGGAAGATCACTTCTTTTAATGCGACGGCTAATCTCTTTTCCATCGAAGGGCTTTTGTTTGGATTTGCATCTTATCTTGGAATGGTTCCTGAAGCTGACATTGGAGTGATGATTATGACGAGTCAGGGAAACTTTTCTGTCGAACAGTTAGGAGAGGAGCTTTTACAATTGCTTGATCAGGAGCGGTCATGAAAAAGATCTTTATTACTCGCAAATTGATTCCTCTTGTTTCTGAGTTATTGGCAGCCGATTTTGAAGTTTACAGTCATCCAGATAATGCCGTTTTACCTCGTGAAGAGCTGATCCAAGCTGTCCGAACCTACGATGGTATCCTTTCCACTATGCTAGATAAAATCGACCGAGAGGTTCTTTCACAAGCGAACCCCGATCTCAAAGTGATTTGTAACTATGCCGCAGGGCTTGATAATATCGACGTCGATTTTGCGAAAGAAAAGGGGGTTTCCGTTTTCAACGCACCGCATGCAGTGACCAATCCGACGGCTGATTTTACCTTTGCAGCTTTTTTGAGTTTTTTGCGCAAAATTGCTGAAGCACAAACTTTTGTGCGTGAGGGTAAATGGGCCAGTTGGGATCCTTGGCTTTTTTTAGGTGAAGACCTTCCGGGAAAAACTTTTGGCATTCTCGGCTATGGTCGTATTGGCAAGGCTGTTGCGCGTCGTGCACGTGGCTTCGACCTCAATGTAATCTTTTCTCATTACCGTGAAATCGATCCTGAAATTCCAGGTGTGAAACAAGTTCCCTTCGAAGAAATGCTCGAGCAAGTGGACTACCTCGCTCTCCATGTCCCAGCTACAGAGAAAACAATTGGAATGATTGATTATCCTACCATCCAAAAAATGAGCAAGCGTCCCATCATCATCAATATGGCTCGGGGGCCGGTTGTCAAAACTGACGATCTTGTACGAGCTCTAGAGCAAAACTTATTGCGTGGAGCCGTTCTTGATGTGACGGATCCAGAACCCTTGCCTGGAAACCATCCTCTCTGTCACATGGAAAACTGCCTCGTTTTGCCTCATATAGCAAATTCGACGATTGACTGTCGCGAAGCCACGGCGCGTGAAACTGCCGCCAACTTTAAAAAGGGATTTAACATTTAGGTAGCTCATCCCAAGAAGTGGTGTAGAGGGGAGAGCGATGAGCTCGCATTCCTTGCCACTTTTTAACGATCCCTTCACTGGCAAAAGAGAGCATCGGGGTTTCAAAGCGGCGGTTGATGGTGTCGAGAGCTGTCATCACAGCCTGTTTGTGATCTGCTTTGGGGTCAGCTGTAAACAGATCGAATTGGGTTGCAGTTTCATCGACGAGTTCTCCAAGCATCACTCCGGCACGTTTATACTCTTTACCCTTCTTGAAGATTTCATCTACAAGGGCATGTGCATGTGCGCTAAGATCGGGCGTGTAGGCTGTTGGCAGCGCGAGGTGTTTGGCAGCGCTAGTGGTTGTGTCTGAAGTGATAAAAACGACTAGAAATTGAGCCTTGAGCTGGCTGCGGCGCAACTTGCGTGTGGCGCGGGCTAGAAATGTGCTAAGCGCTTCTTTTAGCAAAGCAGGATCGGTGATTCTGCGTCCAAACGATCGAGAGGAAACGATCGATTTTCTTTCAGGCTGCACTTCTTGGCAAGAGAGACAGGGGATTCCTTGCAATTCCCAAACTGTGCGTAGACTTGTGACGCTCATGTAACGCTTCACCCAGGCATCAGACCGTTTTTTCAAATCAGCCGCTGTGCGCACGCCGTAAGAGTAAAGACGCTTTTTATGGCGACGCCCAATGCCCCAAACGTCTTCTACAGGAAAGGTTTTGAGTCGTGGGTCTGCCGCTTTTGCCGAAGGGAAAGAGACAACCCCTGCCCCCTTTTTGGCGAGCTTGTTTGCTACCTTGGCTAAGGTTTTGGTGGGTGCAATGCCGATAGAGATAGGAATGCCGGTCCATTGCATGACTTTGTCACGAATGAGATGACCAAGTTTGGGGTCCGATTCAGGAAGGAAAAGAAAGGCTTCATCGATCGAGTAAATTTCTATAGGAAATTCGAAAGTCTTCAAAGTCTCCATGACCCGTTTAGACATGTCTCCATAGAAAGCAAAGTTCGACGACAAGGTCGTGACATTGTATTCGAGGAATAAGCTGTAGTATTCAAAAGCAGGCGCTCCCATCGGAATGCCGAGTTTTTTGGCCTCGGCTGAGCGAGCAATGACGCAGCCGTCGTTATTGGAAAGAACGACAACAGGTTTGCCTTGCAGCTTAGGATTAAAGAGCTGCTCGCAAGAAGCAAAGAAATTGTTGCAGTCGATCAGAGCGTACATGAACCTATCCCACGAATTTAGAGTTTATCGAGCCTTATGAATGATGAAAGTCACGACCCCCCAAATTTGGAACTCGGTTTTCGCAGTGATTTCAAGCTCGAGAAATGCCGGGTTCTCGGGTAAGAGGTAGAGACGGCTTTCTTTTTTCTTTAGTCTTTTCACCGTAAACTCTCCATTCAAGACAGCCACGATGATCTGTCCACTTTGTGGAGTAAGCGCACGGTCAACAACGAGAATATCCCCGGGATGAATATTCGCATTTTCCATCGATTCTCCTTCAACCCGTAGGAAAAAGGTGGCGGCAGGGTGCTCGATCATCAAACGGTTGAGGTCAAGTTTTTCCTCGATATGGTCCTCAGCAGGCGAGGGGAACCCCGCTTTAACCGAGCTGGAAAATAAAGGAAGGGGAAGAGTTGTTTTAGTTTCTGGCTGGAAAATTTTTAACTGCATAGCATACCTCTCTCAAGTTGAATATAGCGGATCTAGAGATTTTGCTTTAAGGTTAAAAAAAAGGGTTGATTTGACTTCCAATTTCCATTTTCTGATAGATCAATGTATTTTTTCCTGAATGGAAGTAGATGATTGGGGTGTCATTGTTTTCTAAATCAGTGATAAAGCCTTTTTCGATCAGTTTTTCAAAATCTATTTTTCATAAAAATAATTTTTACAACTTAAGTGGTTGGTAGTAAGTTTTAAACATGTAAATCACATTTTTCATTGCCAATAGGAGAGGTCATGCGCTCCAACATCAGATTTCGGAAATTGTAAAAATGCAAAAATTAGATGCAATATCGGTCATAAACGTAGTATGCAACGGTTTTCGTAAATAACTAATAGTTAGTGAAAAGTTGAGCTTTTCTTGGGTTTAAAAAAAAGGGTTGATTTGACACTTGTAGTAAACGATAGTATCCTTGTTAGTATGATTGCTGTTTGGACCTTTTTATTTTTATTAGCTTTTCCTTCTCTGTGCGTCAGATTTACGATATTACATCGGAAGCTGCCGCTCCGCTTTAGCGTGCTCCTATCTTATCTAACAGGAGCCTGTCAGGACCTTTTTGTCGCGTTTGAGCAGCTCTTACTTTTTGTGGCTTTCAAGACACTATTGCCTTTTCTCAATCCCTACCTTTTTTGGATTTTCATTGTCTTGGCCTCCTTGCTTCAGCTTCACATTCTGTTTGATGCCTTTCTCCATCGGAATAGCGCCATTCGAATGGAGATTTCGTTTTTATCCTTTATCGACGATGCACGCTGCTTTTGGGATTCAGCCAAAGAGAAAAAGATTTGGCGCTTTCTTCCAGGAGCGCTTGTGTTTCTTTCCTTGCCAGTTTTGGTTTATTGGGGCTACTGGAGCCATTTAGAAGCGCTCACGCTTCGAGGAGGGTGGGTTAAAGATGGGCTCATCTTAGGTGCCATCGGAACCCTTGGGTTTCTCCTGCTACCTAAAAAGCTTGCCTATGCGACAGATCACATCGTCTTTCAGCATGAAATGTGGTTTCTCCAAAAGCTCTACCGTTTTTTCAAACACAAGAAAGATCGAACCGATTTGCGTTTTTTAGTGCGAGAAAGCTTCACTCCTCAGAATGAAAAGAGAAGTTATCCCTCATCTGAATATCCGCTTTATAAACACACTTATGGGTTCTCTGGGGAAAAGACCTTTGATTTAAAGCTTGAAAACGGGGAAAAGCCCCATGTGATTTTCCTATTTCTTGAATCGTTTCGCTCGAAAAATGTCGGCTGCCTTGGCGGGGAACATGGCGTCACACCTCATTTTGATCGGCTTGCATCAGAAGGAGTTTTGTTTTCCGATTTTTATGCCAACTCGGTGCGAACGTCTCGCTCGGTTGTTGCTTCCCTTTTTGGAGTTCCATCTGACGTCGATGCCTCAGAGCAAGCCGTGCGTGTTGATGCGCCTCTTGTTGGAATTCCCGACCTGATGAAAAATGCCGGTTATAAATCCTCGTACATCCACAACGGGCCGATTCACTTTGAGAACCAAGACGTCTTTTTCCAAAATCACGGCTATGAGTCAGTTTTGGGAAGAGAAGATATTTTGCACAAGTTTCCAAGTGCCAATACAACTAGCTGGGGACTGCCAGATGAATATCTGATGCAATATAGTGCGCAGTGGCTTAAAAAACACGATAAGGATCCGCAGTTTCTCACCCTGTTTACCATCACCAACCACCATCCGTGGAACCTCCCATCTCATTGCGAACCTCCTGCTCTTCCTGCCGAACTCAACGCCACCTACCGTAAATACCTCAGTACCTTTCACTATAGTGATGCCTCTCTAGGACTTTTTGTTGATCTGCTTGAAGAGCAAGGACTCTTAGAAAAATCGATTCTCTTTATCCTAGGAGATCATGGGTATCCAATGGGTGAGCACGACTCTAACTTTTTTGAGCAACGGTATCTCTACGATGAAAACATCCGCGTTCCGCTCCTCATCTACGCTAAAGGACGGATTGCCGAGCCTAAGGTAATTTCCTCACCTGCCAGCCAACTCGATCTCGTTCCAACTGTCATGGATTTATTCAAATTGCACGGATTCAACCATTCCATTGGAAGTTCGCTTCTCCGCGAGACAAAAGACCGCCGCGTCTTTTTCCATAATCCCTACGTTTTCCGTAACTTTGGCTGTAGGATCAATCACCATAAATTCATCTACACCCGCTTATCACAAGAGGTGGAGCTCTATGATCTCGAAGACGATCCTGAAGAAAAACGGAACATTGCGCGTGAGAATCGCAACCTAGCACGCGAATGCCTCCACCATGTCAAAGATTATGAGCGTCTTTTCCACCGCATCTATGCGGAAAAGAGTCTTGTTCCTACCGAGACTTACACTCCAGAAGATGCTCGCTCGCTTGACTTTTCAAGTGACCCCTTCCTCGCTAGCTCCACAGAGCAGTAAATTCATTCTTTACAACCTTTTTCAACTTTGATAATCTATCGTATTTTTTGGAGGCAAATGATGTCTGAAACATTGAGTAAAAGTGCTGCTTCAGTACAGGCAGTTCTAGAAGAGAAGGGGATTGAATCGAAAGTTGTCGAGATGCCAGCTAGTACGCGGACAGCGCAAGAAGCTGCTGACGCGATTGGATGTGAAGTGGCACAAATTGTGAAGTCACTTATTTTTCGCATCCAAGGAACCGAAGAGCCGGTGCTTATTTTGACCTCGGGAGTGAATCGAGTCAATGAAAAGAAGATCAAACATCATCTAGGGCAGAAAATCGAAAAAGCCGATGCAAATTTTACAAGAGGTGTGACAGGATTTGCAATTGGAGGCATCCCACCAATTGGACATCTGCAGGTCATTCGCACACTGATTGATCAAGACCTTCTTCAACATGAAGTTTGCTGGGCTGCGGCAGGAACTCCTCATGCAGTATTTTCACTCAAGTCGTCAGAGCTTGTTACTTTGACGGATGGAGAGGTTGTCCAAGTCAGCTGAATCATTGATAAATAAACCTTTGATCGGGCAAAATGAGCTCTTTTTGAGGTGGCAATATGAAAAGAACGATCATCCTTCTCTTTACTCTTTCCATTTTGACAGTGACAGCCATTGCTCTGATTTCTCGTAAGAGTGCTAGCAATCGCGTTGCGGTTGCACCATTTGATCGAAAAATACCAACAAAGTGGAGTCCTCTGAATCTGCATCTTTCTGAGGAGCTCATCAAGCAGCAAGGATACGAAGAGGCGTGGATTGATTTCGATCAGCTCCCCAAACGCCACCACTACTTCAAACGATTTAAAAACTTCATTCTCAATAAAAATAAGGCAAAGGCTTTTGTCTTCCACAACTATTATCCCTTCTTTTCTAAAGCAAAGATCAAACAACTTCCAAGAGGCAATCGAATTCTTATCATGTGGGAACCTCCTACTGTCCTGCCACATATGTATTCTGAAGAGGTTTTTTCATTGTTCGATAAGGTTTACACTTGGAAAGACGATCTGGTTGATGGTAAAAAATTCTTCAAAATAAACTATAATGTTTTGCGACTCATGCATGAAAACTTACCTTCTTTTGAGGAACGGAAACTGCTATGCATGATTGCGTCTAACCTAAAAATAAACGAGATTGAAGAAGAACTTTATTCTACGCGAAGAAACCTCGCTTGGTTTTTCGATGATTATCCCGACGGAATTTTTGATTTATATGGGAAACGTTGGGAAGGTTATCGCCACGCTAAAGGAACCATTTCTAATAAGTATGAAAAGCTCAAAGAATACAAGTTCAATGTCTGCTTTGAAAACACAAAGCAACCAGGCTATATCACAGAGAAGATTTTTGATTGCTTTGTCACCGGAACCGTGCCCATTTACTATGGTGCGACAAATGTCGATAAGTACATTCCAAAAGGGTGTTATATCGACTACCGGCAGTTCAAAAATGAAAAAGAAATGCTCGAGTACATTCAAAAACTGTCAAAAGAAGAGTACGAAGAGTATGTCAGTAACATACGCGCTTACTTAAAGAGTGAGCAAGCACAGCAGTTTTCTCCAGATACCTTTGGAAAAATCCTTGTTGATGCTATAGAAAATTAAATCTCATAGATAAGGAGTTTGAAAGTTCGCTAAGCAAAGTAAAAGGGAACAGTGGAAGTCCCGTATTGGATTTATTTGGGCAGCCGTTGGGTCTGCGATTGGTCTAGGGAGCATTTGGCGTTTCCCTTATGTTGTTGGAGAAAATGGAGGAGCAAGCTTTGTCATCCTCTATCTCATTTGTTTGGTTATCGTTGGCTTCCCCGTTCTGATTTCTGAAATCATGATTGGCCGCAAGGCCCAACTTAATCCTTCTGGAGCTTTTAACAAGATTGGAAAAAACCGCACTTGGAAAGGCATGGGGACTGTCACCATTCTCACCGGTTTTTTGGTCAGTTCATTTTATGCAGTCATTGCAGGCTGGACCCTCGGTTATTTTTTCCAAGCCCTATTTGGACAACTCACTCAGTTTTCAACGTCGAAAGCAGCACTCGATCACTTCACCCAATTTAGTTCTTCACCTTTATGGGGAGTTGGCTCCTTATTCGGATTTGTATTTTTAGCGATGTTGGTTCTTTATACAGGTGTAAGAAAGGGGATTGAAGCGGGTAATAAGATCATGATGCCCCTTTTGCTTGTTGTCTTAATTGTTTTGGTGATTAAAGGGCTAATGATGCCAGGTGGGTCGAAAGGCATTTCGTTTGTGTTCAAGCCTGACTGGTCTCATATCACACCCACAGCCATCTTGATGGCATTAGGGCAGGCCTTTTTCTCTCTCAGCTTAGGCCAGGGAACGATGGTCACCTATGGAAGCTACATTGGGAAAAAGGAAAACCTACCAAGCACTTGCGTTCCGATCACTTTATTTGGAATTTGCATCTCTTTACTAGCAGGAATTGCGATTTTCACCATTGTCTTTTCTTCAGGAATGGAGCCGACAGGAGGCGAAAGTTTGATGTTTCAAACCCTTCCTATCATCTTTTCTAAATTGCCTGGTGGGTACTTTCTCTGCTTGCTCTTTTTTGTGCTACTTTTACTAGCAGCATTGACGTCTCAAATTTCTGCGATGGAACCCCTCATTTCTTACCTCATCGACGTGAAGAAGTGGGGACGCCATCAAGCCGTTTTAGCAACGGGAATTGGGGTGTTCATTGTTGGGGTGCCCTGTACTCTCTCATTTGGACCAATGGCTGAGATGACCCTCTTCGGTAAGACGTTCTTTGGACTATTGCTTTTCCTTTGCTTAAATATCTTGATCCCTTTAGGTGGACTAGCTGCAGTGCTTCTCATTGGCTGGCGCTGGGGGATCAAGAAGGGCATTGCGCATTTGAAAGAAGGAGCAGAAATCCTTTTCAAGAACTACCCCTTCATCGAAGTCTATTTTCGGTTTAGCATCAAGTATCTAGCGCCCCTCGTGATCATCTTGATCATGCTCGATGCGTTAGGGATTTTTTAGTAATTGATCACGACAGAAAAGACGCCACCGAAAAATTGGCTGGCGTTTTTTCCTGCAAGACTGAACCAGACCCCTCCAATGAGACCAAAGTTTTCAGAGTAGCTATATTCAATAGCTGGAGCGATGCTGATGCTAACTGAAAAGGGATTTCCAACCAAGGCTTTTTCTCCATCCTCTGTTCCAGGTTTACCAGAGAAGCGGTCATGGCGTGTGATAAGATATTCTGTGTCGCAGGCAAAGGCCCAGTTTTGCGTGATCTGAACTTCTCCTGAGAGATATCCGATGAAAGTTTGACCAGGAAAGACTTTTCCAGAAGTATCTGGAGCGCCACCGTAGACACTCAGACCGTCGATATGAACTGGGAAAGCAAAAAGGTAGCCTAGACTCCAGCGGATGCTGAAATATTTGTTGGTTGCATAATGAAAAGCTTTATCAAAAGTGAAATTCACTCCTGTTTGATAAGCTCCCCTTCCTGTTCCATCAGTGCCGTTTTTTTTGGGGTTGAGGTGTTTGTATTGCCCAAAGGGAAAGACTTGCTGCAACGTGATTCTGAGATTGGGCTCCCAAGTTCCTGGGGTATCTCGCAGAGGTTGAAAGCCGAGAAACAAGCTCCAATCCGTGAGCCTTACAGCAGAAGATCCTTGGCTGTAGTTATAGACGAAGGAAGCAACAGCCTCGATATCAATGAACGAACTAAGTCCATAAGTGACGTCGATAAGGGGAGTGACAGACCAGGTGTTTGGAGTGTTTTGACGGTGCCAGTGGCTATCGTATTCGCCAAAGGTGTTGTTCACAAAAATGTAGGGTTGCCAAGATGTGTCACCTTTAGGATTGCATTCGGCTGCTGGAACTAATAGCGGACCAGTGAACCAGGGTCCTAGCATTGCTTCCTCTGGAGGAGGCGTTTCATGCCTGGCGAATAAGGACAGTGGTAGCAGCAAAAGCAAAAGTATAAACATAACTTTTTAGAATACAGAATTGCGATTTTTTTTTCTTCTTTCTGGAACGAAAATCATGAAAGATCTAAGATTAATACTTTCAGTCTATGTAAAGCATTTGCGTCAAATGGGAAACAGCCTCCGGTTAAGCCTTTTCATTTTTGCTATTTTGTTGCCATTTGGGCTATTTGCAGCAGAAGACTCAAATCAGATTAAATCTGAAGTTCGTATTGCAAATTTGCTTCCCTATTTAGTCCATCCTCCTCTTGTTGAACCCTGCTTGCCCTCCGATTTTGCGTTAGGAGAGCGAGAAGATGACCCTTACTTCTCTCATGGGTACTACTGGGGCAATGTCAAAACAGTTCAGGGCTATTTTGAAAATCCTTCTTCCCTCAATTCATGCATTATTCGAGCTCAAGTGTCGACGAACGTGACCCAGATTGGCCTCGACCGGTTTAGTAATGATGGCAAGACCAATGACCTCACTGCGGCAGGTTTTACTGAAATCCTGGTGAACAAAGGAAAATGGGGCATTTTTCCTTACCGCGAAGTGCATGCAAAGGGGCCAAAAGGCCGGCATTACTATCAATTATGGGTTGGACTCAATGAAGAGAGTGGAGCAACGATTTACTTTCAGCTACTCTATCCAGAGTACATCAATGAGCCCACGCAAAATCAGAAAAAGATTTGGCATGACTTCATCAAAAAAACTTCGTTTATGAGCTTGCAGGACTTGATGGTTTTTCATGAAGTGAAGAAACCAAAGATCCCCGATGTTCCTTACAAGTTTTTTGTTGAAAAGAGGCTTTATGATAATCGGTATGCTATCATGGTTGAATCGCAAGATCACATTGAAGTTGATGTGCATGAAGTCAGAGAGATCAATCTTTTGTCTGGCGCATTTGACAAACCTTATCTTGAGCTTCAAGTTGACATCCGTGAGAATGCACTCGTGAAATCAGATACCTTTCAAGTCGATTTCACACCAGTCGATGAATTCACATTTCATTCTTGTCTTCTCTACCCAAAAGCTCTAAGAATCACACCTGATTTTTTCTTGCTATTAAAGAGATAAATTCAATTCTAAATCATTGCACTTCCAATATTTGCTAATTTTCTCTATCCTTTCACGGAAAAAACGATGGAGATCGATCATGTCAGTATCTGTTCTAAATGCAAATAACCAGGTTCTACATGCTAAAGAGTTGACTCAAGCCGTTGCCCTTGTGACAGCTGGTGCCCTTTTGGGCTCAAAGTATCTTGTGAGCTACTTTCCTGCGATTTCAAAGGAAGCCTTACTTCTTGCTCTAGTAGCCACTAGTGTTGGTCACTATGCATTTGAGGCCATGTGGACAAGTCCTCGTAAAGACGAAACCCTTATTCGCATCATGTGCAACGTTGTCCTTGTTGCTTCTGCCATCTCATTGACATGGTGGATGACTCAATCACCCTGTGAGGCTCTGCTGAAACTAGGAGCTATTGAGCTTGCGATCTTGACTGCAATGGATCAGGTGAAGCCTAAGCAATGGGAAAGCATGCTGCAATGGATCCCTGGGATTTCAACAAAGCCTCAAGGACCCTCATCAAGTAGTGTTAAAAAGCCCGTTCCCCCCGAAATTGCAAATGTTGAGTTAGCACAATCTGATTTAGAGAAAATCCAAAAGGCCGTTCAAAAGCTTGAGCAAGAGCTTGCCTCCACAAGAGATCCAAACAAGTCTTATGCTCAGTCTGCTATGAGTCTCTTTTTTGTCTTAGGGATGCTCCTTCGAGCCATGCCAGAGAAAGATGTTCCAGCATTCATGAAAAAACTTGGCTTGGAAGGGATGAGTGAAGAGCAAGTTCATAAAGGGATGAATCAACTTCTAAAGAACTTAGCTGGCGATGAGCCCAAAATTGTGATTGGTAATGCCATTGCTGCGAAAGTTGGCAAAGTTGACGCATCTTTCGAATCTATGATTCAATCTGTGTATGACGGTGAGCTTCTCCCTGCTGATTTAGGCAAAATCAATACATGGGTGAGTGATAAAACAGATAAACTGATTCCAAAGCTTTTTGATGAATTTCAAAGCGATAATTGTGCTCTCATTAATACAACCCTTTTTGATGGCAAGTGGCAAGATCCCTTTGCCCCAGCGAAACAGGGTAAATTTACAACGCTTAGTGGGACAGCTGTTGATGCTCAAATCATGGAAAAGGAAAGCGATTTTGTCTACTTCAAGGGAGACGATTTCGCCATGCTTCAAATTCCCTACAAAACTTCAGGGGATGCGGAGAAACCCTTTGCTTACACCATTTTCCTTCCAGATAACCCTAAAGCCATTGGGGACCTTGAAAAGAAATTGACGCCTGATTTTATTCAGGACTGTCACGCTAAAGCAAAGATGACAAACGGAATCAAACTCTACTTGCCGAAAGTAGATCTCAAGACAGATGATAGAGGTTTGAAAGCATCCTTGGAAAGTCTAGGCTATCCTGTTCCTACGATTTTGAGCCGCTTTAATGGTGATCCTCTGACTGAAATCGGCCAGATGTGTTGCATCAAGTGTGATGAAAAGGGGACAAAAGCAGCAGCAGCTTCCTATGCTATGACAAATGAATCTGCTTGTTTTCCTCCTCCTCCTAAAATCACTTTTGATGCAAGAAGCCCCTTTATCGCTCAAGTCACACGTGAGGGGCATTCACTTTTCCAATTAGCGATTAAAAATGAAGAAGGTTTAGCTCAAGGCTAAGACTCTGATTTTTGAGCGTCTTTTACTTTTGAGGCAAGCTTTCGACTTGCCTCTTTTTTTGCGACGGGTTTCAGTGTATCAGAATGGACCTCTAAAAACTGCATGACGCGCGCAGGGTTGTGCTCGCCTAAAACTCGGAGCCACCAACCGATCGCTTTTTGGATGAACCACTCTGAATCGGTTGCGTAGCGCGCCGCCCAGCTGAGCATTCTTTCAGGATCATAGCCTGGCTTAGCGTAAGGGAGAGTGTAAATCAGCGCTGCGCGTCGCATCCAAAAGTTTTCGTGATAGGTCCACTTTTCGAGCTCATCTAAGAGTGATTCATCTGCCAAAATGCATTTGCGAGCAGCTGGGGCGAGTTGATCTTCTAAAGCCCAGCCATCGACTTGCTTTAAGAAGTCGACAATCAACTTCCAAAGAGCCTGTGAAGGCTTGACTTTTGGGAGAGACAGCAATTTGGTGGCGCAGATCATGGGATCAAATAGGTCTGTTTCCCATAAAGCTTTTGCAAGAGGTAGAGCGCTTTCAATGCCAAACACTCCTAGTAGAGAATGGGCATACTGTGTACATGATGGAGTGGGAACTCCCCAATGTTCTCTTTTTGATTTATGATAGTTTTGATCCCAGATAGCACGCTGTTTTGTGCCCAACTTTTTTAAGTGTTTTAATATCTCAGAGAGGGAGGAATTCATGTGACAGGTTTAGGCTCAAGCTCTGCCTGTCTTTTCTTAGCCTCTTCTTCTTCAAGGAGCGTTTCTTCTCGCGCTGAAAGCTCTTTATTAAGGTAGCGCGCAGAGTAGCTCCAGTAAAGAGCGACACCTAGAACGATAGGAAGGAGATAAGGAGTGATTGAAATCACAGATCCCGTTCCAACAAGTTCAATTAAGCCAATTTGGAGCCACGAGGAACTCGATTTACCTAGCCTTGAACCGACCATATCGATGGCAGCTTTTCCTTTCACTTTAGATTCAGGGTCAAGCGGGATATAAGCCATTTCTTTAGTAGAGTCAAAAAAGGAATATTTGACGACTTTACTTGTGATATTTTGGAAGGCTCCGAAGAGGACAATCATCATGAGTGGAGTGAGTCCAACATAATGTGCAAAGGGTCCGAGGTAGGGCTTGAGAAGGCAAAGAAGGAAGAATACTCCACCAGTAATCCCAACGGCCCAGGGTGTGATTTGAGCGCTAAAGTGCCAACCAAATCGTCTGAGGAAGTTGCCTCCTAAGAAGAACACAGTGATGAGGGCGACAATTCCAACAATTGTGGTGACGCGCCCCATAAACATTTGATAGTCGGCAGTTGTTGGGTATTGCATCTTTAAGTGGGCTTTCCAAGTCACCTCAACCATGTTGATGGTGAGGGCGCAACCGACAACGAGGACTGCAATTGCAAGCAGATATTTAGATGAAAAGATGTGCCTGATGCTGTCGCGGAGGGAGAGTTTGGTCTTCTGGTTAACAGTTTGTTTTGTCACAGATGGGTCGTAGTACCGCTTGTCAGTTAGGACGTAGCGATTCATCCACCAGTAGACAGCCATAATCAAGAGGCCACAGACGAAGACATACCCGAGAAGAGATTGCAAGGTGAGGGCATAGCTTTGGCCAAGGAACTTTTTCCCATAGTAATAAGTAAGTGGGCCAGCTAAGATCGTCGCTAAATCGCCTGCTGCGATAAACAGGGTATAAGACCTTTTCGCTTCTTTGACTTGGCAAATGTGGTTGGCAAATCCCCAGTAGAGGAGAAAAATGACAACCTGACCCCAGAGCTCTGTTGTGACAAAGAATAGAGAGTGAATCCAATTGCGATAGACAGCAATCCAGTGCGTGTATTTTGCTCCAAATTTGGCCGTTAACAAGTTCGCAGAATCGCTTGGAGTGAGAATTCCCATATTGGGATACAAGACAAAGCCATAAAGAAGAACGATCGCAAGGAAAGTAGAGATGATTCCATAGAAGAGGGTCGAACGCTTAAAATGGTTACTCAATTTTGAATAACCAATCGCACAAAGAATAGATAAGGGAAAAACAATCCATCCTTTTAAAACAGGAATGACTTCTGCTCCAGAATGTTTTGCCGTCACCACAAGGGGATCCTTGAGTAAGGTGAGTGTGGCATAAACCATAGAAACTAGAAATTTAAGAAGTAAAAGAGGAAGGACTTTCTTTAGTTCGGAGCGGCGTATTGGCCAGACTTTTTGAGCCCAAGTGGACTTGTCAGATTCGATATTGCTCATGATCCGTCATTTTAGGATATTATTCTAGCACAAGTTTTGGAAAAAGCAACACAAAATATTCAGAGAAAAAAAAACCTCGAGCAAGTAGCTCGAGGTGAATGATCTAATCCGATGGTAAGCTTAAATTTTATTCGCTGCTCTTATGTTCGAGGAGTGTTTCTGTTTCTTCTCGATCGTCGTGTGTTAAGTCCTTAATCACGTTTTCCTGAAGCACTAAGCGCTGCTGCTCACCAGTAAATTGTTCTTTGAATTTGCGCAGTTCTTCGAGTTCATCTCTATTGTCTTTAAGCGAGATGCTCTTCTGAGATGTGAGTTCACTTAAGACGTAATTACATTTTGCAATTTTCATCTTTTTCTTCTTCGAATGTTCGTATTCAACTTTTGTGAACTTCTCTGGATGTTTCAAATAAAGAATTCTGAGGAAACTTTCTGCTCTTTTCGCGATCCGTTTTTCTGCCCAGATACGAAAAGCTTGAACCTTAGAGTTAAGCATTTTATTTTCAAAATTTTCGTTCAGACCGTAAGGGAGTAACACGCGCCCTAATGCGAGCATCATTGCTGTGTCGCTGAGATCAAACACGATCTGCTTTCGATTCACGTTCTTATAGCGAATTTCTTCGTCCTTCCTCTCCGAGGATTGTAGGGTGACGAATTCAATTTTCTTAGATAGTTCATCTGACTCAAAAATCTTTTCATCTATTAGCATTTTCTAAAGTCCCTCTATATAAACCTATTCTTAATATTATTATTACATAAATTTAATAATATTCCAATGTTATACTTAAATAAAACATAAACTATTTATCATGAATAATTTATATTGAATCAATAGTGTGAAAGATAACTCTACACCTCGTGATTTAGAGTAGAGCGCTAACAATTTGCTAAACTTTTTCCAAAAAGTTTAGATTTGGGTTCGCCTTGATTGTAAGTGGTTTGTTATAAGATAGATATAAAATTAGCAGACGCAAAAAAAAAGCGGCTAAATTGGATTTAACCGCTTTCTAAATAACTTGAAATTAGACGTTTGAACCAATTAGCTTTTGTGCGTTTGCATCTGATCCATCGTGAGTGAGTTCCTCAATGACGTCTTTTTGGTGACGTAGTTTCATTTCTTGTTCTTTGAACTTCTCTCTAAACTCCTCTAATTCAGCGTGATAATCGTCTTTGTTGTCTTGAAGTGAGATGGTCTTTTGGTTTGTCAGTTCGCTGATGATCAGTGTTCCACGCGCCAGCTCCATCTGCTTCCGACCTTTGCTCTTTAGCTCAGCCTGTGCGAATTTCTCAGGAGATTTCATGTACAGGCTCATCATGAATGATTGTCCACGCTTTGCTAGCCTTTTTTCGCCCCAATAACGGAAGAATTCGATGTTTGACTTAGCTAGCTTATTTTCAATAAGTTCCATTACACCGTATGGACGGAGAATTTCACCTAGAGCTAGCATAATCGCTACATCACTGAGGTCGAATCGGATCTGTTTCCGATTGATATTCTTATAGCGAACTTCTTCTTCTCTTCGTTCACTTGATTGAATAGTAATAAACTCGACTCTTTTAGTAAGAGACTGAGACTCAAGCATTTTCTTTTCGAATTCCATGCTGTAGCCCTGGGTTATGTGTTATTAATAATTACTTACAATTATCTCATTTTTTATAATTTAAATCTATTAATTTTTGTTAAAAATAATTTTATACTAATTACTTACATTTTTGGCAAACCCCCGTTTTTAGTGCTAAAAAGCGCGGGTCAAACTTAGCACTCTCTGCTGAAGTTAGCACTCTCTGGGAAGGGATTGACAAAAGGGAGGGGATCGGTCATGCTAGCTGCATGTTTAAGCGAAAGATCTACTACGAAGCGAAAAGCGAGTTGCTTGAGGATTTACTGGAAATAGCAGGCGAAGAAGGCCATGAGCCCCCTCCACCCCCTCAAGGGATCCCCAAGAGATGGCTGCCAGGATTTATCCGTTTTCCCCTCAAATGCCTCCTCTTGCCCTACATTCTTATCGATGAACTGATGCAAAAGCTAGCTCGTAAGATCATTCGTCCTCCATTCAAACAAGTCGGCAAATGCAAGAGACGTGGGAACTGTTGTTATTATGTCCTCATCCGTCACTCAGGGACTCTCTGGGGACGTCTATTTCTTCTGTGGCATACCCAAGTCCATGGCTTTTATATGCGCTACAAACAGCCTCATATTTATGAAGGGCATGAGATGTATATTATGGGATGTCGCTATCTCAAAAAAGATGGCTCCTGTGGTCAGTACAGAGTGCGTCCTCAAGTTTGTCGGCAGTGGCCGATCATCGAGCATTTTGGCTATCCTAAAATTCTCAAAGGATGTGGCTTCAGTTCAAGTCCTCTCTACCCTCCGGAAGGTCCAAAAGATGCCTTCGACGAAAAAAAAGAAGGCGACCCTCGACTAGCTATTTTAAAATAGTGATCACTTCTGTATACTTTCTTCAAAAAAATGGTGGGCCAAATGTCAACTCTTAATTCTATTTCTTCGAATCATCTTAAAGAAACAGCTCTTTTTACTTTCAGCGGAGGCTTGCTGAGCACTTTCGTTGAGGGTGCAAAGAAAACTCATAACTCAGTCATTCAAGTTTTTGCGCTTGGGATTCTCAATCAATTAGCTTTTCATTTTACTTCGCACCTGATGCAGGGACAGCAGCAGACACCTATAGATCGTTTGGCAATGAGAATTGTGACTGCTGGATTGAATGCTATTTTGTTTGCTTCATTCATTGGTGCAAACTCGTTTCTTAATGGATGCGTTATCGGAATTGCGCATTGTTTTTTCCATTCTTATCTATTTCCGTCGCCCTTTATGCGTAGTGGAAGTTCTAGTTCGGTGATTCCTCCTTCTTCCTCTCATGAACATGAATCTAGCTTGACTGGATCAAGAAAGCCTTTTTTCGTACCAGATCACAGAGAGATAACTAAGTTGGAAAATTTGAGGGCTGATCCGAAACATGACTTCTTTGGAGATGTGCCGTGTTTTATCTATGGATTGATGAGAGTGATTGATTTAACGCCAAATCGAATCGGTTTGGGAAACCACGGAGAAAACTGTTTGATTGTATTATCCCAATCAGGGAAAAATCTTGTCCGCAAGGATGGAACAGTTTTTTCTGATCGATCAAAACCTTTAAGTGAATGTGATTATCTTGTCTCCGAGGTTCTTGTGCCTAAATCTGCTAAACCACTTAGATCTGTTCTGACAGATCTCATCAAGGGGTTGGATGAAAAAAATCATGCTTTTCCGCAAAAACTTTTCATTCCATATAGTGAAGAAGGATACCATGCTGCTGGTTTAGCCATTGAATTTTATGACTCTGAGATTCATGTGATTGGTTTTGATTCACTGGGCGATTCGAGTATGATAACAAATGGGGTCAAAGAATTGAAATCTGTTCTTGAAACTGTGATTCCCGGTCGAGATGTGAGAACTGTTGTCACAGTAAAGGGTCAAAACAACCAAAGTGCGTGTGGTTTTCATACAGTCTTTAATATTATGCGAGCTGCTGATTTCAAAGGGTCACTGTATCACGCTGTTCAAGAGGCAAATCGCAACGGCAAAAATGCTGAATTCTTTCCTCTATTGGACTCCGTTAAACTTAAAGAAGAGTTAAGTGATTGTCGACGGGGAGCAATCAAGAAATTGAGAGAGTTTCTCAACAATAATCCTGGAAAAATTCTAGTGAATGGAAAACCTTATGATGTGGACTTATCCCATGATCCACACCCATGGTGAGGGCGAAGTAAACGTCATCATTTCCACTCTGTTGGTGCCTCCAATGCGGTAGTCGAAGAAGGAGGCTAAAAATGTTGCAGCTTCGTAGGAGCCTTTGAGGAATAAGAGAGGATAGCCCTCGATTGGCTATTTTAAAGTAGCGATCATTTCTGTATACTTTCTTCAAAAAAATGGTGGGTCAAATGACAAGTCTTAATTCTATTTCTTCGAATCACCTCAAAGAAACAGCTCTTTTTGGTTTCAGCGGAGTTATGTTGAGCGCTTTTATTGAAGGGACAAAGAAAACTCAAGACTCA
Source organism: Simkania sp. (assembly GCF_965215465.1). Lineage (GTDB taxonomy): Bacteria > Chlamydiota > Chlamydiia > Chlamydiales > Simkaniaceae > Simkania. The sequence continues at coordinate 1,458,113 of NZ_OZ244056.1, read as the reverse complement.
TTTATTCAAGTTTTTGTTCTCGGAATTCTCAACCAATTAGCTTTTCATTTTACTTCGCACTTGATGCAGGGACAGCAGCAGAAACCTTCCGAGCGATTGGCAATGAGACTTGTGACTTTTGGCTTGAATGCTATTTTGTTTGCTTCATTGATTGATCCGAATTCATTTCTCACAGGTTGCGTTATCGGCATTGCTCATCTCTTTTTCCATTCTTATCTATTTCCGTCGCCCTCTATGCATAGTGGAAGTTCTAGTTCGATGATTCCTCCTTCTTCCTCTCATGACCAAGATCGTAATGCGACTAAATCTGGAAAGGTCTTTTTGCTACCGAGTCCTGAAGAGATAACTTTTGGATCACAGATCAAGTGTGCTAATGAGAAATATGGTTTCTTTCAAGACATTAAGAAATTTATCTATGCATTGATGAAATTGATTGATTTAAATCAAAATATGCCGACTATGCATTTGATTGAAGAAAATTGTTTAATTGTATTATCCCATCATAGGGAAAATCTTGTTCGAAAAGACGGCGCAGTTTTAGCTGATCGATCCAAATCTGTAAGTGAAAGTGATTATCTTGTGTCTAAGGTTCTCATCCCTAAATCTGATAAACCTCTTAAGTCTTTATTGACAGATCTCGTAAAAGGGTTAGAAGAAAAAAACCATGCTTTTCCACAAAAACTTTTCATTCCATATACTGAAGCAGGGTATCATGCCGTAGGGCTTGCTATTGAGTTTTATGACTCTGAGATTCATGTGATTGGTTTTGATTCACTGGGCGATTCCAGTATGATAACAAAAGGGGTCAAAGAATTGAAATCTGTTCTTGAAACTGTGATTCCCGATCGAGATGTGAGAACTGTTGTGACAGAAAAGAGTCAAAACAACCAAGGTGCGTGTGGTTTTCATACAGTCTTTAATATTATCCGAGCTGCTAATTTCAAAGGGTCACTGTATCACGCTGTTCAAGAGGCAAATCGTAACGGCAAAAATACTGAATTCTTTCCCTTCTACAATTCAGCTCAGCTCCAAGAAGATTTAAGCGATTGTCGACGATTTGCCATGAAGATATTGAGGAAGTTTCTTGAGAACAACCCTGGAAAAATTCTAGTGAATGGAAAACCTTATGATGTGGACTTATCCCATGATCCACACTCATGGTGAGTACGAAGTAAACGTCATCATTTCCACTCTGTTGGTGCCTCCAGTGCGGTAGTCGAAGAAGGAGGCTAAAAATACTGCAACTTCTTGGGGAGTCTCCAGAAGCTTAACATAAGCAGCAGAATTGTCCGGATGCAGCGCTGTTTTTCTGTGGGAGTCGTAGATCACATAACGGTCCTTTGTTTTTGCAACGAGGGTTGTCAGACCATTGCAGGTGAGAACTGTTCCTGCTCCTGTTTCGGGAATCTTCCCTTCGAAAAGTGACTGTCGCTGTTTTTCTGTGGAGGAGAGAGGGGCAAATGTATCAGTAACTTCTTTTAGATTATCTGTAAAAGCTCGAGATGCTTCTTTTGTGGATAAGGAGTATCCTGAGAGAAGTTGGGCAGCTGGTTTTGTATCAAATTTAGAATAGCGGCTTAAGAACTTCATGAGAGACCATTCTTTTGGTGATCCAGGATTGTCACGGAGAAACTTGTTGACTTCTTGAGCAGGAGCACCTTGTTTAATGAGGTAATCGCGTGCTTGAGCACGCCTTTCTTTGTGGAGTCGCCTACTCAAAGTGGTAAAAATTTCGAGTCCTTCGGTCAAACATTGATCGATCAAGGGGCTGTCAATATTGTCATTTTGGAGGAGGTGTTTGAGAAAGGTCAAGGCTTGAACTGTGCAGCTTTGCCTCTCCTCTTCCTTTTTTGTGTCAGTGTATTGGTTTTTGGTTCCAAAAATGGTTCCTTTTTTCACCTCGACTTTTTCGGGAGTAAGCGGCGATGAACTTTCTGGTGCGACACTAAAAAATTGCGAGAGAAATCCTTCTAGAATGTAGAAAAGGGGGAAAAGGTCAAGCAATGAAAGGGTAAAGTGCACGATGGCGCGATAGTTCCACTCTTTTTCTTGAAAAAAGGCGTCTTTGTGCTAGGTGAACCCTTCAAATGAAAGAGCTCCAGAAAAGGAGTAATTTTTTTGAATATAGTTCTGATATGCCAAAATATGAGACCAAGGTTGTGGTTATATGCGTAAATAATTAAAGACAAGAAACTTTAAGGTAAGCTATTCTACTTTCGAAATTTTTTTAGGAGAGTAAAAATGGCTAATACATCCCAACCAATATCTGGAACAGTTCTTTTTACAAACAATCCTGTAGACAACTTTGGAGACGTGAGCTGCGCTTTAAAGTGTGCGCGCAGCCTTGTTGAAGCAGGTACTTTACAAAGCAGGCAAGTCGAAATTCGGCCATCTGTACGTTTAGACAAATTTCGAGGCTTTGATCATTATCATTTTAAAGTTTCTCCTCTGTTTAAAGAAAGAAAGTGGCATGATTCAGGTCCTCGTGAATTTGAGGAAATCTCAGGCCTGGCATTTCAGGTGGTTGCTCCTTCAAACGGATGTGGAGATGCATTTTTGCATTTGCGTCGCAAGGGGGTCAAAACTCTTTCACTTTTTGAATATGGGTTTAATCCTGACAGGCTTCCAGCTCTTGAGCCATTTTACCTTGCGCTGGGCCTTGGGTTAGGTGAGGATAAAAAGGGAATTTTTATTGAGCATGATTGGGAAAAGCAGCATGCACTTACGACAAGAGCTCAACGGATGGAACGTTTTACAGAAATCTCTCCTGAACTGCAACGTAGGATTCTCGGTGAGCTCCCTCTACCAGCTTTTGCCGAAAGTTGTGGTCTCTATGTCGGATATTCCAACGATGATACCATGAGGTTAGGATTTGTTGACGCTATCCTCAACACAAATCTAACAGATGAAACCCTTGTCTTGATTCTTCCTCGCTTTGATGCCAACAAGCATGAAAATGCAATCAGAGAGATCTGTGAATTGAATCAAGTGAAAACTCTGATCATTTCAGACCCCGAAAAAGAACGGTTTGTCTCCATTGCTGAAGAGGGGAGAGCCGTCAGGCTTTGCGTTGGCAGTTTTGATCATCATGATCTCCTTTTATTATGGCAATCTTCAGAGGAAGAAGCTTTAGTCACAGGGGATCAAAGTGTCAGTGAAGCCATTTCAGCAAACAAACGGTTTTGTTATGAAGAGCGAGATCATAAACAGCGCTTTGCTTCTTCAATGACAGCAATCTTTTCTAATTGTGACCCAGAAAGGCATCCTGCAAGAGGTTGGCATTTCCCAGCAGTATTGCCGACACTGAGAACTCACAACTGGAACACATATACTTCTTGTTCAACTGCAATGCAAAAACTCTTTGACCCTAAATTTCGCGCGCACTTTACGGCATTTAACCGCGAAGTGTGTTTGCATCACAATTGTGTTCCCCACATTGACAAAGCTATTCGTGAGATGCTCGAGAGCGAGGCTGAGAAGAAAATTGTCTATCTTTTTGATTCTGATGCTTTCGATCCCACTCAGCTTGAAGATGGCATTGTCTATATTATCTCTTTAGATCAAATGCTCGGGATGAAAATCAAAACTGATACAGGTGAATCTTTACTTCCTGAGCTCAATGGCAAAACTTTCGAAAATGGGAATCTTAAAGATCTTTTTTATGTGGTACAAACAACGCTGTAGACAATGAGTGACTAAGCACTTTTTTACGTAGAGCTAAAATCATTTTTTTCGTACACTTAGGAGTTCGTTTTAAATCCTGTTACCAAGGTGTATTCAAATGGCATTCACACAATCTGATCTACCCTATGACTTGTCAGCACTTGCTCCATTCGTCTCAGAAGAGCAAATGCACTATCACTACAACAAACATCATGCAGCTTATTTCAAGAAGCTCAACGGTCTTGTTGAAGGGAAAAAAGAAGAGCAGCTTTCTTTAGAGGAAGTTGTTGTGCAGTCTTCGGGTGGGGTGTTTAATAATGCTGCTCAAGCTTGGAATCACACCTTTTTCTGGGATTGCATGTCTCCAAATGGAGGAGGACAGCCAAAGGGAGAACTCAAAGAAGCGATTGATAGAGATTTTGGAGGGCTAGAGCCTTTCATGAAGCAATTCTCAGATGCTGCTGCGACGCTTTTTGGATCTGGTTGGGCATGGCTAGCAAGCGATGATCAGGGGAAACTCGAGATCATGGCTCTTAGCAATGCCGACACTCCATTAAAACACAAAAAAACTCCCATCCTCACATTAGATGTTTGGGAACATGCCTATTATATCGATTATCGCAATGAGCGTCCTCGATTTATCGAGCAATTTAAAGACGTGATTCATTGGGATTTTGCTCAACAATGTTACCTAGATGCGAAATAAATGGACTCGAAAAAAAAGACCCTTCTTAAGCTCCTTGATGTGATTGCTGATCAACAAAAGGAGCTCTCTGAATGTCATGACTATTACCAGCGGCTCGAAAAAGAACTGGACCATCGTCGTGAACATCTAGCAAATCCTGAAGATCTGTCTGATCTGACGCGTGATATTGCGACTTTGAATCGTGAGTTCGAGCAAAAGACAGAGCATATGCATGAAAATCTCAATGAGGCCCTCGTCAAAGGGCATGACCTAGCTCAAGAAATTGGCAAGGAGATTGCACACGATTTCAAGCAACTTTGGGATTACATGACCGATACGATGCATCAAGAGGTTAAGCTTGAAAAGGTTCTAAAAGAAATCGAGCGGATCAAAAGCGACTTCTTAGCTTAGCCCTTCCTCGAAGGGTTGTAAGAAAGGAGGGGATTTTATAAAAGGTGCTTGAGGGCGTTTAATGATGAGCTACCTAAAAGGCACCAAAGTCTGTTTACTTTTTCTTATTCTACTCTCCACATTCAATCTTGCGTGGGCGTACCCCCGAGGGAAGGTCATTTTGGATAAAAAATATCAGGAACCTGACAATCAGGAGACACGCACCTATCAAGATGTGATTCTCGATTGTGGGCAGAAAGGAAGGGCCATGTTTACCATTAGCCTTCCAGAAAAAATCCCAGAAGGAGGTCTTCCTTGCATTGTGATTGTTGGAGGACTCATGACAGGGCGAGAAAGTCTCCGCTTTGTTCCAGATCACGGGAACTACGCTCTTGTGGCATATGAGTATTCCGATACGCTGAAAAAGCTGCGTAAGCTTGATGTTTTATGGAATCTGTTATCTGTGCGAAAAGCTCTCTTAGAGGTGCCGCCTCAGCTGCTTGTGATCATCAAGTACCTGCAAGAGCAAAAATGGATGGACCCGAAACCCATCGAGTTCATGGGTTATAGTTTTGGATCGATTTTCATTCCTGTGACGTATGTGACGGCTCAAGAAAAGGGAATCAAACTCGGACCCGCTGTCTTGGCTTATGGTGGGGCTGGGATTCATTGTCTTCTCAAAGCAAATCTCAAGGTTCCAGGCTTTCTCAAAGGGCCAGTTGCAACAATGGCAGCAGCGCTTTTTAAACCTATTGATCCACTGCTCTACGCTCCGAAAATGAAGGGCAAGTTTTTGATCATTAATGGACTTTACGATAGCCAAATTCCCTTCGAATGTGCTCAGCGGTTGCAGGATGTGATTCCCGAGCCAAAAACGGTGATCAATCTCGAGACGGAGCATATGTCGCCCGAGAACACAGAGCTCACCTTGCGCCTCATCAATATCAGCCGTCAATGGCTCGAAGAAAACGATTAGAAGGCTGCTACTTCGGCCATTCTTTTAGAGAAATAGGACGCCATGGCTTCTTCAGAATCGTGAGCTTCAATGTATCGGTTCCGCATCGAATATTCTGAAGGGAAGACAAGCAAGGGGCGGTTGCAGTAGGTTGAGATGTAGTTTGCAATTAACCGTCCCATTCGACCATTTCCATCACCAAAAGGATGGATTTTTTCAAACCGGAGAAACTGCGACCCTGCGAAATTTGCGAAAGCCTTGTCGCTTCTGGCGTATGTTTCATGGTTTTTAGCTAAATCTTCGTTGAGATCTTCAACCCAACACTGGATGAGAGCTGGGACACGTTCATATTGTGGAGGGATATGTTTTCCGATCCTGACATTTTTCTGAAGTGAGGGCCCTCGGATGTGCCCGATTTCTTGATCGCCAATGTGGTCGCCACTTCGCTCTTTTTGCTCTTTTCCTAGTAATGCTTGCCAAGTTCGTAGAATTTTGACAGACAAAGGCGCGCGGTTTCTAGCAGCTTCTTGTGAGAGTGTAAAGGCACCGAAGTGCCCTTTGCTTGGATCTTGAAACGTAGGATCTGCATAATCGATTTCATGGATCCCTTCCATTTGGTTGCTTTCATTAAGAAACAGACTGGTTCTATTGGATATTTCTTGCGTAGCAGCCATTTTAACCTCCATGAACCATACAGTAACTTTTTTGCACGCCTTCAAAGATCTTGCGAACAAACTCTTGTTGTTGCTGTGGAGATTTGACCTTTAGTCCAAAGACTGCGTCATCAACTGATGCACCCAGTGCGGCAGGAGGAAGTCCAAAACGTTCTAAAACGTAATCCATCATGTGTCTAGACATTCTTCCATTTCCACCGTCAAAAGGGTGAATCGAGACGAGCCGTTGGTAGGCTTGAGCCGCAGTCACAATCACACTTTTCCAGCATCGCAGAGTTTAATTTGTTCATTAAGCCAACGCTCATATTCGCCTGTCATCTCTTTCACATTGATTTCACGAGGGTAAATTTCGACGGCTCCACTTGAGCGCACAGCTTTGTTGCGAAGCTTGCCGGCGTTTGCCTCTTCTCCTGAAGTCAGTGTTTGGTGAATGGCTTGAACAGTCCCAAAAGGAACACGCTGCCCAAGTTTTCCCTGAGTTGTGGCTTCTTGACGCGTTTTTTTCTCAGCAGCCTGCCAATTTTGCGTGGCCTTGGGTGTGATATTGGTTTGAGTGCTAATTGTTTTAGATCCGCTCATACGCAATTGTAGCCATTGATTGAACCTCGTTGGAGATCGCTGTTGAAATGAGCCAATATCTTGAGAAATATTTTTGGATCGATATTTTGCTTCATATGCAAGCATGTCACTATTGAGGCTTGGATTGACTTCATCGTTTTGGATCTGAACCCAGTTAAGGCGGTTTGGAGATAAGCCATATAAAGCGACTAAATTACGCCATGTTTTATTCTCATTGAGAAGATCGATATCCATCACTTGGAGAAATTTTTCAAATTGTCGGTTTTGTGCTTCTTGGCCACTTCCGTGAAGTTTTCGGAAGTCTCTAAAGGCTCCTTGATTTTCAAATAAGTAGGCATGAATGGCGCGAACTTGTTTTGGTGTAGCCGCATTTGTTGTCAGAAGAAAGTCGATAGCCCCAATCGCTTTTTCTTGAGGAAGCGCGTTAAAGTCTGTAATTGCAAGTCGCGGGTCGTACCTTACCCCTTTTTCTTGTTCTAAGAGCCTATCAAGACCACTTGGTTTTGGTTCTTCGCTAAGTGTGGCGACTGCTGGAATTTCTCTAATTTCTTCAGCTTCCTTGGGAGGTTCTGTCACCTTTTCAGAGCTTAGAGATTCATCTTTTTCATTTGGGGTTTGTAGAGACATGATGACGTTTACCGCCACGGCCAAGACTGCAACCTCTTCTGGTAGGTGATGCTGTTCTACTAACTGTTTGATTTGTGGGCCATGCCCCTGAGATACTAAAGTTGAAGCTATTTCATTTCTTATCTGTGCAGCTTCTTCAGATCTTCGCGTAGACGCGATATCAGAAAATTGACTCATTTTCCCTATCCTTTTTTTCCATCCTAAAATGAAAATTATAACATAAAATTTAATTTACATTAAATTAATATTTAATAATTAGTTTAAAATATTTAAACGGTTTAAATTAAATGATTTAAGTATAATTTACATTAAATCTGCAATATGGTATAATATTTAACATTCTAAAAATGAGGGAGATAAAAATGAATTTAAAAGCAATTGAGTATCATAGGGATTCGTATTCCATACCGGCTTCTATCAAATCAGCTTTTGATTCAGATTTTTTAGACCAAGTCTCTTTTGAAATATCAGATAGTCAGGAACATAAAGCTCTGTGTCGTTACGAAGAGAGGGTTATCGTCCTTGGTCCTAGGTTTGATCAGCTGTCAGAGCCCGATCAGTTTGCCTATGTCGCATTTGAACTTTATAATCTGATGAAGGCAAGGCAATTCGAAGCCATCATACAGAGTTCAGATTCTGTTGATGTTCTTGTACAAAATATTGAGCAGCTTGAACATGGATCTGCTTTGCAGACTCAAGCACTTGCAAGAGAAGTTTTAGGGACTGATGTAGATTATGAACTCAAACATGTTGATCGAGATTTTGACTCTTTTTATGCGTTTGAACAACTCAAGGGGCACTCTCAATGGCTTGCAAAAAAGTATCGCCCACAAGAACGCTACCTAGGAACGATTGCTGCAATACTTGAAAGAATGACCCAAGCAGATAAGGAGAGTGTTTATACATTACTTCATGCTAGGCATCATGATCCAGAGCGTTTTGAAAAGTTGTATCAGGTGTTGACTCGTGCATCGAAGACGGATCCTAGTTGGGCAAATGTCTACGCTTGTGCGCAAGCAATCTTTCCCTCATCTGAAGGAATGTAATATCTTATCCATGTGGATGGAGTTTTTCTGAGGTCTTATCTAAAAACTCTTCACTGCTTCCTTTGAAATTAAGAATTTTGTAGATCAAGATCTTTGTCCACATACAAATCACAAACCAAGCGGCAATGTAGAGCCAAGAAAATCCGACGTATTTCCAACCAATTCCAACAAAGTCGTCAGAGCCGAGTCCGTAGACGGAAGCGAGCGTTCCGACCACTTGAGAAAAGAGGGTAGCGAGGAAGAACTTCCACTCTGGTAGGGGTTTGGCTAAAAGTTCACCGGTATTTCGAGTCAGATAGATCGTTAAGTTCCCTCCACAGAGGATGGCCATAAAGGCGAGGGTTCGACTATGCTGCAAATCAAAGTGCCAGAATTCACGCCCTATCCAAAACAGCCCGAATGTCGAAATGACCCCAACGATAGCAAGACCGATGGCGACGGAAAAGACTTCCCGCATGTCCCACGACACCGGTTTGATTTGGGCTTTCATATGGTCGTAGGCAATCATCATAATTGGGATGTCGTTGAGAAGGGCGATGACAATGATCATGACAGCTGTTAAGGCGCTTGTTTGAAGAAGAACAAGGGCGAGGAACAGGAAAAAGAGAAGACGGCATGTTTCGCTTATCCGGTACATGGCGTAGCTTTTCATTCGGCCGAAAATGCGTCTGGCTTCATCTATCGCATGTTTGATGACAAGAAGGCCAGGCTCAGTCAAAATGAGATCCGCAGCGGCCCGCGCTGCATCTGTGGCGTTGCTAACAGCGATTCCGATGTCTGCTTGTTTGAGCGCAGGAGCATCGTTCACTCCATCGCCTGTCATGCCCACAATGTGTTTTTTACCTTGGAGTCGTTTGACAATTTGAAATTTGTGCTCGGGAAAGACTTCCGAGAATCCATCGGCTTGTTCGAGCATTTCTTCTGTAGTTTCCTCGGGAATGTCTTTTGAGCAGAGCTCACTTGCGGGAATAATATTGGTTCCAAGATCGAGTTTTCCGGCAATTTCTTTGGCAATGGCTGTATGATCCCCGGTCACCATTTTCACTTTCACATGCATTTCTTTGGCTTTTTCGATGGTTTCTTTTGTGTCTTCACGAGGAGGGTCAAAGAGGGGAATGAGCCCTAAAAAGGTCCAGCTTTTACCATCTCCTTTTGCGACACCGAGCGTTCGAAAACCTCGCGCAGCAAGTTCATCTACCGCTTTGTTCACTTCTGTGGAGAGTTTTTCATCGGGATTAGCAAAAGCTAAGATGACTTGCGGCGCACCTTTGGCCGCATGAAATGTTTCCCGATTGGGACCGGTGACATGAGCTTCTGTTTTTTTATTCACTGGGTCAAAAGGAATGAATTTGGTGATTTTGTATTCAGAAAGATGCTCTTTTTCTTTGTAGCTTGCACCAATAGCTAGATCTATTGCGTCATCTCCATTGAGGTTCGAGGCTAAGCAGGCGTTTAACAGCACTTCCTCAGGAGTTGATCCATAGGTTTGAACATCACCAACAGTGAGTTCGTTTTTAGTCAGGGTTCCGGTTTTGTCTGAGCATAAGACGTCCATGCCAGCAAGTTCTTCGATAGCGATGAGTTTGGACACAATGGCTTTGAGCTTGGCCATCCGACTGGCACCAATGGCCATGGTCATCGATAAAACGGCGGGGAGTGCGACGGGAATTCCAGCAATGACTAAGACGAGGATGAAGATGGCAAGGTTTCCTAAGTCAGTGTGCAGTGTGTGGCTCACTTCAATACGGAATAGGGCAAGGATGAGCAGGACTGCCGCAATTCCAAGTGTCATAAAAATCAAAAAGTGACCAATTTTCATGACAGCTTGCTGGAAGTGTGACTTTGTTTTGGCTTCAGCAACAAGTTTTGCTGTGCGGCCAAAGAAGGTACTGAAACCGGTTTCTGTAACAACACCTGTCATTTCTCCTAGTTTGGCGATTGTTCCAGAAAAGGCCATGTCGCCGATTTTTTTATTGACGGGGAGTGATTCTCCTGTGAGCGCGGATTGGTCAACGGTGAGGTATTCTCCTCTACTGAGTTTGATATCGGCGGGGATGATATTTCCTAGTTTAACCGTCGTGACATCGCCTGGCACGAGGTCTTTGGCATCGATTGTCTGCCACTTCCCATCGCGCAAGACACGGGCTTTGAGGGCGAGTTTTTGTTTTAAGGCTTCGATGGCGTTATTTGCTTTGAACTCTTGAAAAAAACCAAGAGCTGCATTGATGAGAAGCAATTCGATCATCCATGGAATAGGTCCCCAGAAAAACGTGAGAAGGCGGAAATAGATGCTTCTCGCTTTTCCCTCGATAATGTTTTCACCATACTTTTTGAGTCGTGTTTGGGCTTCTTGAGATGAGAGCCCTTTTTCTAAGTCGGTTTCGAGTTTTTTTGCGGTTTCTTCAGGGGATAATTTATCAAAGTCGCCCATGTTTTTTATGCCTCCCATTTCCAATTACGGACTTCCGGAATGTCTTCCCCATGCTCATAGATGTAGACCTTATGGTCATCGAGCTTTTGCTTGCATTCGGTGATAAAATCTCCAGCAACTGATTTCATGTGTGGCAGGTGATGCAGGGCTTCAACTGCTAAATGAAAACGGCTCATCTGGTTACAAACGACCATATCAAATGGGGTCGTAGTTGTTCCTTCTTCGATGTAACCACGGACGTGGAAGCGGTGAGGATGAGAGCGTTTGTAGGTGAGTTCGTGGATGACGCGCGGGTGACCGTGAAAGGCAAAGATAACGGGAGTGTCGCTGCCAAAGAGGGATTCAAAGGTTTCTTCATCAAATCCGTGGGGATGGCGCGAATGAGGCATCAGTGTGAAGAGGTCGACGACATTGACCATACGGATTTTTAGATCGGGAAACTTCTTTCGCAGGATTGAAATGGCAGCAAGCGTTTCCAAGGTTGGAGTGTCTCCAGCAGATGCCATGATGACATCGGGGTGACCCTGGTCATTGGAGGCCCAATCCCAAATAGAAGCTCCTTTCGTACAATGCTCTTTAGCTTGTTTCATATTGAGCCATTGAGGCATGGGTTGTTTACCTGAAACAATCAAGTTGATGTAATTTTTACTTTCTAGGCAGTGCTTCCCGACTTCGAGCAAGCAGTTGGCATCTGGAGGAAGATAGATACGAGCGATTGAGCATTTCTTTTGCATAACGGACTCAATGAACCCAGGGCCTTGGTGGCTATACCCATTGTGGTCTTGGCGCCAGGCGTGAGAAGTGAGCAAGTAGTTGAGGGAAGCGATGGGTTTTCGCCAAGGAAGCTCTTGGCAAGCTTTGAGCCACTTTCCGTGTTGGTTGAGCATCGAGTCGACAATGAGAGCAAAGGCTTCATAACAAGGAAAGATGCCATGACGTCCTGTGAGAAGGTACCCTTCAAGCCATCCTTGACAAAGATGTTCGCTGAGCACTTCCATGACGCGACCTTCATTGGATAAGTCATCATCACTATCGAAAATTTCTCCAAGGTAGGTGCGTCCTGTGACTTCAAAGACGTGATTAAAACGATTGGAATTGGTTTCGTCTGGGCAAAAGACTCTGAAGTTATTTCCGTTTTCTTTCATGATGTCCCGCACGAGCTTTCCAAGTTCACGTGTGGCCTCAGCAATCACACTTCCAGGGCTAGAAACTTTCACTTCATAGTTTGCTGTTTCTGGGATGGACAATTCTTTGAGGAGAAGTCCTCCATTGGCATGAGGGGTGCAGCCCATTCGAAGCTCTTTGGGAGGGACGACAGATAAGATGTCAGAGTTGGGTTTTCCTGCGTCATCAAAAAGCTCATCCGGCTTATAACTTTTCATCCAAGTTTCGAGCATTTCTAGGTGGTCTTTTTTTTCAATGACGTCTGAGAGAGGAACTTGGTGTGAACGAAAAGTTCCTTCGACTTTTTTTCCATCGACTTCTTTGGGGCCTGTCCATCCTTTGGGGGTGCGCATGACAATCATCGGCCAATCTACAGCATTGCCATCGAAAGGCTCTGATTGTCTCTTCCGAATTTCTGCATAAGCCCAATCTAGAGTTTCCCATAAAACGGAGTGGAGAGCTGCTGGGTCGTCTCCTTCGATGAAGCGAGGTGCATAACCACACCCTTTGAAAAACTCTTCAACTTTCGTGTCAGGCATCCGCCCAAAAACAGTTGGCCCAGAAATTTTATAACCGTTGAGATGTAGAATTGGCAGGACAGCTCCATCCTGTTTGGGGTTGATGAACTTATTTGATTGCCAGCTTGTGGCAAGCGGTCCTGTTTCAGCTTCACCATCTCCGACGACGCAAACGGCAATCAACTCGGGGTTGTCTAGGATGGCTCCGTAAGCATGGACGAGAGAGTAACCAAGTTCGCCACCTTCATGAATCGAACCTGGAGTGGGAGGACTGACATGACTTGGCACTCCGCCTGGCCAAGAAAAGTCTTTCATCAGTTTTTCCATTCCAGAAAGATCTTGGGTCAGGTCGGGATAGGTTTCTGTCATGCATCCTTCTAGATAGACATTAGCCCGCAAGGCAGGTCCCCCATGACCATGACCTGTGAGATAAATCATTTTTGCTTGGGTGTCTTGAATCAGGCGATTGAGATGAGCGTAGATGAAGTTGAGACCAGGGGAGGTTCCCCAATGACCTAAGAGTCGTTTTTTGATGTGCTCGGGTTTAAGAGGCTCTTTAAGTAAGGGGTTCGAGCGCAGGTAAATTTGTCCCACGGACAGATAGTTACAAGCGCGAAAGTAAGCATCAAGCGCTTCGATGCGTTTGGAATCCACATGTGCCATACCAATCTCCTCTATTTCTTATCCTAATAGAGGAAGGGCAAAGAAAAAGCAACTCTGTTCCCTATTCTACGACTAGATAGTGTCGTCACTAGAGCGGCAATAAAGAAGCGGCTCGTGGAGAAAAGTTCAAGGCGATTAGATAGCAGGAAGCCCAAATCGGGCTTTCGAAGGAAGGCAACGATGAAATTATCTTCAGGAGTCGTTTAAGGATTGACTAACTTGTGACGACACTATCTAAGATAGCAGGAGGGGCGTCTGGTGGGACAGGAGCTGGCAATTTTTGCAAGAATAGTTGAGTAATGACTCGGGAAACAACATAAACGACAGCGAGTATTCCCAAGAGCTTGAAGATTTTTTTGAAGACTTCGTCGTCGACTTTTTGGGTCAGGGGATCAAACTCAGAAGTTTTTGCAGCCTCGTACTTTTGAAGAGGAATGAGATATTTTTTTGTGGGACTGTACTGATTGATCCATTCAGTTGCAACCGCATGAACAGTTTTAGGAATTCTTTCAGGAGAAGCTGGGTCCTGGCATTCACCGTCTAAGATCACCTCTGCGAAAAAGAAGGGATGAGAGCAAGTTGAGGGGTAACAATCAAAATCTTCAGGTAAGGGCTCTTCTACAGTTTCTTCTGGAGAAGCTATAAGCGTGCAGTGGCGTATTTTGCCTTTGTCTTGTTCAAAAAGGCTGATATGCACTGTGTTTTCTGAACTCAGACGGACAAACGTTTTATTTGCATCGCCTGCAACTTGAGCGTTCCAGACAACTTCGCGAAACTTAAAATCGACTCCATATGTCAAAGCATCAAAAAAGGTTTTTTCTTCACGTTCTCCAGTTCTAGGGTGCACAATGGTTGTTGGATTCTCCAAGCGAGGTTTAATGCGCTCTTGAAAGGTATTGGGAAGGTTTGCTAGGAGAACGGTTGACATTTTGATACCCCAAAGAAATTCATGAAGATAAAAGTTTATTGAACGTTGGCCATTCCTGTCAAATGATCTGTATTTTGAATGCGTCTCATCATGTATGTTGCGACTTTATATGCCAAAAATAGAGCAAAAGCGATTGCAGCGAGTTTAAAAGCGAGCGGAAAAGGTTTTTCAGAAGGCTCTGTAGGAGAATCCTTGGCATTGGACACCTTTTTTGGAACGGTGAACTCTCTTCCTGTTAATTTTTTACAGTCATCCTCCAATTTTTGCTGCTGAATCCATCTCATCGCAAGGTCGGCGGTTTTTTCTGCTAACTGAAAGGATGCTTCTGGACCTAAGACTTCTCCTTCAAGGAGAAGTTTGGAGAAACGCTGGCCCGTTGTTTCATATGCAATCGCATAGTCTGACGTGAGGGGACCATTAAAGTGAAAGACCTTAATTTTTCCTTCTTCAGAGGGATGTTTGATGCAGTTCCAGATATGAAACTCTCCATCTGATTCGGCGCGAATGAAGGTTGCGGATTCATCAGATTTTACATCAACAAGGACATTCCAACTTTTGCCATCATAAGAAACTTTCTTTTTATCAATCGTTGGATTCTCATTTAAAAATGTTGAAAGTTCCGTTGGTAAACACTTGTCATAGGTATCGCTTAGATTAACTATAAAAGCCATAATACACCGTTTTTTTAGGGCTAAATAATAGTGGATCTTTGAATAAAAAGGTAGCTTCAAAAAAAGATTATGACGCGTTAAAAGGAAGGAATGATAGCAAAAAAGTTGGCAGCATACTCTAAAAAGCGCAATGTTAAACGGTCTAAAGAGCCTAAAGCTAAAGTGGCGAAGTCAGTTGGGAATCCTGCCTTTGTCATTCAAAAGCATGCGGCGCGTTCTCTTCACTATGATCTTCGCCTTGAAGTGGAAGGTGTCATGAAGTCTTGGGCTGTTCCCAAAGGTCCTTCTCTCAACCCCCAAGATAAGCGGCTTGCAGTCTTAACTGATGATCATCCTCTTTCTTACAAGAACTTTGAAGGAGTCATTCCTGAAGGAGAGTATGGAGCAGGGACGGTGATTGTTTGGGATCGTGGGCGGTACAAGAATCTCAAATCTTATACGATGCAAACGGCCTTTCGTCGAGGTACAATTGAAGTTGAATTGAGAGGCAAAAAGGTCAAAGGGGGTTATGCGCTCGTTCACATGCAGGGGAAAAATTGGCTTCTCATCAAAATGAAAGATGCCCATGCCGATGGTCGGAAAAACCTTGTCAAATCTTGTCCTGAATCGGTGAAGTCAGGGAAGACCATTGAACAGGTTCGACGGGAGAAGAAAAAATGAGCTTCAAGTCTCCAATGCTTGCCACCCTCATAAAAAAACGTTTTTCTGATCCGAAGTGGGTTTTTGAAAAAAAGCTCAATACAAGCTTTCCTGAAATTGTTGCGGCGTTTGCAACTCCTCCCACATGGCGTGAGGTGAGCTCGAGCTTATCAGCCTAAAAACCCAGAGTTCAGGTTAAAAGTACCATCTGAAAAATACCAGAAAACGGCTCTCCAAAGATCCCTGGAGTGGGATGCAACTTAGCGTAAAGTCTTTAAAATTAGTAAACAAGAAAATTGTATTGCTGAAGGAGAGGTGACAGTCTAAAAGTGACTGATCCGCCCTTCTTCCCGCCTTCTATGACGAGGAACTTCGCTAACGCTATGCACATAAGTGGTTTGTGTGGAAACTCTTTCATCTTTCTACTTCTTTTATCATTAAGGTACATCTATGATAACATTTGATAGAGTTTTTTTCAATTTGCAGAGCAGCTGTGAGATACACTTACGATCAACGATTTAAGAATCGTGTTTTTCTTAAGCCACAAGATTTCAATCTTCTAAGAACGGGGATTTTTTTTTATAAAATGGGCGATATGCTCTAGCCAGCGTAATGATAGCCGGCAACGATGTGGCTTAAGAAGTCGTCTGAAAGTTCTTTGGAAGGCTTTTTAGGGATGACAAAGTGAAGGGCTTCTTCACTATTTTCGTGAACATGAAGGGCAATCTTTTCCGGAATGTCGATGCCATTTTCTTTTAAAACAGCTCGAGGGTTTTCAAATAGGGCCTGCTTTTGGTTAGGATCATCCCAAATTTTACGGATGATTTTATTCCAGTTTTTGATTGCGCTTGAGATTTCTTTATTTTCGTTCATATAAAATATACTTATGTTATGAGAAGAATTTAAAACAAGTTCATTCTTAATGAACCTAACTTGCTATATGGCTAAAGAGATATTCAGACACGATTCGGTTGAAAGACTTTCTTCTCCGTCGCAATTAAACAAGCTTCTTGTGGTGATTCGTTTGCGTGGTTGGGTGGTTTTAGCCACACTCGTTGCAATCATTTTGGGAATTTTGGTTTGGTCGTTTTTAGGTGAAATTCCCATCATCACAACAGGAAGAGGAATTTTACTTGCTCCCGATGCGCAATATACCTTGAATAGTCCGACTGATGGAGTGATCTCACAAGTTTATATCAAAACGGGAAGTCAGGTGCAGAAGGGGCAAGTGCTCATGGAGCTTTCAGATGGAAAAGCGGTTTTAGCTCCCAACAATGGAATCATCTTTCAAATGGAAGCGGGTAAAGGGCAGCAAGTGAAGCAGGGGGATGTTTTGATGTGGTTCGAACGAAAAGTTTATCCCAAGGATTTGGTGGTGTATGCATTCATTCCTATTGAAGCAGGAGAGCGTGTCAAAAAAGGGATGAAAGCAACAGTCGATTTGGGAGCAGTCGATACGCAAAAGTATGGTCAATTATTGGGTCAAGTGACAGAAGTGGTTCCCTACGCGGTTTCAAAAGATTCAGACCGGCTTAGGGTGATTCCTTCGGAAAAACTCCGTGAAGATCTCACGAAGGGGGCAACAGCGATGCTCGTGATCATTCAACCGTTTCTTTCTCCTGATAACAAGTCGGGACTGACTTGGACTTATGGCAAGGGACCACCTGATCGTTTAGCTCCCGGATCTCTTGGAACAGTGCGCATCACGATTGAGAATAAAAAGCCCATTTCCTATCTCATTCCAATTTTATCATAGGGTGAGAGATGCTAAAAGCAAGTCAATATTGGAGAGTTCGAACCCCCACAGTCATTCAGATGGAAAACGCTGAATGCGGAGCTGCCTGTCTGTCAATTTTACTCGCCTATTATGGCCGTTTTATTCCTATGGAAAAGCTCAGAGTTTCATGTGGAGTCTCTCGAGATGGAAGCAACGCTCTTAACCTCATTAAAGCGGCTAAAGAGCTTGGCTTTGAGGGAAAGGGAACTTGGGAGGGCTTAAGTGAAATTTATCAGGTGAAACAACCGACGATTCTCTTTTGGAATTACAACCACTTTGTCGTTCTTGAAGGATTTGGACGCGATGGAGTCTATCTCAACGATCCTGCGTTTGGGCCTCAGACTGTCACATATGAAGAGTTTGACGAAGCCTTTACGGGAATTGCCCTTCATTTTAACAAGACCAAAGCCTTTAAAAAAGGGGGCGCCGCTCAAAGTCTTTGGGATGATCTCAAAAGACGCCTCACTCCTGTCAAAATGTCACTTCTTTTCATTTTGATTGCCGGCTTTTGCTTGCTCATTCCCGGCCTAGCTTTGCCAGCCTTTATTCGGATCTTTGTCGACAACATTCTCGTCTCAAATATTCTCCCCTGGAGACAAGCCTTTTTGGGAGCGATTGGAATTGGAATGGTGCTTGCTTGGACACTTTCTTGGACGCAACAGTATTTTCTCAACCGGCTCAATGCAAAACTCTCGATCCGTTTTTCGAGTGAGTTTTTGTGGCACATTCTCCGTTTGCCAGTCACGTTTTACTACCAGCGGTATTCCGCAGAAATTGCCACACGCATGAATTTTAATAACGAAGTTGCTGAAACCATTACTGGGACGTTGGCAACCACGACAATTGATCTCGTGCTCGTTGTTTTTTATGGAGCTGTCATGCTCATGTACGATGTGACTGTTGCAAGTGTGGGGATCATTGCAGGGGTCTTGAGTTTGGTCGTGATGCGCCTCATTCAACGGACACGTACTGACATCTATGCAAGGTTGCAAAAACAGCAAGCGCAATCATCAGGTTATACGATAGGGGCAATCCAACAAATTGAAACGGTCAAAGCGACCGGGACGGAAAACGATGCGTTCAACAATTTTGTGGGGTATGAAACGAACAAGATCAATTCCCTTCAAGCAATTGGTGAAAAGGACGCTATTTTATCGACAACTCCTGTCTTTTTCCAAGGACTTGCCATGGCGGCTCTTTTGGGAATTGGAGGGTGGCGCATTATGAGAGGGGATTTGTCTGCAGGAACACTCATTGCACTTCAGATTCTCTTGCTTAGCTTTTTGCAGCCTGTCACCCGCTTTGTCAACTTTGGGCAGCTCATGCAGTTCATGAAAGTGAACCTCATGCGTCTCGATGACGTTTTGAATAACCCGATTGATCGTCTCTATGTTAAGAGAAAAGAAGGAGAAAAGGGAAAAGAGGTACTTAAACTTGATGGTTACTTAGAGTTTAAAAATGTCACTTTTGGCTATAGCCCCCTTTCGCCACCACTGATTGAAAATCTCAATATCAAAATCAAACCCGGCCAACGGGTCGCACTTGTGGGTCCTTCGGGGTCGGGAAAATCGACGATTTCGAAACTTTCGACTGGTCTTTTTCAACCTTGGAGTGGAGAGATCACCTATGATGGCAAACTTTACGAAGAGCATCCCCCTGAAGTGATGCACCGCTCGCTTGCCAGTGTCGACCAAGAGATCTTTCTCTTTGGGGGAAGCGTGCGAGATAATATCACTTTATGGGATGCGACAGTTCCAGACGATTTGCTTGTGAAAGCTGCCGAAGACGCCGCCATTCACTATGACATTTTAGGACGCCCTCACGGCTATGATATGGAGCTCATCGAAGGAGGGAAAAACTTAAGTGGTGGACAGCGACAACGCTTAGAAATTGCCCGAGCTCTCCTGTACAATCCTTCACTTCTCATCATGGATGAAGCAACAAGCGCCCTAGATTCACGCACAGAAAAGGCGATCATGAACAAGATCCGAAAACGGGGCTGCTCAGCCATCATGGTTGCCCATCGATTGAGCACCATTCGAGATTGTGATGAAATCATTGTCCTTGATCGAGGAAAAGTTGTTGAGCGGGGGACACACGAGGAGCTGAAAAAACTCGGCAAAGTTTACAAGAACCTGATTGAAAGTGAGACTGTGGAAGATGAATAAGCTTGAAGCATTGTTTCACGAAAAAGGACGGGTCACGCAGGCAGGAGCAAATTATCGCTTGGATCTTCAAGTAGAAGGATCCGTTTGGCTTCTTGAAAAAGGGTCAATGATCCTCTTTGCCGTAGAAAAGAGGGAGCAGCAAGAAGGAAGACGTATTCTTCTTTCGACAGTTGAAGAGAGAGGACTCATCTTTCCGATGCGGGGGCATCAAGACAGTCAGTTTGAGGTTTTTGCATTTAGTGAGCAAGAAATCACTCTCATAGAGCTTCCTCAAGAAGAGTTTGAGAGGCATTTAAAAAATGAGGAAATGGGAGACTGTTTTCTGCCGAAACTCGAGCATTGGGTGCACCGGTTTGCACCGCTACTCACCACAGATGTGGAAATCAAAGTAGATCGTTGGGCAGAAGAGGAAGATGAAATACATCTCGATCGAGGGGAAATCTTTTCCTTACGGATCAGTGAGAATCCACACGAGAAGCAGCGAGTTTTGTGGGGCGACTTTGAAAGAGAAGTTCTCAAACTGTTGGGCCCTTATGAAATCAAAATTCCCGAAGCTCGTCGCAGCTTTCCGATCATTCCTTATCAGTACTTTCTTGGCTTGGAGAATGGAGAAATTGCGTTTAAAACCACTCGTGAGGTGATTTGCGATGGATCATGGGCCTATGGGATCGAGCAATTTCACACTTTCTTGATGCATTTTTTAGTGAAGCGGCAACTCAAAACAACAGAAGAAGAGCTCAAACGATTTCGAGAAAAAGAAGCTTTGCAATCGGAAACCCTGCACGAGAGCCTCAATCAAATGGCCGCCATTCTCAAAGAAGAGGTGGGAGAAGAGCAGGCTCAGACGACCGATCCTCTTTTTAAAGCCTGTTTTCTTGTAGGAAAACACAAAGGCATTGAACTCAGTCTTCCAGAAAGAAAGCCTTTTAAAGGAACAGTCAAACAGCGCCTTGAACGGATTGGAAAAGAGTCCAACATTCGCGTTCGACTGGCAACTTTGAGTCCTAACTGGTGGAAAAAGGATTCAGGAGCTCTCTTAGGGTTTTACGGAAGAGAGAAACACCCCGTTGCCATTCTTCAAAATAAGTGGGGCTTTTATGAAGTCCATGATCCTGTTCAGGGAACGAAAAAGCCGCTAAACGACAAAGTCGCTAAAGCTCTTTGCTCTGAAGTCTATGTCTTTTATCTGTCCATCCCTGATCACGTCCATGTTGGAAAGAAAGTGATGCAACTTTTCACAAAAAGAAACTGGCGCGAATTTGCCGTTTTGGGGGCGTATGGACTCATTGCAGCCTTACTTGCTTTAGTTCCTCCTTGGTCGATGGCGATCTTATTTAACCATGCGATTCCCAATGCGAACATGCACATGCTCTATCAGCTTTTTGCTGGTCTTCTTGTTGCAGCGCTCAGCACCTCTCTTTTCATCTATTTTCGCTCGCTCATTTTAGGACGTATTACAGGAGTAGCAACTGCCGAAATCCAGTCGTCCTTATGGGATCGTTTACTCAAACTTCCTGCGAATTTTTTCCGGCGATTTGCAGGAGGAGACCTTCTCTTACGCGTTTGGATCATGGATCAATTGGTTCCGGTATTAGGAGGCGATGGGCCGCGTGTCATTCTAACCGGAATCTTTGCCCTCTTTTACCTAATCGTCATGGCAGTCTACTCTCTCAAGCTGACCTTCATCGCCCTTCTTCTCATCGCAATTTCGATGACTTTGACTTATTTCTGCGCTCGCTACAAAGTAAAAATGCAAAAAAAAGTGCTGGCATTTCAGGGGCAGATCAATGGAGCCTTGATTCAAATTCTCTCAGGGATTTCAAAATTGCGTGTTGCTGGAGCTGAAAATAATGCCTTTTCTCATTGGGCTACTCAGTATGCCAAATCAAAAAATCTAGAAATGAAAGGGCAGCATGCGCAAAGCTTTGTGGCAGCAGCTATGACCGCTTTTCCTCTCTTCTCTTTTCTCATCATTTTTGCTGTTGTGATTCAACTCGAAGAAGCCGGACGACTTTCTACAGGAGACTTTTTAGCCTACAACACCGCCTTTTTGACTTTTTCTGCTGCAATCTTTGATCTTAACAATACCGTTATGCACATCGCGCAAATCGTTCCCATTCTAAAACGGTCCAAAGTGATTCTCGAAGAAAAGCAAGAACTGCTCCAAAACAAATCGTCTCCTGGAAAGCTCACAGGAGACATTCGAATGGACCACATCAGCTTCGGCTATGACCCCAAAAGTGCTCCTATCCTAAAAGATGTTTCGATCCAAGTGAAACCGCACGAAATGATTGGAATCGTCGGTCCCTCAGGAAGTGGAAAGTCAACACTCATCCGTCTCATCCTTGGCTTTGAAGCTCCTCAAGGAGGCGCCGTTTACTATAACGGAAAAGATCTGTCTCATCTCAACATCAATGAAGTGCGCAAGCAAATGGGCGTGGTTCTTCAAGGCGGAGGAATCATTGCCGGGAGCCTCTATCAAAACGTCGTTGCAGGAGGGCGTTATACCCAAGAAGAAATCGACCGAGCCATTCGCCTTTCGGGCTTTCACCGCGATTTGCACTATTTCCCTATGGGATTGCACACCGTTATTCCCATGAACGGAGAAACTCTCTCTGGGGGACAAAAGCAACGACTGCTCATAGCTCGAGCATTACTTCCTCAACCCAAAATTCTCCTCCTCGATGAAGCAACCAGCGCACTCGATAACAAGTCTCAAAGCGAAATCTCGCAAAATATCGACCAGCTCGACATTACGCGGATTGTCATTGCCCACCGCCTCAGTACCATCCGCAATGCCAGCCGTATCTATGTCCTCGAAGGTGGAGAGATCACCCAATCCGGGACATTTGACTCTCTCTCCAAAAAAGAGGAGGGGCTGTTTGCCGACATGCTTAAGAGGCAAAAGCTCTAGAGTTTTATTCTCATTCTAGGTAGAATTTCTCCCTTTTGAACACTCTAAATTGGATGAGAGATATGGCTACAGAACTGCAATCAACGCTACCGTTTGACCCAAAGGCAATGCATATTTGGGTAAAGCTTCAAACAACACTCGAACTCTGCAGATTTTCAAACACTGATAAACTGACAAAAGTGCATCCTCGTGTTGATCAGATTAAAAAAGAATCTTTTCTAACTTACCCACTATGGACAGCTCAATTGACTTTAAAAGAGTGGGAAAAGGGCAATCAAGACCATCCCTATGTGAAAGAAGTTTCGACATTCGCACGCCTCTACGTCAGTCGGATTCCAAATCGATCCATGCCTGGAACTGCTTTTCTATTGAAGAGGGTTGAGGAGGTTGATTCGCAAACCCCACCACCTTGTCGGGGCGAATAAGAAGAGCTGTCGGTTTCTCAATTCCGTAGTGGCCGTGGGCGGAGGGCTCACGGTCGAGAAAACACCGATCTTTATCGGTTAGGCATTTCTTGACCATTTCATCATTGCGAATGAGAAAGAAAGTTTTCACGTGAGGAGCATACTTTTGCGCCATCTGATCAACTTTCTTTAAAGCTTCAAGATCTGAGCTATGTGGCTTTTTTCCGGAAAAGAGAAGCAGTGTATGGTGCGTTCCTTGAAAGAGCTCGTAGAGGCGCTTGCCCTTTGTCAGGGTATGATCAGGTGCCCGGTGACCTGCTCTAGCGTGCATCGGATGATGCTCGCATTCTTCATAGATGATCTTGTTGTGCTCATAGTGGAGATAAAGCTGAGAAAACCGTTTTGGCATTTGCGTTTTAATCGCATCAAAGCTTCCGACTACCGATAAAAAAGCATCACGTAAAAAGGCCAGTTTCGAGTTTTTAACCGTCATCATCTTTGTTAAGCGATCGGTGACATTGAGAACCCATTTCCCTATTGGATGCCGCTCAAGGTGGTAGGTTTTGAGTAGCTCTTCACTGCACACTCCTTTCTGCACCAGAGCGAGCTTCCAAGCGAGGTTGTAAGCATCTTGCATTCCAGTATTCATTCCTTGGCCTCCAGCCGGACTATGCAAATGGGCAGCATCACCCGCAATAAACACTCGTCCTTTTTGATAATGGTCTGCTTGCCTGTGGTGAATGATGAAAGTGCTCAGATCGCGCGGTTCAATCAACTTGAGTTTTTTTGCGACCCGCAACTGCAACGCTTCAAGTACTGTGTCATATGTGACAACCGGTGTTTCTTCCTTGGGGTTGTCCAGATAGATTTCATAAGTGATGCGCATCCTGTTACCTGGAAGAGGAAAAAACGCTGCAATGCCCCGCTCATGCAAAAAAAGCTGCAACTCTTGCGAATCAAACGGCCACTCTAACCCAGAATCAAGTACGGCCCAATGAGAAGGGTACTCTTCACCAGGAAAGGAGATTTCGCAAAGATGGCGGCACGTACTCCTGGCTCCATCGCACCCAACTACATAAGCAAATTGTTCGGGAACAAGACTTCGCTCGCCATGTTTTAGCATCACTTCAACATGGTCATCGTGCTGCTCAAGATTATTTAGCTCAACATTGCGCTCTACCTCCAAACCCAACCCTTTCAAATGCTCCATTAGCATGGGTTCGGTCAAACTTTGTGGCATATCCAACACAAAGCTATATCTACTGTCTAGGTTTTTGAACTCGGTATGGACAAGTCTTTTTCCATGAGAATAAAGATTGATTCCTGTGACTTTCACCCCTTTTTCGAGCGCTTCACCGATCAGACCCACATCTTCATAAAGTTCAAGGGTGCGTGCATGCACACCCACCGCACGTGAATCAGCAGCATGGTGTTTATTCTTATCGATGATGCGACACTTGGCACCATGGCGCGCGAGCTCCGATGCCATCATAAGTCCAACAGGTCCTGCACCTACAACGAGAATTTCATCTTTAGCCATTTGCCATTCCTTTTTTCTCTTTCTACCAAATCCCGATCGATTGCGCAACTCTAGCAGACTTAAAATTAATTTTTTACAATTTGTCCCTAATCCTGTTAGAAGTATTCCTCCTGAAGTGCTTTTAACAATAAAAGATCGCCATGATCTTCGTTCTGATCTACATTTGTTAGTCCTGTCTAATAAGCTTGAGGAACTCGCTTCCGCTATCACTCGAGAAGAAGGTAGTTCTACTTCAAAAATAGAAGAAAAGCCAAAAGAAGAAAAACCAGTAGTAAGTGCCTATCAGGCACCCACGGTTCTGCAAGCAGTTGCAGAGGTGGGAAAGAACCTGGCCATCGCTCAGCTACTCACGTTCTTTTCTGTGAGTTTTCTAGCGTCTACTTTGGCTTATTTGAATGAGGGGTATTGATCAGACGAAGAGTAGAGGGGATGTGTCATTAATCTGAGAAGCTGTTAGTCTAGTCCGGTTTCATGGGTTAGGGAAGATGACGTAGACATTAAGAGAGACTCACACTCTTGGAAATCTCATTTTTACCCAGTATCTCTTTGATGGGCACTTCCCGGTCGATAGCGAACTTGAAGAAAGGGTGGAAGCTATCCCTGAAGACTGCCTATGGAAGATTTACTTGGCTTGTTGGGTATATACCAATTTCAAAAGTATTTGCCGACTTCAATAGAAATTAGATGGGACTGGAATGATGAACCGAATTCTCCTTGATAATTCAAGGCTCCATAAGGATACTTTTTGCTACAGGGAATAAAATGAGAGCTTAGCTGAACAACTCCCAGATTTTGAGTCTTACTGCTAAATACCTCAATGCCAAATGATGAGACTGAAGCGACAAATGCTGCACGTTGTTCATTTGTATGAAAAGGAAGTTTGTTAACATAACTTGCCTTTTCCTGAAGGATTAAATCTCCCCACAGGTAGTGTATTGACTCAAAGAATCGAAGTCCTATTTCACTTCGCAACATAGAGGTATAGGTGCTTCCTATTTTTACATTAAATCCTGGGGCTCCATGTTCTCTCACTTTTCCTTGCCAATTGTTTGCCCAGTCAAGCATTGCAAAAGGCTCAATCACAAACCAGCTATCCATTGGATGAAAAGGGGCACTAATCTCAAGATGAGGAACAAGCAGTTTTCCATCAATATTTGCTGTTGAAGTCATCATCCCTAAAGTGATACGCTCATTTTTTAGCTGATATAGCCCTCCCCAAAGGGCCGCATTGATGAAAAGGTGTTTCCTATTCCAGGATCCATACAAGGTTAAAAACTCTTGGTGAAATCTAGCATGCCCTGCATTTTCTGTGTAATGGACATGGTTATAGGCATAAGCACCTCCTATTCCAATGACAGTATTTTGAATGCCACGGTAATCAAAGCCGATCATCCCCCCACCAATCCAATTTGTTAGCGCAACAAAGTTCTGGTCTTTTTTTTGATGAGCGTAGGTTCCAAAGCCTGTGAGCCATATGGAATAAGTAGGATCTTCCAGGCAAGGAGTATTTATTCGAATCATATCTGTTGCATCGGCAACAAGGCCTATTTCTTGATCTGCTAGTGAAGGAGTATGCTGAGCTCTGTTGTATGGATCTTTGTGGTAATACATCGAATGATTTGGCAGAACCTGAGTTGTTAGAGGAAATAAAGAGTTCATCACACTACTTCCCGGCCCATAGCTTTTGGGGACAATAGCATCTAAAATTGCAACACTATAGATTGGTCCAGGACCAAGACTACTTTCTAGATCTAGTTCAGTTAATGCTCCATTTGGTGCAACAAACGCAGCGTAGGGAGCTCCGGTTACGTAACTCTGTCCACCAATGATTCCTACTCCTGCATCATTAATTGCAACGCTGAAGATCTCTCCTTCAAGTGGCAAGTTTCCTAACTCTGTCAATGCTCCGTTTGACGCAACGAGAGCAGCGTAGGCAGGTCCGTTTACGTCATTTTGTCCACCAATAATTCCCTCCCCAGAGCGATTAATCGCAACACTATTAATGCTCCCAACTAAAGGAAAATTACCTCCACTTAGTTCTGCTACTGCTCCGTTTGGTGCCACGAGGGCGGCATACATAAGGAATCCAGGTTCAGCGCTTCCACCGATGATTGCAGTCCCACAGTTGTTGATTGCAACGCTTGTAATATCTCCGGAGTTCGAGAAAAAACTTCCTCCGCTCAGTTCATTCAATACTCCATCTGGAGCAACAAGTGCAGCGTAGGGCTTGTTTCCTATGAAATTTCCACCCCCAATGATTCCTACTCCAGAATCATTAATTGAAACGCTGAAGATTCTTCCATCAATTGAGGGAAAATTACTTCCATCTAATTCTGTCAATGCTCCATCCTGTGCAACAAGTGCAGCGTAGGCAGCTCCGTTTGGGAGATTCCGTCCACCAATAATTCCCTCTCCAGAGCGATTAATCGCAACGTTAAAGATTCTCCCATTCACTGAAGGGAAATTAGTTCCGTTCAATTCCCTTAATGTTCCATTTGGTGTTACGAGTGCGGCGTAGGCAGATGCAGAACGTTCTCCCCCAATAATTCCTTCTCCAGAATTATTAATTGCAACGTTGAGAATGATTCCGCTAACTGAGGGGAAATTGCCTCCACCCAATTCCGTTAATGTTCCATTTGGTGCTACAAATGCTGCATAGGGAGAGGTAAAGTCTCCCCCCCCAATGATTCCTACTCCAGCACTATTAATCGCAACGCTGAAAATGGGTCCGTCAATTGGATAATTGCCCCCACTTACTTCTGTGAGTGTTCCATTCGGTGTTACTAGGGCAGCATATCCAATGAAGGTTTCTTCCCCGCCGATGATTGCTTCTCCAGAACTGAATAAGGGGATGCTGAATATAAATACAGAAAGAGTGCATAAATTTCTTGCAAACCTCCAAAAAAGTCTGATCAATCGCTTCAGCACGTGATGAAATTCCTTTATTCAACCTTTCACCTTCTTTATTTAAATTCCTTTATATCTGGCAACTTAATTTTTCCTCATAGAACCCAATTACCAAGCTTGTTGAGTTGGATCTTTCAGATAATCAACTCACCGAACTTCCTGCTGAAATGTGCAATTGCAAACGGCTAGAAACTCTACATGTCAGGAATAAACCGCTTAAAACTCTTCCACATGCTGTGGAAAAACTCAAGCGACTCTCGGATGTGAATTTAAGAGGTGTTCCACTAGAAAAACTTCCGGTTGAGATCGCAGGTTTGAGCTATCTTGAAGTGTTTGTTTTGGAAACAGCTAGTAGATTCGTTCATTACGAAGAGGGGCGTTGCCAGACTCAGAGGAGATCGATGTTGAGGAGTTAGGCCCTTCGTACCCTATGGATTCCCTCTTTCTAAAGCTATCTAGAGTGGAGAGCAGTCTCATGGACCGATTAACACTGCTGTGATTGAGTCCGCAGAAAAAGAGGCAACCATGCCTAGTAATCCTAGAATGTCCGAGATTCTCTAGACGAGTTGTAGATGAAAGCTTATACTTACTAAAATATTAGTTTCGGGGGTTGAAGGAAATTAAAAAATGTCAGTCGATGTTTCGACAACTAATTTAGAAGATACGGTTCTGTGCCATTATCTCTTTGATGAAAACTTTGATTTAGAGAAAGCGGCTCAATCAAACCCGAAGATCAATCACGTCGCGCAGCAATGCTTAGAACGAATTGAGACAGTGTTTCTATTTCCGCTGATTGTAACAGAGGAAGCGGAGTTTGGTCAGGTTCTCGGAATCATGAGGCAATTGTCACTGATGCAACTCATACCTAATTTAGAAGTAGCAAAACAAGAGTCGACCTCCAACGGAGTTTTTAGAATGTGTGGGAATCAGTATTCACGTGCAGTGATAGATTTCATTCCCTCGCTTCTGAGAGGGAAGAACCCCTTTACCGTTTTCTAAAAAAATAGAGGAAATATGGGAGCATTACTTCAAACAGACTCATTGAAACATCAGGTTTTGAGCCGTTATCTTTTTGATCAGAACTTTCAACTGCAAGGTCAAGAAGAAGCCGCTGTTTCGGATGTGATTGCTTACTGTCTGGATGGAATTTGTGCGGTTGTCAATTCAACACACCCAGAGTTTGCAGAGCGTGAATGGAATATTCAGCCAAAGGCAACACTTTTTGAAAAACTGCAGGCGGCTTTTCATGCGGTCACCAGCGAAAAGACAAAACCTGCCTCTGCGTCTCAAAGAGGAGATCTCATTGCATACTATCAAACCTTGAGAAATGAGCAACTAAAAGAGAGTCGCCTCTTTTTATGGGCAATTCTCTTGGGGCATAGCGGAAATCCTCATGCAGGGCGGGCCTATCTTGAGAAAAATCATTTAATCGATTGCACGGGAGATCAAATTGCTGAGAAATTTCAGAGTTGGCTGGAAGAAAACCCAGAAATTTTGCTGATCGACCGGCTTTTTTTAGCTGAGTCCAAAGTTGGCTTACGGCTGACCTATTTGCCACCTGAAATCGGTCGATTTACAGAGCTGCGCTCGTTAACCATTATGAAGACCGGTCTTCAGCAGATTCCTCATCAAATTGGCAAGCTTTCAAAACTGCGAAAACTCTCATTGAATGATAACCGCCTAACAAAGCTGCCTCCTGAAATAGAGCAGTGCAGAGAGTTGAAATCTTTAATCTTGAGCCGCAACGTCATTGAGGAGCTTCCTTTAGAAATCGGAAATTTGACTCAGCTGACTGAGCTCTCTCTGACAGACAATGATCTCAAGGAGCTTCCGTTGGAACTCGGTGACTTAACCAATCTAGAACTGCTTCGGCTCGGCGAGAATCCACTTGAGGAGGTACCTCTTTATCTTAATCGACTAGCCAAAGCTAAGAGTTCTCAGCTTGCCCTCTCAGCTCATTGATTCTCTATCTGAAGAGCAAATAAGCAGGCTTCCTAGAGTGATTTGGGAGGGAGGTTTTATTGGTTCAAAATCAGCAGGTTAAGATTTAAAAAACCTCTTGAATTTTAAAATAAATTATTGTATAATGGATCTATCTTAGGGAGAAATCATCTATTATGGGAAAACCACACTTCTAGATCTGATTTTTCACTAAATACTTTATCTGTCTTAATTCTAAAGAGAACTTTGTTGCTCTGTAGACTCCCTATGCGTTCTTGAATTAGGGGGAGAAGAAGGGGCACATGTCAGTATTATCACAACTCAGTTCAAGCGAACGAAGGGGACTTATAGCCAGTTGGTGTCTTTTTGAACATGGGGAGCCTGAAACTTCCGAAGAAAAATATGCGATCAGTGAATGTTTTATAGGGATTAATAAATTCGATAAAAGGCGCTTAAGCATTGCCGAGCGAAAGTATGAAATGCTAACAGACTTAACATCGTTTCAAAAGCTGAAGGCTGCTTTTGCTTCTGTTTTGGGTGAAAGAAAGCCTGATATCACTTTTGAGAATATGGTAAGCCCTATTCAGTACTATCAAACGCTCAGGTCGGAAAGAAATGAGACGCTTAAAGAAAGTCGACTGACTCTATGGGCCGTGCTCTATGATCAGACTCCTGGACTAAAAAAAGATGACTTGAGTTTCAATCCTCTTCATCTGAAAGACCTGACTGGAAATGAAGTGGAGGAGTTGTTTCGAGATTGGCTGATGAAACATCAAAAATCCTTAAAAAAGGTCACACATTTGACCTTGAGTCATAGCGGACTGAAAACTCTGCCCCCAGAAATAGGGATGTTGTCAGAGCTTCACAGTTTGAATCTTAAATATAACTTACTCGAGGCGCTCCCAAAAGAAATTGGTCTTTTAAGACATTTAAGGAAACTCGATGTGAGCAGGAATCTCATCAAAGAGATTCCATCTGAAATTGGAAATCTCACTGAACTTAGATACTTGTTACTTGGGAAAAATCAATTAGAGGAAGTTCCAAGCGCGATCACAAAATTACTCAAACTTGAGCAGCTGAGTCTTGGTGAAAATCGTTTGAAGGGCATCCCATCCGAAGTTGGAAGTTTAAACAAACTTCAGCATTTAGATTTATCGTATAACTTCATAGATAAAGTTCCAGATGAAATTTTTACATTAGATCTGCTTCTGACACTCTCAATTCGAGTCAACCCCCTCAAGGAGGTTCCTACTGAAGCAATTGACACGCTCAGATTACGAAACAAAATGTTAATCGGAAGAGAGCGCATTCAAGAATTTGGGGAGGCTCTCCATAAAAGGAAAAGAGAGCATTTCAAACTATAGAGAATTAACAATATCATACCACAAAAGGAAGGGGAACATGACACCAACTACTACACTGCAAAGTCAAATCATCAGTCATTATTTGTTTGATGACGGGTTCGAACTAGGAGAAAAAGAAGGCCTACCAGGTATCAAAGAGACCATAGAGAAAACGCTTGATGCGATTTATGCAATCCATGGGAAGTCTCGAGAACTATCAGACCGCGCATGGAATGTTGAGCCTGATGCGACGCCTTTTCAAAAACTGCGGGCAGCAGTTCACTCAGTCATAGGTGAAGATGCTTCTGTAGTTGAAAGAGGAGATTTGGTGACGTGTTACCAAACCTTAAGAATAGCACGAAATGAAGAGCTCAAAGAAAGTCGTCTTAGATTTTGGATGGCACTTCCTGGGTCAGACGTCGATTTTCCTAGACTGATGCTCTGTACTGGGAATGACGTTGAAGCGCTGTTTCATGCTTGGATTGAAGAGCATCCCGAATGCTTAGAAACCACAAAGCTCTCACTGATTTATAAAAGTTTAGATCACTTACCGCCGGAAATTGGTCTATTTACATCTCTTGAAGTCCTAAACCTTGCCAATAACTCTATTAAAGAATTGCCACCTGAAATTGGTCATTTGACCTCTCTTAAAGGTTTAGACCTTTCCAATAACAAGCTAGAGAAGCTTCCAGCAGAAATAGGACACTTAAAATCGCTTGTGGAATTAGAGCTTTTGGGGAACAGACTTAAGGAGCTGCCGCCCCAAATTGGCTCGCTGGCATCTCTCGCGTCTTTATGCCTCAATCACAACTATCTTGAAGGAGGACTGCCTCGAGAAATCGGTTTGCTCTCCTCTCTTCAACAGTTAAGCCTGGTCAATTGTCACCTTAAAAGGTTGCCTCCTGAAATTGGAGGAATGGCTCAGCTTAAAATGCTCGATTTAGCGAGAAATCAATTGAAGCGATTGCCTAGAAGGATTGGCAGACTCTCTAATCTAGGGCATTTGAATGTAGAGTCGAATTGTCTTAGAAAACTGCCAGCCGAAATTGGAAAGTTAACCAAACTTCACACGCTACTCTTAGAGAGGAATGGAAAGCTCACTACGTTGCCCTCTGAAATCAGACATTTAGAGAGTTTGACTTTCCTGGATTTACTAGAAAATTTAGAGGGGTTGCCCTTTGAAGCCGGATACTTATCTGGCCTAGAGTATTTAGATGTTCCGCATGAACTCTTTAGAACTTTGCCATGGGAAATTCGGTCAATGGCTGTTGTTAAGATGTTTGATAAAACGAGGATTGCTCGACTCAGAGAGATGGGAGTGCTGGCAAATCCTCAAGCTGAAGAGAGGAGAAGCTCATGACACAAGTTAGTACACTAAAGAATCAAATCATCATCAGATTTCACTCAACGAGCATCTTATAGAGAGTTTTCCTAGTGAGGTGATTCAATATTCAATAGTGTTGAGTCGAAAGCATCTAGATATGCTTTGTGAAATGGGATGGTTTCAACGAGTATTACAAGCGGGGAAGCTTGGAACGCCAAAACTTGGCTTTTTCCTCACTAAGAGGAGTGTTGAGATCACCCTGTTCGTAACAGTTAGTGAGCATTCGTATGGCCCTGCTTTCCCCTTTTTCTGCGGCTTTTTCGAGTTGGGAGAGGGCTTCGTCAAAACGTCTACGTTTGATCAAGTTTCTTGCATAGATAAATAGATTCTTTGCTGAAAGATCGGGCTGCTTTTGGATTGCTTTTTCTAAGTAGAAGAAGGCACGCTCGGGTTGATCTGCTATGTAGAGATTGTAAAGAGAGAGCATTGCTTGGACATCTTCAAATAGTTCTACAATTTGGTGATATGTCTTTTTTGCATCATCAAGGTCACCAACATTTGCTTTTTCATGGGCATACCTTTTCATCAGTTGAAGTTGGGTGTCAGGATCTGTTGAGAGACAATTCCATTGAAGAGGAAGACGTTCTACATGAAACATCTTTTCCATCTGAGTTTTGGTTTTGAAAAGTCGAAATGTGCGGTCATCTGAAGAGGATTCATAGATGGCATAATCACCAAGGGAAGCTCGAGTAAGGGGATTTTCTGATTTTTCACTTAGAACTTGAGTGCGGTGGCGCAGCGTGGCGATTGAAATAGCGTCGAATATGAAGTTTCGCTCACCTTCACGCAGGACACAAATATAGAACTTTTTCCCCTTGTCAAAATGCTGAGTTTGAAGCTCTTCAAATGTTTCATAGGTGTAGGGCTCAGTCTCACTTAGATTGACTGAATAGGTTATTGGAAATAAGTGATTTGGGTTGTTATTTACGTTAGCAGTCAATTTAATTCCCTTTTAATCAATTATTTGATATAATATTTCCAGATGGGGAAAGGTTTCATATCGTAAAAAACCTTTTGGTTTTGTATCTATTTTATCCGATTTTGGACTCAAAATCAATCTTAAACAAGACGCCATCACTTCAACAGAGCTTCAATTCGATGGAATATTGAAGGTAAAAATTTTACAAGGAGGGGTAAAAAATGTCTGCTATTGGAGAATCTTCCTCAACTGGATCAGACGGTATTGACGACTATGCAGAGGTTGACGAACTTGAAGAGAGTGCTTTTAGATTCGATGACCATGCTCAGTTTTGTTTTAAATGTAAAAGAGAAGTTGAGACGGGGATTTGGTCTAACATTGGATATGTTCATGAAGTGTGTGCAAATACTCTCACCCAAAGAGATATCAGAGCTTATCATGAATCATTTTCAACAAGCGTAGAAAAGCCTGCTGCGACAAAGATGGATTTGAAAGCAGGGCATCCACTCAAAGTTCGATGATGATCGTGTTCTAGGCGATTATGGGGGTGAACAAGAGTATCGCATCCGAGATGACATTTATGTCGATAATCATCAAAGTAAACATAACCCAGATTGGATCGGAGACACTCCAAAGGGTGGTTCGATGTTCCCGAAATTGATCACAAAAAGAAAAGACAAATTTGTTCAGCTTTTGAATAGGATTGTCGATAGCCCTGAAATGACAAAAATATTAAGCAGTCCACCGAAAGAGTTTGGTCCAGTAGATGATGTCATGGTGACTCTCAAACCGCCTTTGAAATACGTGCATCAGGATGGAGCAAGCTTGAGAAACAAGAGAGCTGATACGATTAGAGTTCAACTTTCGTATCAAAAGCATGGCTGGACTTTTCATGCCTATCCGCTCATTCCTGGGATGTCAAAGTAGGTTGCGTTTTGCCAGCTCTTCGCGGGCTTGGGAGACTGATTCAAAGAGAATGGCATCGAGGCCAGCTTGTTTAGCGGCTTCGATATTCTCTTCCCGGTCGTCAAAAAAGACGATTTGATGAGCAGGAGCATTTAACAGATCTAATGCTACTTCGTAGGCTCGAGGGTCGGGCTTTTCAGCGCCAATATCGCATGAGAGAAGACAAGGCTCAAACGGATAGTACAAGTCGAGCTCTTTTAAGATGGTGCTGAGTCGTTTATCGATATTTGAGAGAAGGGCGACCGGAATTTTTTTGCTTTTGAGCTCTTCAACGAGTGCATACATCTCGTCGTTGACCCCAATGGCATTTCTTAAAACGGCTTTGAACTGTTGCTCCCATTCTTGGGGAAGAGAGATGTCGTGGCTTGCGGCATACTCGACCCAAAACTGCAAGTCATTGGTTCCATGCTGCGCGAAAGCTACCCGTTTTTCTAAGTTGGCTTTTTCAAACTCGCTTGGCAAGAGCTCAAGAGATTCACAGAGAAAGTTCAACACGAGAGCTCGGTCAGGCTCACCGGTCATCACTCCACCGAAATCAAGCAGAACTGTATTGGATGAGGCAAAGAGTGTAGATGAAGCCATAAGTGTAAGGAAAAATTTGCGGAAAAACATAAACTTCCTCCTTAAATGAAATTGCCCAGGAGAGGACTCGAACCTCCACACCTTGCGGCACCAGAACCTAAATCTGGCGTGTCTACCAATTCCACCACCTGGGCAAAGACGCATAATCCATAAAAAATAAAAGCTTTGAAGGGTTTTCGTCAACAACCAAAATACCGATCTCCAAAATCTCCTAGGCCGGGGACGATGTATTTTCGATCGTCGAGCCCTTGATCAACTGCGGAAACCTTTACTTCAACAGCTGGAAAAGCCTGTCTAATGGCTTCTAATCCTTCAGGCGCAGCCACCATTCCAACGAGTGTGATGTTTTCGGGAGAGCCTCCGCTTTGGGTCAGTTTTTCAAGGGTGATGAGAGTGCTACCGCCTGTTGCAATGATCGGGGCGAGGATGATGATCGCATCTGTTTTACTAAGAGCTGGGAGGTTTTCGTAGTAAAGGACTGGGAGAGCTTGGCGATCCCGTTGCACGCCGATAAATCCAACGCGGGCAGATTGAAAGCACTGCATAAATGAGTGGAGCAATGCGATCCCTGCTCGCAGAATGGGAATGAGGACGACCTCTTCAGAAGGAGCCGCAATGTCGGTTGCAATGAGCTGGGCAAGTTTGTCAGAAGCCATTCGAAAGTCAACAGTCGAAGTGTTGCGGTCACGTAAAATGTCTAAAAGAGTTTGTCTCATGTCAATTTTTGATGATAAAGGGTTTGCTTTCTCTTTTTTCATAAACGGGATAAACGGTAAAGCCTTCTTCGTGCATGGCGAAGATGAGTTTGGCAATCGAAGTCCATTGAGCATCTTGGTCGATGTGGAGCAGAATTTGGTTTTGGGAAGGGTTGTCCACATGTTGCAAAAGGGTTTCTTTAACAGTTTGAATGCTTTTGAAGGTTTGTTCTTCGGAGGCATCGAGCCACTTATACTCTCCTTGCGCAGAGATACTCAAATTGACGGTATGGGATTGCGTTCTTGGAGAGGCTTTAATGTTGGGGGCGTCGTGTTTCACGAGGTTGACGTCGGCGTCGTACAGCGCTTTTCGTGTGATGGCCACAACAGCAAAGATAGCAATGACGATAAAGAGAAAATCGACCATGGGGGCAAAATTGAACGAGAGGCGGGGAGAAAAGTGTTCGTCAGGCACTAGGCTCATGGAGGAACCTCACTGCGTGGGATAAAGCTTCGTTTTCGACTGCTGTAAGAGACTTTGTCAGTCGATATTTGAGGAGAGTACAGAGAATCATAGCTAAAATGGCGACAATTAGACCAGCAAGTGTTGTGCCAACAGAAATGCCAAGTCCGTCAAAGAGGGCGCTGATACTTTCAAGCGAGCGATTGAGGTCGTAGAACGCGTAAAACATCCCTGAAACAGTTCCGAGAAGGCCCAGCATTGGGGCGACAATAGCTATGTCATTGAGGAGTGAAACCTTTTGCCAAAGTGAAGAGGTTTGCCTTTTGCCAACCCCTTTCATGGTTTCGACCATGGCTTGGTGGCCAAAAGAGCGGCTACGGAGGCCTGCTGCAATCATTTGGTTGAATACAGTGGGTTTGGTTTCACATAGCTCAAGGGCGAGGGAGTTATTGCGATTCAAGATGGCTTTACCAAGAATTTCCCGGTCTTCAAGGGGCATCAGTTGTTTGGGTCTCGAGGAAAAGTAGGTGTAGATGTAGATCATGACAGCGCTAAAGGAGAGCAGGAAGAGGAGGGAATAAA
This sequence comes from Simkania sp., assembly GCF_965215465.1. Classification (GTDB taxonomy): domain Bacteria; phylum Chlamydiota; class Chlamydiia; order Chlamydiales; family Simkaniaceae; genus Simkania. The sequence goes on along the minus strand of NZ_OZ244056.1, from coordinate 1,421,895 downwards.
TGACCGGAGCGCTACTAAAAACTTGTTTCAAATCGATGGTGGTTTCCTCCGCTGAAAGGAGAAAAGGGGAGGCGATGAAGAGAGTCGTGAGAAAGCGGCGCATGGGACGATCTAAATTTTTAATTCGACGATAGCACTCTCTCTTGTAATCATCAAGAGGGATCGTTAAAATGGTTGGCTATGAAACCAAAAGATTTAAAACCGCCTTTTTCTTTTCAAGATCGTCGCCCCTGCATTTTGGAGCGGATCTTTTATGTGCCCACTTACTATGACAAATATGGAGAGTTTTCTTTTCCCTCATGGCAAGAGCTGTTTGGCAATGACAACCCCATCCATATCGAGTACTGCAGCGGAAACGGCGAGTGGATTCTCGAGCGAGCGATGGCGCATCCCGAGGTGAATTGGGTCGGAGTTGAGATGAAGTTTGAGCGGGTGCGCAAGATTCATTCAAAACGGACAAATCAAAATGTGTCCAATCTCTTAATCGTGTGTGGAGAGGCTCAAGTGTTCACGCGTGAGTATGTTCCTGAAAGTAGCGTCGAAACCATTTATGTGAACTTTCCCGATCCTTGGCCAAAAGACCGGCATGCAAAACACCGCTTGATTCAAGCTCCGTTTATGAGAGATGTGTTAACAGCTGTCAGACCCGGAGGGAATGCGCAGCTCGTTTCCGATGCAAAAGAGTACGTTTTGCAGATGCAAGACGAAATTAGCAAAGTTGCTGCATGGCAACTCTCAACACATCCAAATCAAAAAAACTATGGCAGCTCCTACTTTGATCGGCTTTGGCGTTCATTGGGGCGCGAAATTTACTACCTTGAATATCTCTGTGAGAAGTGATGACATTTACCTGTGACGACATTCAGTTCCAAGAAAACGGAACCCTTTATGAGCCTCTAAGTGATGAAAAATTGAAAACCCTTTCCATTGATCTTTCGCTGGCATCTGACCTCGACTTTTCAAAGGTTCAAGAAGAAGCTGAAACTGCTGAAAAGATTTTGTGGAATCTCGACTTTGATTTGGCCTCAGTCTCGTTTTATGACAAGACGACGCTCGCCTCTTTTCTAGTGGCGATTAAGAGTTTTAACGAGGAACTCTTGCTTCCATTTCTAGACAAGACTTTTGGAGTCTGTTTGTACCAAGGACCGTTGCTCATTCCATTTAAGTGGAATCTAGAACATGAGGAGGGTTTTACCGACTGGCAAGAATCTTATCAAAAGTTTCCCGATCCGAAAAACTTGTATTGTGTTGAGATCTTTTCTGAGTATCTCCATCGCTTAGCTGCAGCGCTTTCCGATGAGGCTATGCCCATGGCTTTATTTGTGCCATTTGAAGGCTCGAATGCGCGCTTAGCACAGTTTCTTTCGAAAGAGCACTTTCCTTACCTTTATGTGGGTTTAAAAGGGCATTCCTTACCAATCGGTCCCTTTAGCTCCGAAGCTGCTCATGCCCGTGTTGGAATCACGTTGCCATTGCATACTCATTGCTCAAAAGAGAGCTTGGCTGCAATGGATCGGTGTATGGAAGAATTGCAGCAGCAAAAAGTTCCTTTTCGCATTGTCTCAGAAGCGCATCTGACAGAGAGTTGGGATGGGCTGGACTCGCTAGTCATTTTTAGCGACTTTCTTTCTAACCAAGGAAAGAGGAAAGCGCAAGGTTTTGTCGCTGCTGGGGGAGAAATTGTGACAGTCGGAAGCTCGCTTGAAATGCCTATAGAAATTTCTTGGGAAGAGTTTCGGGGCAGAGGGATTTGAACCCCCGACCTTCTGCTCCCAAAGCAGACGCGCTAGCCAAGCTGCGCTATGCCCCGAAGACAAAGATCCCATTAGTTTACTGAGCAAACCTTTTATTTGCAATTGTGTTCTACCATCGGGTATCATTTTTCTGAAATTTTAAGGAGTGTTCCATGAGCGTCGAAGTCGCAGGAGATGGGGTAGATAATTTTTTAATTTTGACTCAGCCAACCACGACAGAAACAATTGTGGATAAGGTCAAAGGGACTGCTTCGTATTTAATGATGCCCTTTTGGGAAGCTGAGACAGCCTTTCAATATTGTCTGCTATCTTTTCTCCCAGATGAATATGGCCAAGAGGCAACTAAGGCCTATGAATACGCCAAACGCTTTTTTATTGCGCCTCTTTCCCTAGCGGGAATGGGGATCACATTTCTGCTCGAAGTGAGTGGCCGCCTACTGACTGGAGTCGCGCGCATCTTTGAATCGAGAAACTATCGCTATCTCTCAGGGAATGCTGAGGAAAGATCACCTGAAAAGCCAAAGTTCATGCATCTCAATTTTTGTGGTTTATATGGAGGTCTTCCTTATTCTTGTGGTGGAACCACCCCTGGAAATGCACGTATCGGAGAACTGGCGGAAAGAGTGCGCGCAGAAGACTTAGACCTTCTGTTTTTATGCGAATGCAATCGCATGCTGACTCCTGCGTTGTACTATAACTTGAGAGATGACTTTTCCCACTTTTTTGTCGATATTGGGTTGAATACTTGGGGAATAGAAAGCTGTCAGTTTGTGGCGTCACGTGTTCCCATTATTTCAGCGCCTTCTTTTCACCCTTATTCAGAAGTGGTTGAGGGAGAAGAGTGGCACATGATGCGTGGTTTTTTTGCAGTAGAGACTGCTGATAAGTGGTACCTTTATACCCATCTTCACTCAGGAAATGACGCAGATGACCGCGAAATGCGTCAAAGAGAACTGGGAGCGATTCAGGACTTTATTGTCGAGCGAACAGCTGATAAACCTTGCGTCTTATTGGGTGATCTCAACATCAATCGGTTGGATGAGTCCAATGACGATTATCAAAAGATGCTAGGGCTAGGCTTTAAAGACGGCTTTCCCGACCAACATCCCGCTGCATTTACGGGCAGCGATATGCTTGACCATCATATCAAGAAAAACGCAGCAGAAGCCCCTCCAGAAGTGCTGGATTACATCTTAGTCAACGATAAGGGAACAGGTCTTGAGCTTCAATTAAGTGTCCTTGAAACGTACAAGCCTCAGCTGGATCAATCCTTATCGGATCACAAAGGGTTGATTGGCGTTTAGACATCTGTTAGAATGAAGCTACAACTTACGAGAGGTCGTATCTAGTGAAAATTTAAGTTTGATTCCAGTCTTTTCTCAATCAACCCAGGAACAAACTTATGTCTAGACTTCTCATTCAATTTTCACATCTATGTAAATCATTTGGAAATGCCCACATTTTGCAAGATGTCTCCTTGTCTGTTCATGAAGGAGATCTCATCGCTCTTATAGGGGAAAATGGAGCCGGAAAGTCGACCTTGCTCAAGATCGTTGAAGGCGTCCTTAAGGAAGATGCAGGACATGTCAAAAGAGTCACTCCTCTAAGAGTTGGGATACTTCCTCAAGAAATTCCTGTCTTAGCAACAAAAGTGAGTGTACGGGAATACTTAGAAGATGCTGAGCTTCTCCGTTTCGAAAGGGAGATGGAGAAGTGCTTGGAGGATCCCAATCGGCTAGAGGAGTGGGAGACGCTTCATGAGCAGTATGAACTTCAAGGAGGGTATTGCCGCTTGCCAGTTGTGAAAGTTTTAAGCGGACTCAAGCTAGACTGTCGACTTTTAGATCTGCCGATGAGTGAACTTAGTGGTGGGGAAAAGGTGCGTATGGCTTTAGCTAAAGCGCTAACTCAAAATCCCGATATCCTCTTACTCGATGAGCCGACAAATCATCTAGATGATGAAATGCTCGTTTGGCTTGAAAAAATGCTTATAAGCCGCGTTGGTGCCACGATCATAGCTTCTCACCATCGGAGTTTTTTAAACCGCGTGTGCCATTCTCTTGTTGAACTTAAAGAGGGAAAGCTAGCGCTTTATGCTGGAAATTATGACTTTTATCTCTCCGAGAAGCAAGCTGAACTTGAGAGGCAAATGAGAATTTACGAGGAGCAAGAAGAAGAGAGAAAATGCATCAAAAAGCAAATCAAAGCCATGACGTTTTCTTGCCCAAAGCCTGCCAAACCAAAAGATCGGAACATTATGGCTTACGATCGACATGGTGAAAGCTATCAAAAATCTAAACAACAGCGATTAAATGTTTTGAAGGGAAGGCTTGAGACACTAGAGAATCAGGCGATTTCTCATCCAAGACCGAAGAGTATCACAGGGCTTCGATTTTTGGCTGCGCCGTTTCATCATGACCAAGCAATCGAAATTGCCAATCTCTCTCATGACTATGAGGGAAAAAGTTTGTATGAGCAGTTTTCGATGATTTTTGCTTTTGGAGAACGTGTGATTTTGACTGGGGCAAATGGTTCGGGTAAAACGACGCTTCTTCGGCTGATTTTAGGAGAACTCGAGCCAAAGCAAGGAAAGGTCTATGTTTCCTCGCAAGCAAGCGTAGGGTATCTTGATCAAGAAGTGAAAAATCTTCCCTTGAATCAAACCCCTTTGGAATTTTTTGCGGTGAGGTTTCAACTCACAGAAGAAAGTTTAAGAAAAGAGCTTCATAAAGCAGCCCTTAAAAGAGAGCTTCTTTTGAATCGTCCTTTTTCTTCAATGAGTGTTGGAGAGCGAAAACGGTTTATGCTTCTTACTCTCATGCTTTCCAAGCCAAATGTGCTCCTTCTTGATGAGCCCACAAACCATCTTGATCTATTGACATTAGAAGCCTTTGAAGAGGCTTTACTGTCTTTTACTGGACTGATCATTGCGGTGTCTCATGACCCAACTTTTATCAGCAAACTCGAGGCCCGTAAAATAAGCGTAGAAATTGGGTAATACCATTTATCAAAAATAACTTAGTGAATGTAGCTTGATTCTTTAGGTTAAAATTGAGTTTTCGATTTCGCTAACCAATGTATGGTTAGGCTCTTCTCCAAACCCAATTTTCCTTCGAAAATCTCTGCGCTAATTCTGTAATTTATTTTTGGTAAATGGTATAAAAAAGTATTTACAATCGGTTCATTTCGTTGTATGACTCGTATTTTTTAACTAGATGGGATAGGCAATGTCTGCGTTCAATGAGTATGAAGCTACAAAGAGACTGAAAGAGTTAGCAGAAAAACCAATTGATCTTTCTAAAGAAGGTTCCCTTTCGCCGAAGCGATTGGAGCAAATGGTTGCTTCGAGTTTGAACCTTAAGCTTTTTTATGGAACGGAGCGTGTGACTAAGAAGGTCATGGATGCACTGTGCGACCTCGCGAAAGAAGCCAATGTGATTGAGAAGATGCATGCCATGCAAAATGGAGAGGTCATTAACAAGATTGAGGGGTTTGAAAGTGAAGAGCGCTCTGTTTTGCATACGGCGATGCGTGATTTTTTTGACCGCAGGTGTGAAGTAGAGGCAGCTAAAAATGCTTCGACAGAAGCCTATGCAGAACTTGAAAAATTGAAAACGTTTCTCGATGAGGTCGACAAGCAAAACTTCACCGATATTGTTCAAGTCGGGATTGGGGGATCAGAACTCGGTCCGAAGGCCATTTATCTGGGATTGGAGGCATTTAGTAGATCCGGTCGTCGTGCACATTTCGTTTCAAATGTAGATCCTGATGATGCGGCAAATGTCTTGAGTCAGGTGGATTTGGGCAAAACACTGGTGGTGATTGTGTCTAAGTCTGGCTCAACACTCGAAACTCGGACAAATGAAGAGCTCGTACGAAAACGGTTTCTCGACGTGGGACTTTCGCCTAAAAACCATATTATTGCTGTTACCGGAAAGGGGAGTCCGATGGATAACCCGGAGAAATACCGGGCGTCGTTTTACATCTGGGATTTTGTTGGCGGGCGTTATTCTGTCACTTCGATGGTAGGTTGTGTGACACTTGCCTTTGCGATTGGAATGGAAAAACTCCTCGAGTTTTTACGAGGGGCCAATGCCATGGATAAATTAGCCCTTCATGAAGATCCTTATCAAAATCTCCCTCTTCTTTCAGCTTTACTAGGGATTTGGAACCACAATTTCTTAGGGCTGCCGACAACTGCAGTGATTCCCTACTCGCAAGCGATGTCTCGCTTTCCTGCCCATTTGCAGCAGTGCGATATGGAGTCAAATGGAAAGCGAATTGATCGGCAGGGGATTCCGGTAGATCATTGGACTGGGCCGATCATTTGGGGCGAGCCTGGGACAAATGGGCAACATTCATTTTATCAGCTTATTCACCAGGGAACCATTCCAGTTCCTGTAGAATTTGTCGGTTTTTGTGAAACCCAACGGGGGATGGACAATGAATATGAAGGCACAACTTCTCAAGAGAAGCTCTTGTCAAATCTCTTTGCCCAGTCGATTGGACTTGCTACAGGCAAAAAGAGTGACAATCCCAACAAAGAGTTTCCTGGAAATCGTCCAACACGCATTTTGATGGCGAAGCAGTGCGATCCTTATTCGATCGGTGCGATCCTTGCCCTTTATGAGCACAAGGTGGCTTTCCAAGGGTTTATTTGGAATATCAACTCCTTTGATCAGGAAGGGGTTCAACTGGGAAAGGTTTTAGCAAATAAAATCATCTCTCAGTTTGACAAAATGCGCAAAGGGGAAGAGTTTGAAAAAGATTTTCCTCTTGGGGCTGTCTATCTGAATCATCTTAAGGAGTTTTAGATGAAAAAAGGCTCTGCAATGAGCTGGTGGATTTGGGCTCTCACAGTCACTTTTCTCTTTTATGAGTTTTTCATTCGAGTCTTTCCAACGGCCATGGTGAAAGAACTCATGGCAGCCTTTTCAGTGACTGCCGGCACTTTAGGAACTCTTAGCGCGTTTTACTTTTACGCATATGCTCCCATGCAACTTCCTGTAGGGATCTTAATGGACCGTTTTGGAGCGCGTAAACTGCTCACGTTTGCTTCTCTCATTTGTGCGCTTGGAAGTTTCATGTTTGCTCTAGCACCACACCTGCCAATGGCTGAATTGGGACGGCTTTTTATGGGAATCGGCTCCGCATTTGGTTTCGTTGGAATGGTGTATGTGTCTTCTCACTGGTTCCCAGCTGAGAAACTGGCACTTTTAGTTGGTTTGGGAAATTCGATTGGGATGTTAGGGGCTGTTGGAGCTGAAGGGCCTCTTGCGATGTCTATTGATGCTGTTGGATGGCGCTTCACTTTACATATTTTTGGCGTTTTTGGAGTGCTCCTTGCCATTGCGATCTACTTTTTCATTCGGAGAGAGCCTCAACGCATGAAAAGAGGGGAAGGAAAACATGCGACCATGAAGCTATTTGCGAAATTACAGGTAGTTTGCTCAAACTATAAAACCTATCTCAATGCCGTGATTGCTCTTCTCTATTACATGACAACAGCTGGCTTTGCGTCTCTTTGGGGCATTCCATTTTTGGTTCAAGAGTATGGAATGGAGAAAACTCTTGCAGGGTATGCTGTTTCTATGATCTTCGTCGGTTGGATTGTAGGAGGGCCTCTTATTGGGATGATTTCCGACAAATTTAGTAAAAGGAAGCCGTTTCTTTTTGGAAGCATTATTCTCACAACTGCCACAATTGTTCCAGTCATCTACGTGGAACAGCTTTACGTCGGGGTCTTGTTTTTGCTACTCTTTTTGGTGGGCTTTTTCTCCTCAGCTCAACTCCTGCATTTCTCTCTTGCGATTGAACTGAATCCCATTGAAGCCAAGGGAACGAGTATTGCCATGACAAACTTTATTGTGGCAATTGGCTCTTCTATCATTCAGCCTTTGCTTGGGTATTTCCTCGATTTGAGTTGGGATGGTGTGATAAAAAACGGAGTGCCGTTCTACTCGTCGAATGACTACAAGCAAGCAATGGTGACATTTCCGATCACGCTGCTCCTAGCACTTTTCCTTCTTCTTTTTCTCAAGGAAAGGAAGCATACGAAGGAGAAAATTGCCAAGATGATTGGCCTCGATTAAATTCCCTCAAAGGAGCCGGGACGTTCATGCGTGACTTTCCTACGCTTAGCGCGGAGTTCTCCAAATAGACTCACTCCTATCCCAAATAAAATGACGATTCCTCCAATGATTTGGGCTTTGTTGGGAACTTCGCCTAAGATGAGGTAGGCAAAAAGGGTTCCCGCAATGGGAGTTAACGCAGTCGCCATTGAAATGTCTGCAGAAGAAGCCTTTTTGACACCTTTATACCACATGATTTGACCCACTACGATGATCAATGCTCCATAGACGATCATCCATCCCCAAAGAAAAGGAGAAAAGAGATCATCAAAGTGGTGTACTCCAAAGACGGACATGACAATAATCGAAAAGAGAACAACACCGACCATCATTCTGAGGACGCTGTAGACTCCAACAGACACGCTTCGAAGAAGGGAACGGCTGATTTGAGTGGCGATGATGGTCATTAAAGTTGCCAGCGTTGTGAGGATTTCTCCCCCTTTTGGAAGGGTTTGCAAAAACTGATTGACTGCGGGGTTACCCACATCAATCATTTTCATGGTCATCCGATTTTCCATTGGTGGTTGATTCAGCAAGAAAATGAGTATGATTCCTCCAAAGGCGATCAGTGCTCCAAGAATGGCTAAAGGACGAGCTTTTTCTCGGAAAAACAGGTAAGCAAAAAAGAGACTTAGAGGGACATCAATTGTAGAAATCAAAACGACATTTGTGACTTCCGTTAGCATGAGCGCAATGAAGTAAAATGCGGGGGCTAAGACTCCCGCAAAGAGGATGAGAACAAACATACAAATCCACATCTTCAGCGACACCTGCTTTAGCTCACTTAGGCGCCAGTTCTTGCGATAGACGATGAGTAATGTAATTCCTGCAAGGAGGTTTCCTGTGAAAAAGAGGTTACAAAAAGAGATGGGATTGTGACCCGAAGCTGTGGGATGCATGGCTCCAAGTTCTCCTATTTTTGCTACAACGGCATTGGATGCAGCAAAGATTAGGATGGAGATCCAGAGCCAGAAAAGAGTGAAACTGCGAGATGCCGGAGGCTTTGAGGGAGTGCTCATTTTGTCACCTAAATTTTTTATTTTACAGATAAAGTTATATTAAATTTTTATCTACATATTGTTTTCATAATAGAAATTCCTTTTTATATTATCTTTATAATTATTGTGATATAATCTTAACTAATTTAGGGGAGGTTAAGGTTTTTTTTATGACAATAGTAAAGGGGATAAATCCAGATTCGGCATGCTCACAGCCAAGAATCAACCAACCCATTCAAGAAGCGAAAATTAAAATTTTAAGTGACACTTCGCTTGAAACGACCTTCTATACTTACGGAAAGGCGATGAATGCGATCACTTATGCTTTTTTCAATTTCTTGATGCCGATTCTCTATAAGATTTTCAGCTCTTTTCGTCACCATGTGGTTGAGATGATCAGCCTCAAGGGAGATCTCGCTCAAAACAAATTTGATGCGCTCCAAAAGGTTCTAGAAAACCCTGCTTATGATGAAATTGTTCTTCATGCAGACCATAGAGATTATCCAGCGTTTTTTAATTATGCACGCAAACTGGGCCGCAATCAAACATCACAGCCCGAAGTTTTGGAACTTGCTCGTCAACTCATTCCGTATTCTCTAGCGGAATGCGTGAAAGATAAGGCTATAGAATTTGCAAATGAGGTTGCCCCGTCTTTAGGTGAAGAATTCAAAGCCATCATTAGTGATGATCCACAGCAATTCTTGCGTCATGCAGCTGCTAAGGCAGAGGGGTATCCTGAGGTCCAAAAGAAACTTCATCTGCTTAAATTAGCTGCCCTTCACCAGCATGATCAATCGAAGGAGCTCTTCTTGGCACGAGCAAAGAAGACTTTGGAAAACAATGGTTTTGATAAGAAGAAGCTTGACGAAACTCTCGAAGTTTTAACAAACAAAGCTGCAGCAAAAAAAGATGTGAAGCAATTCCTTTTAGGTGAAAAGACTTTTGGCACCGATCCTTCATCGAAGGTATTCCAAGCAGGCTACCTTGCCTTAATGGACCATCTGGAACCTATTCGAGACCGACAATTTGCTTCATTATTTTTTGATTTGGTTCAGAATTTACGTAACTCTTCAGATGAAGACCAATTTGGGTACCATATTGGCCGTCAAATGCGCGACTTAGCTTTTTTAGCTTCTCAATCACCACTGTACCAAAGGATGCAAAATCAAGGAGGTCGGTCGAACCCTTTAGTTGCTCTCTTGCAGGATCTATGTACGACGTTTCAAATGAAAGTTCCAGGAATGAGAGAACTTCGTCAATTAGGAGACATGTACCTGAATCAAATCAAGGAATCTCTAGGAGAAATTCCGGAAGAAGGGCAAAAACTCACCTATCTTGCGAAAGCTTTGGATAAAGCAGTTGAAAAGCATCGCAAATTTTCCTTTGAGTCTTTCAGAGATCGCGTTTTAACAGAAAATGGAAACTTTGATTTAGGAATCGGGCAGTTTCAATTAGGAGATCGCGCTTTGCATGCAGCTTTTGGTCCGTCGACTAAGAATGATAAGGCACTTGAAATGCATCTTGAATCACTAAAAGAACGAGGAGGCATCCACTTACATCAAGGTCTGACAAAATCTTCTTCTTCCTTGAGGAAATTAGAAGCTGATTATCCTTCTGTTGTGCGCGTCTTTTCAATGCCACTAGATGGTTTTGCTCACCTTTCAACAGAAGAAAAAAAGTACTTTCTCGAGTTTAAGACGCCTGAAGAGTTCATCATGAAGTATGGAAAATATGCTTTATGTAACCAAACATCCGAAGATCCGACTCCAATGAGAGAAATTTCATCTGAGAATCATCTTAAGTATACAGGCAAAAATGACAATGGCTTTTACTTTGGTCGCAATGTCATGAACACAGAGCAGTTCAAACTTGGGTTTGAGAAAAGTGCAGTGGCTTTTGCCCATGTGAATCCAGGAGTAGAAGATCCCGAGCGATTGGTTCGCGCATTGCAGCTCGGGACTCAGGGTTTTTTGACTGTTGGAGCCATTGTGAAAACTTTGCAAGATCTCCCTTCTCATCAAAGAGATGAGTTTCTGAATGCCACTTACAAGCAAGCTTTTGAGAAAAATGTCGACCGAGGAATTGTGATGAATGTCCTAACCGAAGTCTACTTTCACTTGCTTTCAGGTGATCCTCTAACAGAAGAAAGCATTCAAGAAATGATTGGAGCGGTGATTGCTCGTGCCGAACTTATTGTAGGGTACAAAGTCACGATGAGTGATTATCAACAGCTCAGTGATTTACTGCGAATGATTGGTGCTGATGAAAACCGGGTTAAAGCGGCTCTTCAGAGTTATGTCAAAGAGGGGTTTGCAACCGACTCAGTTTGCAGTTTCGAACCTTTTCTTGCACAAGCACCTGATCGGGCAAAACGACGGAAGATCACGACTGAGCGAGAAATTTTCGAGGGAAGAAAACTCTTTTCGCCCATTCGGAATAAAGGGTCTTATGGTTCGGTGATTTATCGCGATCGCAAAGGGAAACCATATGGAATTTTTAAATCGATCAATGCTCATTTTACTTTTGGAAAACGCTTTAAATCAAAAGCTTTAGACTTAATGAGAATTACGGGGCAAGAGGGATATCTCCCACTTTCTGAAATGCGTCAAGTTGGAGCCATGATTTCAGAACGGGCTACCTACTTACTTGATAGGGCTTTTGATGCACACTCTGTTCCAAAAACAGAGATCATCTATGCTCAAGGGCACAAGGGTTCGTTTCAACACTTTGTTCACGGTTATAAAGAAGCTCAAGAAATCGATCTTCCAACTGAAGTGTCTGAAAGAGAGTTAACCAAATATCAGAAGTTTGCCATTCTCGACTACATTCTTGGAAATCTCGACCGCAAAGAGGATAACTGGATGGTAAAAAGGTCAGAAGATGGGAAGCGTATTAAAGACATCAAAATGATTGATAATGCCAACTGTTTCCCAAGGGGGCATTTACCAGGCTCATTGCTTCCTGATGGATCGACTTGGAATCAATATGCTTGGAAAAATCTCGAGCTTTCGGCGAAACCCCTTACCCAAAACGCCATGTATTTTATCGATTCCTTAACCGAGTCGAAAGTGGCAAGGCTCATTCAAACTTGGAAAAAGGATCTCGGGCCTGAATATTTCGAAGTATTTTTTGGTGGAGATGAAGGGGAAGTCATCAAGGCCTTCCTGGACCGGGTGAACGTAGTGCGCAAGTTTAAAAAAGAATCAGAGTCAGCCCCTCAAAGTGTCAGAGAGCTCGCTTCTTATAATACATTCGAAACAATCGATAGATATCTCGGTTCGGAGAGAAAAGCTGGCCCTGCTCATTATATCTTGCCGGCATATGGCTGATCACTTGTCACAGTCCCACCTTCGACATAAAGAAAGCGATCGTGGGCCACTTCTCCAATGAATTCATCTGAGGGCACTGTTAAAAACACCTGTCCAACAGACGAGATTGCTGTATGGAGCAAACTTTTTCGCCTCTCGTCTAAGTGGATCCCAAAATCATCAATACTGAGCAAGGCTTCTTCTTTTGCCAGTCGATCTCGTTCGGATAATTTCAAAGACGCAACACAGGTTCTTTTTTGCCCCTCACTTGCGTAAGTCTTGGCTTCCCTCTTGTTGTATGAAATCAGAAAGTCATCGCGATGAGGCCCATTTAAAGTTGTTCCTAAGAGGAGTTCCTTTTTGCGACCCTTTTGGAAAATGGTCTGAAGGTGCTTTAGGTGCTTCATGCTAATAGAAGGGGAGTAGAAAAGATCGAAATGGTCATTTTCATCAGAAAGCATCTTAGCAAACTCTCGAAGCTTGGGCTTGAGCTCCTCGATGAGAGCAGCCCGTTTTCCCATCAAATAGGCCGCAGAGTGCGCCATCATTTCTTCCCAGCTATCCAAGCTTTCCTCTGTTTTAGCTTTGAGGAGAGCATTGCGGTTTTTCATGGCTTTGTGGTAGCGCATCAAGTGGTGGACGTAGAGAGGGTCACATTGCGCCAGTTGGATATTTAAGAAACGCCTCCGGTCAATGGGCGCACCGGCAACAAGCTGGCTATCTGTTGGGGCATACAAGACAGAAGGGAGAATCCCAAGTAAATGAGAAAAGTTACTTAAGGTTGCAGCATTATGATGGATCTTTCGGTTTTTTCCATCGAATCCAATAGAAAGAGACTGATCAATTCCATCTTTTTCGAACTGAGCTTCAATATAAAAGTGAGAACTGTCATTCCGAATGAGATCTGTCAAATGGGCTGTTCGAAACGAGCGCCCTGTACTGAGCAAGTAGAGCGCTTCGAGCAAATTGGTTTTTCCAGCCCCATTTTTTCCATAAATGAGATTAACGCCGGGGCTAAACGTGACAGCCTCGTCCACATAGTTGCGAAAATTGCGAAGTACGAGCTGCTTGAGTCGCATCGGTCACGCAGACAGTCGCATCGGCATGATCACGAAATTCGCCGTGGAAGAATCAGTGATGAGACCAGGATTGTGCGCATTTGTGATCGCAAAGGAAACCGTTTCATCTTTGCAGTGGCGTAAAATGTCATGAAAATAAAACGGATTAAATGCGATTTCAAATTTATCTCCTGAATAATCAACAGGCATCGAGACCTTTCCATCTCCGATGTCACTACTATTCGCTGTTAGCGTGAGTTCACCTGGATTGAAAATGAAATGCACTGAGTGGTTTTTTTCACTTGTGAAAAGGGCGATTTGCTTCAGAAGAGACATGAGTTCTTCGCGATGCAAAGTGAACTTTTGCTCAGATGCAGTTGGAATCACGCGCTCAATGTCGGGATAGTCTCCAGACAAGAGTTTAGTCACAAGCGTTGTCGATCCGACTTCAATGCCTACCTTATCAGGCAGAAGAGAGATTTTGAGAGCTTCATCATCGTCGATCATTTTCACGATTTCTTCGCATGCCTTAAGTGGAAGAAGGTAGTCGTGTTTGTGCTGCCCCTCGATTTCAATCGATGTATGGATTTTTGCAAGCCTTTTCCCATCGGTTCCGACGAAAGTGGCCGTGTTTCCTTCGATTTGCATCAGCACTCCATTGAGGACGTGACGGCTATCTTCTCGTGCTGCGGCAAAGACTGATTTCGAGAGCATCTCTTTAAATATTCCACCTGGCAGAGCAAAGGACTGGCCTTGACTCATGTCAGGGAGGGAAGGGAATTCACTTTTATGGATTCCGTTGATACGAAACTCTGAGCTACCGCCGCGAACGTAGGCAATTTCCCCAGTGGTGCATTCGATTTCGACATCTTGAGCTGTCATCTCACGAACAAGTTGGAAGAACCGCTTTGCAGGCAATGTAATTGCGCCCTCTTCAATGACATTGGCACCAGTTTGCGCGCGTGTACTCACAGTTAAATCAGTTGCGCTGATGATGAGGTTGCCATCGAAGACTTCAATGAGAATATTTGCCAAAATAGGAATCGCTGGCTTAGAAGAAACGACTCCTTGAATGGTTCCGATGAGTTGAACCAATTCGGTTCTCGAGATGATGACTTTCATAGTGTATCCCTTTATTACTTTTCACATAGGAAAATATAAAAACTTCTCTTGCTGTGTCAACCCTGTTGTTTCAATATGCGAGCAATAGAGCGTTTTTCTTCGCGTTCTTTGATGGATTGACGCTTGTCATGTTGCTTTTTCCCTTTAGCCACACCAAGCTTGACTTTGACGATTCCCTTTTTCAAATACATGGCAAGAGGAATGATTGTGAGCCCTTTTTGCTCAATCGACTTTTTCAGTTTCGTGATCTCATAGTGGTGAAGCAAAAGCTTTCGATCACGGCGCTCCTCATGGTTGAAAACGTTGCCGAACTTATAGGGAGCAATGGATGCCTGCTTCAAAAAGGCCTCGCCTTTATCGATGACCACATAGGCATCTTGGAGCGATCCCCCATGGTTTCTGAGAGACTTGATTTCTGTGCCAAGTAGCACGATTCCTGCTTCGACGGTTTCCAAGATTTCATAGTCATGTCTAGCCCGCCGATTAGAGACCAGTTCCGATTCACTTTTCTTAGCCATACAAGCTATGGTACTCTTCCTTGCCTTTTACCTCAATTTTTGTGATAATGCTTTCTCCAAACCAAGAGGAAAACATGAAAAAAAGACTCATTCTCACTGCAGGGCTTTCAGCCCTTTTCCTTGCCGGATGCTCGACCTCCTATCACCAAAAGGGGTTTTTTGGCGATGGTTACAGTGACTACCGCGTGAATCAAGACAAATTTGCCGTGACTTTCCGAGGGAATGAGTACACTGACTCTGAAGATGTCCGCCGTTTTGCTCTCACGCGTGCTGCAGAGTTGGCCCTTCAAAATGGGTTCCGCTATTTCAAAGTTCTTTCAGAGAAAGACCTCTCACGCCAAGCTGTTGAGACATCCACAACTGAGCATGACGAATCTGTGGTGACTTGAAAGGTCAAAAAGCAAGCACCTGGGATCGATCTTATGATCCGTTGCTTTGATCAAGAGCCTGATGGGGACGCTATCGATGCAAGAGAGTTTTTGTCGTATAATCAGCCAAAGAAATAGAGGTAGATTCCGAAGGCAACTGCTCCAATGAGCAGCAGCGCATAGCCTAAGCAAGTAAACTTAGCATTGAACTGCATACGGGTGTCATGCATTTCACGGAAGGCTTCGGTCTCATCGTCTTTGAAACCTTTGGAGTCATGAACATTGTGGTTGAAAGGGCCTAGATTCATATAGCTTAAGCCTTGCTCCATGTTTTAAAACCGAGAAAGTCTTTTGTCGTTGCTGCGATTTGATCGCGATAGTAGCGGGAAATAGCTGCTTTAAAATTTGTCATAAAACCTCCATCAAACTAGGAAAAATTATAGAGACTTTACGAGTTTGAATCAATTGAGCTCTTTTTCTTAAAGAAGAAGCTTGAGAGAAAAAAGCCGATGACCCCTATCCAAAAGAGCGTTCCCGCCCATGTCGGAAGACTTGTGTAATGGGGCAAGCCAGCTTTGAGCGAAGCCTCTAAGATGAGTTTAAGGCCGATCCAGCCGACGATCAGGTGGGCTCCAAGCTCGAGGCCTGGATAGCGATCAATGAGCGAAGTGAAGAGGCGCGCTGCAAACCGCATCAAGATAATCCCCATGATCCCTCCAAAGTAGACAATCCAAATCTTCGGAGGCAGATGTGGGGGTGTGAAATGTACGCCAATGAGAGCTAACCCTGCTAAAATCGAATCGATGGCAAAGGCAAAGTCGGTGAGTTCAACGAGAATGACAACTTTCCAAAAGGAGGGTTTCTTTGCTTTTTCTTTCTTTTCTTTGTGCTTGTTATAGCTTAGAAGGTGGGCACAGGCGAGATACAAGAGGTAGGCTCCTCCAGCGAGTTGAATCCAAAAGATCTGGATGAGATAGGCTGCTGCTAAGATTCCAAGAGCTCGTAAAATCATCGCAGAAATGAGACCCACAAAGAGAGCTTTCTTTTTTTCCATCGGGGGAAGGTGACGCACGATGAGAGCTAGCGCGAGAGCATTATCTACCGACAGAATTCCTTCGAGAAAGGTCAAAGTCAAGAGACGTGGAATATCTATGAGAGAAAATGTTTGATCCAGCATGTCATTGGTCCTTTTTCCCTATACATACTGAGAGGAAGGAAAGAGATCAACCAAACATCGATTGCCCAAGAGGCGTGATCTGCAAGCAAGGCTTGCCTTCGTACATGCCCGTTGAGATGATACCACCTTCAAAAAGCCAATCAAAAATGACTTTTTGGATCAGGTGAGTTTCATCTTCAGAGTAATCCGGGAGAGTGTATTTCCAATAGCGTCCGGTTTTTTTGAGAACCATCTTACTATTCTCACTGATGGGCGCAATGATTCCACGAAGGAAGTCTTCGAGGAACACCCAGCCCGAATCGATAATGCGACTAACAGTTTTTTCAATTTCATGAATGTTGCGTTCTGTACAGATTTCTTGAGGAAATTCTGAGAACGGATAACGATTAACTGTCATTTTATAGGTGTTAAGAGCTCTTTTCTCGATGGGGAGTGTGAGCCATTCTGATGTGTCTTCGGCAGGAACGAGCTGGCTTTTTTCAATCGATGCAAGCTTGAGGAAAAGAAGCTTTTGGATGACACGATTAGTATAATCTTTGAAGAACTCTTCATTTTCTTCAGTTTTGAGCTCAAAGCCTCCACAGTCTTTGGCAATTGTAGACAGGAGTTTTTTGTCAGGAATCCAACGCTCTTTACTATCTAGCTTCACGAAAAAAGGATGTGTGTTAGCGAGAGCCAGTAAGGTCGACATGTCTTCGACAAAAGAAAAATCATTTGGGCGCGTTCGCTTAATGCGGTTTTTCTTTTCGATTTCTTGTGGTTGGCTTTTTTTCAAGAAGCTGAGATAGTCTTTCCATTCTTGGAAAAGAGTGACGACTTCGACCCACTCATCATCTTTCTTTTCGTAAATAAGACAGCAAACAAAGTTAAATTCGAGATAGAGCATTTTTTCTTCGAATTCTTCATCAGATAGCTCATACTTTTTACGAAGATCATCGGAATAGACTTTGTAAGTTGGAGAGAGGAACAGATCATTCACAATGTCGCTCAGCTTTTCATCACCGAAGTTTAGCTCAGCTAAATACCTTTGAAACGTCTGAGGAGTATGAAGATATTTTTCGATCAGAGAGTGAAAAATATTATTCGATGTGCGCGGGATAGGGTACCAGTTGGGTAGGATATGGATCGGTACTTTTTTAAGGAGAGCCTGTAAAAACTCCATCCCAGGTGTAAAATTTTCTTCAAATTTTACGATCTGAGTTTCAAAGTACTTTCGCATCTCTTTATCAACTGTGACACTATCTTCTTCGATTTTAAAGAGGTTGGTCTCAGAGAACTTAGTCAGGGTTTCAAGAATTTCTTCACCACTTTTCCCAAGCTGTTTAGCTAACTTGCTGATAGCGAACTGTGTAGGGCTGTAAATGATTTCTTCAAGGATTTCTAAATCTTCAGGTGTAAGGTGAGAAAGTAAGAGGCGGTTTTGGATATCTTTACGATAGTCGTAATCTTCCAGGTTAATCTTATTCTTTCTATATACGTGGGTTTCTACCATCTAATTTCTCTTTTTTTCCTTAAATAAAGATTTTCATCCTATCTCACTCAATAATATATGACGTCCTATTATTTATTGCAAGTATTAGTCAAAATTGTTTTCTAAATTTATGATTATTTATCAGTTTATTTCTTATGTCATTCAACAAGAATCTTTACAATATCTTTATATTTGAGTGCAACCTTAAAAATGTTTTCGAGCCGATCTCGAAGTCTCCTAAGGAGGGAGCTTGAGGTAATTTTTTTTTCATGATATGATCAAAGTATTTGAAAACATGTGAATTGAATGAGCCAAGAAAAATACAACCACATCGAAGTCGAACGGAAGTGGCAAACGTACTGGAAAGAAAACGAACTTTTTAAAGCGGAAGTCGATCCATCGAAACCAAAATATTATATCTTAGATATGTTTCCCTATCCATCTGGAGCAGGGCTGCATGTCGGCCATGTCACTGGGTACACGGCAACCGATATCCTGGCACGTTATAAGCGGCAAAAAGGATACAATGTGTTGCACCCCATGGGATGGGACAGTTTTGGTTTGCAAGCCGAGCAGTATGCCGTGCGTACAGGAACTCACCCTAAAGTCACAACAGAAAAAAACATCAATACCTACCGCAGGCAACTTCAATCTCTTGGTTTCAGCTACGATTGGGACCGTGAGCTTGCAACAAGCGACCCCGACTACTACAAATGGACACAGTGGATTTTTAGCAAGCTCTATGAGCAAGGGCTCGCCTATGAAGCTGAGATCCTTGTGAACTACTGTCCAGAACTCGGAACAGTTTTGGCAAATGAAGAGGTTGAAAATGGAAAGTCGCGCGAAGGTGGATATCCTGTTGAAAGGCGGCCTCTTCGTCAATGGATCTTAAAAATTACCGCTTATGCAGAACGTCTCCTTGCTGATTTAGAAACGTTGGATTGGCCAGAATATCTGAAAATTCTTCAAAGAAATTGGATTGGGAAAAGTGAAGGATCCGAAGTTGTCTTTTTAGAAAATGAATCTAAACAACCGATCACCGTTTTTACAACCCGTCACGATACCCTTTTTGGAACGACCTTTTTAGTTCTTTCTCCGGAGCATCCGCTTGTTGAGAAAATCACAACAGCCGATCAGAAAGAAGAAGTTGAAGCATATCAGAAAAAAACTGCTGCAAAAAGTGATTTGGAACGGACCGACCTCAATAAAGAAAAGTCAGGTGTTTGGACTGGAGCTTATGCGAAGAATCCGATCAATGACGAACTCATTCCAGTTTGGATTGCCGACTATGTCTTGATGGGGTACGGAACCGGGGCTGTCATGGCAGTTCCTGGTGGCGATAAAAGAGACTTTGAATTTGCAAAGAAGTTTGGTCTCAAAATTGTTCCTCCGTACGACCCTGTTTTAAAGGATCACTTAGAGGAAGACTTTCGTTTAGAAATTTTAGCTGGAAATCGATGCTGGACAAAAGGTGGGGTAGTGATCAATGGAAAAAGCGAAGTTCTAGACATCAATGACCTTGAAATCGATGCAGCAAAAGACAAAGTTGCCGACTGGCTCGAAGCTAACCAAAGTGGAAGACGGACGACTACCTATAAATTGCGTGACTGGCTCTTTTCTCGTCAAAGATATTGGGGAGAACCTTTTCCGATACTTCATTTAGAAGATGGGACCAAGCGTCTTCTCGACTTAGATGAACTTCCACTCGTTCTCCCAGAACTGACAGATTATAAACCTCAAGGTGAAGGACGCACACCTCTTGAAAATGTTCCAGAGTGGGTTGAAATTACAGACCCGAAAACAGGAAAAAAAGCCCTTCGAGAAACGAACACCATGCCACAATGGGCTGGGTCCTGCTGGTATTATCTCCGATTTTGCGATCCCCACAATGAAAATGCTGCATGGGGACAAGAAGAAGAAAAGTATTGGATGCCTGTTGATATGTATGTTGGAGGAGTCGAACACGCTGTACTCCACTTACTTTACGCGCGGTTTTGGCATAAAGTCCTCTATGACCTCGACCTCGTTTCAACAACTGAACCCTTTCAGACGCTTCGTAACCAAGGTCTTGTCACGGCAAGAGCCTTTAAGCGTCCAGGTGGAGGGTATGTCGATGCGCACCATGTGATGAAGAAAGGAGATGCGTATTTCGAAGAAGGGACTGACGAAAAGCTTCTTTCTTTAGTTGAAAAGATGTCAAAATCTAAGCTCAATGGTGTGACTCCAGACGAAATTGTCCAAGAGCTTGGTGCTGATAGTCTCCGCCTCTATGAAATGTTTATGGGGCCCTTTGATAAAGAAAAACTTTGGAATGGCGAAGCCATCAGTGGTTGTCGCCGTTTTCTCGATCGCTTTTATCAACTTGTCACCTCAGATAAAGTTGTCAGCAACGAAGAAGGTGAGGGCATGAAACTCGCCCACATTCTTGTGAAAGGAGTCGAAAAAGACATCGAATCGATGCTCTACAACACGGCAATTTCCAAAATGATGGAGTTTGTTAATGCCTTTGTGAAACTAGATTCTTATCCGAAAAAGGCCTTGCAAATGGCAACACAAGCGCTGAGTCCGTTTGCTCCTCACTTGGCAGAAGAGTGTTGGGAGATTTTAGGCAAAAAGCCGGGTTCATTGACCTTTGAATCCTATCCTCAAGCAGATTCAAAGTACTTAGAAGAAGCTTCTGCTGTTTATGTTGTCCAGATCAATGGCAAGTTTCGTGGAAAATGGGAGCTTCCCAAAGGACAGACTCAAGATGAACTTCTCGAATTTGTCAAAGGAGAAGAAAAAATTGCAAAACATCTCCAAGGAGAGATTGTGAAGGTAATCTTTGTTCCAGACAAACTTATTAATCTTGTCGTTAAGCCATGAAGTTTCTACTTTCACTCATATATAATTGTGCACTTTTTGTGCTCATGCTCGTTTTCTTTCCAAGACTTCTTTGGCAAAGGGTCGTGCATGGAAAGTATCGAAAGAGCTTTCTTTCTCGTATCCAAGGGAAAGGACCTCGTCCTGAGTCAAAAGGACCGGTCATTTGGCTCCATGCCGTTTCAGTTGGAGAAGTCAAAGCGCTCTCTACCTTAACCTCTCATATTCGGAAAGCCAGTCCCGACGCGTTCATACTTGTTTCAACAGTGACTGAAACGGGACAAAGTGAAGCAAAACGTCTCATCAAAGAGGCCAATGCTTTCTGTTATTTACCTCTTGATTTTCCCTGGATTGTTCGCCGTTTTGTCCAACGGCTTCAACCCGATCTTTTGGTCTTGATTGAAGGGGATTTTTGGCTCAACCTTCTTAAGGAAGTGAAAAAAAGTGAAGGCTCAGTTGTCTTGGTGAATGGAAAGATTTCTGAAAGATCGCTCAAACGGTACCTTTTCATGAAATCATTTGGTCAGGAACTCTTTCAAAGAATTGATGCCTTTTGCGTTCAGAGTGAAGAGTACTTGAAGCGGTTTTTAAAGTTAGGTATTGCGCCCGAGAAACTAACGGTGATTGGCAATCTTAAGTATGACATTCCTGCTCCAGAGCCCACAGACGCTGAAATTGCCAAGTGGAAAGAAAAATTGGGGGTTCAACCGTCCGATCTTGTTCTCACCGTGGGTTCGACGCATGAGCGTGAAGAAGAGCTTCTTCTAAGGGCACTAAAGCCTCTCTGGAATAAGTATGAAAACCTTAAGCTTCTTCTCGTTCCTAGGCATCCAGAACGGTTTCGTAAAGTCGAAAAAATGATTGAAGATGAGGGAGCTCAATTCACTTGCTATTCCAACCTTGCGGAGCGCAAGGGAGATGAAAAAATTATTCTCATTGATGAGATGGGGGTTCTTCCTAAATGTTACCGGATTTCTGACTTATCGATTGTTGGAGGAAGTTTTGTCGAGGGGATTGGTGGGCATGACATTTTTGAACCAGCAAAGATGGGAATTCCGGTTCTATTTGGACCTCATATGCACAAGCAGGTTGAACTCACTCAAAATCTTACCCAATCAGGTGTGGGAAAACAAATTCCGATCGATGAACTCGCTGACGTTTTAGAAAAATATTTGTCGAACCCACCCTCTATGAAAGAAGATGGGGAAAAAGGGAAACGTTTTGCTCAAAAAGTCATGGGCTGCGCCTTCCGCACTTGGAAGGAGATTGAAAGATATGCAACTTCTTCTTGAGTTGAATTCCAAACATTGCTAACATGCATGCTAATTGCCGCGGGGTGGAGCAGTGGTTAGCTCGTTGGGCTCATAACCCAAAGGTCGGAGGTTCGAGTCCTCCCCCCGCTAATTTCTCCGGGCGGCATAGCTCAGTTGGTAGAGCAGCGGAATCATAATCCGTTTGTCCTTGGTTCGAGTCCGAGTGCCGCTACTTTTGGGTGGGTATTATCAATTACACTTCGTTGCCTTAGCTTTTCTCACGTAAATCTTCGTCGTTATCCTAATTCGACAAACAGCGAGGGGTTACCTGCATCGGATGCCTAGAACCTTTCTCGTGAGAAAACCTCCTTCAACGAAATTTATCCCCTAACACCCCTAACGGGATTCAAAATTCTTATGGGAAAACCTCTTTTCTTTTGAGTCGGGTATATTTTTATAAAAAAATTCTATGAGTTAGAAGGTGTATTCAACACCTAGGGCGACTTCCCAAAAAACATAGGTGTTTTGTGGAAGTGGTAATGGGGTAGGGGTAGAAGATGAGGTTGAGGCGCGGCTTTGTCCGTCTTGCCAAAGTTCAAATGACGGTTTCAGAAACACACTCAAGTTTTTCACTGACTCTAATCGCAAGGCGATGGGAAGGCCCAGTCGGACGTTTTTATAACGGACATCGGTGATCCATCTTGCGTCTTTCATCGCATCGACCGTGAGGGTGGGAAAAATTTGTGGCATCCAGACGACAAAAAATCCCAGCGTGACATAGGGGAAATAATACCGCCCTTGAAGGCCTAGGGGAATGTAGAAATAATTGTAGTAAAATCGAACAGCAGGGGTCGTTCGGATTTTGTGCATGAGATGACGGTAACCAAATCCTGAGTAGGGAGTCAGAAGGAATTGGTTTTGAAAAAAAGTAAATGTGTAACCTAAACGCTGATAAATTTCTCCGTCGAACAGATTCCGTTTACTGTCGTCCATTCCGTGGGGTGAGCCGTATCTCCATGAGCCTCCCAAGGCTCCATAAAAACAGCGAAGAGGCATGTACTCAAAGTTGCCTTCCATGCCAACCATATTCCCTTTTAGATGCGAAGTTCCTTGGGGTTTGAGATAGACGCGTGTGTAACTAATATCGAGGTTGACGTAGAGATCCGTTTGAGGTGCAAAGTTCTCTGCAAAGAGGGAATATGAACAGAAGATGAGAAAAAGTGTTATGAACTTCATAACACTCATATCTACAGGAATTAGATTTTAAGATAAAGGTTATAGAGGATATTCTAAAGCATCCATGATGTCGACAAGAACTCGATTGAGCCCGATGTTTAATTCGAATTGAAGTTCAAATAACTCTTTGAAGACTTGTACACCTCTTTCTGCATCTTCAATGGTAGTTCCGCTCACTTTTTCCAGTTGATTGTAAAGCTCGCTTAGGTGTGTTTTCCTTTCGTCAAGCAGAGTTGCTCGAGTTGTTTTGTCTTGAGTCGATAATTTTTTTCCATCGATATAAGCGGATTGTCTTGCTTTTAAAACCTCATGAAACGAGTTAAGAAATAGTTCCATCAGCTCGTTTTTGGGGATTTCTGTCTTGTTTCCTTTCAAGACTTCGAGTTTAGCACTGTAATATTCAAGCGCAAACCTAGAGTCCAAAGAGCTGAGGTACATGTTGCACATTTCTTCTGAAATCTCATCCAGCTTAGGTTGGACCAGTGAATGAATATGAGTTGCAACAGGGCGATACTCTATAAGGGCTCGGACGTCGCTTCTTGCGTAGTGAATCAGACCTATAACGGCTTGGATACTTTTAAGGCATTTGTTGAGAAAAGAATCATCGGGGTGATAAGGGGGTTCGTTGAGGAATAGCGGGCTGAGGTCTCGCAGTGTCGGCTCAACGGCAAGGATCGAGTTATTTGGATCTTTTAGAGCATGATCTTGAATGAGAACTTGAGCTTCCCGAGGAATCAAGCTCAATGAGTTTGAAATACTATGCATTTTCCCACCTTTTCTTTCTTTATGTATATTATAAATTTTGTTTTGCTAAAAATCAACTAAACAAAACATTTACATTATAATAAAAATTTTACTTTATAAGGTGGTTTTTGAAGGGTTAACCTGCAGCTTCTTCTCTAACACGAGTCATGCGTACGAGGTACCCATTTTCTTGCATCATTTTGTGAGCTTCTTCAGATGAAACAGGGCGGACAAAACTGTCATTGCGCTCTTCCCAAGAATCTGGACCTGTTCTTACAAGTGTAAGATAGTGCCCGCTTCTAAGGGTATTTCCTAAATGAATGACAACGCTGTCAACTTGGTAGACTCCATGTTTAACAAGGGTGCCTTTATCGTCGTGAAAAGGAACTCTGATCGGTTGATCAAATCCTTTGACTTCTGTTTTGATTTTTGTCCCTATGCCATCATATTGAAATCGTAAAAGCTGAACTGTAAGAGATGTTGGAGTTTCGCTTCCATTACTGCTGTAATACATGTTCTTTTGGGCGGTTACTTTTCTACCTAATTTTTCGTCATCAACACCATCAATATCCTCTTCCTTAAATATCCCATTAATGGATGTCTGCAAGGTTGGATTTGCAGTGTGTTCGATAGGCATGATCATGATCTGATTGGTGCCGCCGGTTTCGTGAGTGGTCTCTGAAGGCTTTACAAGTTTACTGCGCTTTTCAAAAGAAATTTGCTCGTGCTTGTCAGCGTCAAGCGTTTCTAAGATGAGCCCTAAAAACTCAGGCGCATCTTCTTGTCTATCCATAGGCCTCAAACTTGAGCTTTTTAACACGTCAGAAGTCCAAACTTGTGTGAGAAGTGTGGTAATACGTGTTTGATCAGGAGTCTCCTTTGTGTACTCATCTTTTAAAGCTTTTAAGCTTGCTTGAAAATCTTTTCGAGCTTGGAACTCTTCACCTGACTCAGACTCTTTTTTGTCGAGGGGAATGTTGAGTAAGCGGTCAATATCTGGATTCGAGAGAACGAAGGCCTGTAGGGTTGAATTACCCCAGCAAGTGTTCTTGAGGTTTTTTAATCCTGTGCAATTTCCAGTAGGTGTCACGTCGACTACGGTCGTTTCCATTTCCGCCTGTACAGCAACTTCTCGCTTTTTGAAGCTCGATGTTTCTGTGACCTTTGTCTCAGCAAAGTGACGCTTGGCGATATCGTTAATTAAGGAGGAATCTTCAATTCCGCTTTCAAGGTGTGTGACTTTGAGGTTATTTAGGGTTGATTCGGACGGACGATCTAAATATTCATTAATCGCTTGATTATAAGCTACTTGATCTGTATTTAGCCCGTATGTTTTAGCAGTCATTATTTTGCCCCTAATTTTTGCCTCTTTTAATATTATTATAATATATTTTAAATTTTATTTAAATAATTATTATAATTATACAAATGACTGTAAATTAACTGTTTATATATGGAAATTTATTTAAGTATCTGGTTTTAAGTTGTTTATTTTTTACTCTTCTTTAGGTAGGTAGGGTGGGAGACTCCTGCTACCGATGATCATAGATCCATGGTCATCGTAGAGATGGTTATGAGATTTGATGTATTCATGAAGCTCTTTGAGCCGCTGTTCTTTTGTTGGATTTGAGATTCCCTCTTCTTCGGTTTCTGCAATGAGTTCCTCGTACTGCATGTTGACCTCCGAATCATCAAGAAGTTTTCACTTTAGACTTAAGCCTGAAATTATGGGAAGTTTATTTTTTACGTAGGGTGTTTAGAAGGTAACGAAACAGGTATTTGATCTGCTTCGAAGGGTGGAAGGGAGCTTTAGCAGTTGTTTGAGCGTCTGCATTGATTCTGTAGATAAGTTGGTTTCTGTTTTGCCAGTTGAAGTTGATAGCGTTGCCAATGCGCATGATGTAGGAGTAGTGTTTTTTTGCGAGGGCATGGACTTGTGTATTGAACTTACCATATGGGTAGACAAAGGTCGTGATCTGTGTATTTAGCTTGTCTTCGAGAAGAGATTTAGAGCTGCATAACTCATGCTCAGGATCGACAGTCTCAGCTGTTAAGGGTGCGTGATTGACAGAATGGGATGCAATGTGCACGAGTCCGGAATCATGCATCTCTCTGAGTTCGTCCCAAGTGCAGTATGCGGGAGATGGAATCGGCGGAGGGTCGCTTTGCAGGGTTTCGATTTTTTCTAGCCGTTTTTCCGGTGAAAGTGTTGTTTGATCGGGGATGTAGGCTACAGGGACTGAAAGAACGGCTTTGAGCTTAGAAGACTTTAAGAGCGGAAAAATGTAGTGGTAAAAATCGAAGGTGGCATCATCGAAGGTGAGGCAGAGGGCATCTTCTTTTCCGAGAGGGTCTCCGGGATGAACAGTTTTGTAATTTTCTTGGATCCAAGAAAAGTGCTCTTCGAAGAAAGAGAGAGGGTTCGCGTACTTACCTTTTCCGACGCGGTGATAAAGCAGTGAGAGTAGCATCTGAAAGGTTCAGTTCTTCGAGTTTTAGGTATTTGTAAAACGTTGTTTGGGCGTTATAAGTTGAAATGATGAATCCTTCACGTCCATCGAGAAACCCTTTTTGGAGTAAGTACGATTTAAAAAAGGTGTAGGAGCTTTTTAACAAGGCTTTGAGAAGGGAAGAAGACTTTTTTTGCCTGTTTTGCTGCGCATAGAGTGAAGAGTAGTTTTCCATTTTCTTCAAAAAGTCGGAGATTGAGCGGTAGGAGTAATGCTTAACAGCATGGGTGAGTTTCACTTCTTTTAATCCTTTTGTGAGGATCTTTTCATGAACATAGTCGTCGGAAAAGTGGGTCGCTGTTTTGTTGTAGAGTCGGGTATGTCTGTCTGGAAACCAGCCACAGCCACGTATGTGTTTTCCATTGAAATAATTGTGGAAGGGGAAAGAGTAGACGTTCTCAGGCTTGAGTTTGAGAGAGAGGGTTTCATTTGCGAGTTCATCTGACAAAACTTCATCACTGTCGAGTGAAAGAATCCAGTTATTCGTCGCGTGTTCTGCTGCAAGGTTGTGCAGGGGGCCAAACCTTCGAAAGGAGTTTCGAATACTTTGACATTGGGAAAGGTTCGGGCAATATCCAGTGTCAGATCCGTCGATCCTGTATCGAGGACAATGACCTCGTCAAACCCCTCTAGAGCTTTGAGACAGGTCGCAAGGGTCTCTTCTGAGTTTTTGGTCAGGATTGTAGCCGAAATCATGAAAAACTCCTTCTCGTTAAGGGAATAGGTATAACTCTTTTGCTCTTTTTTCTCTATTTTATTTTAAGTTGCTTCAAATAAGCGACTTATAAAATAAAATCAAAGTTTAAATAAATTAATTATTATATTATAATTATTGTTTGGTTTTGGGAATTAATTAAAGAAGGAAAGGAAATGGCCACATTAGTAGATCGTCCGTCTGAGTTGCCTATTTCGCAACTATCTGACTTAGAAATAGATCCGTTTAAATCATACGTCAAACAAGTCCGAACTGATATCCATGAAGACCTGGCGCTTCTAAAGGAAATGCCGTCAGGTATGGAGAGAAACCAAAAGGTCGAGTCCATTGTTGCTCGCGAGCTTGAGAATGTGAAAGATGTCTTTGACCGCTATAAGGGGAAGCCAGAGAAGCTTGACACTGTTCGCGTCGAATGGTTACAAGGGCTGCAAAATGTGATTGCATTCCACGATTATGTTGAAAGCGCAGAAGGATATATTCGACCTGGAGGAGAGCTTGTTGGAGCATTGAAAATGCTTGATCAGCATGCTTACATGTATTTACACCTTTCCCCTGATCAGATTGTTTCTGTTGCGAATGCTTACCGGTCCTTTGCGATGTCTGCAAAAGGAGTTGGGCAATTTTCTCCTATCATTACTGGAGCAGGAACAGCAAACGGAACCTATTTTCTTCCGACTTCTCCCTTTTCATTAGGGGTAAGGCCGGTTGATTTATCTGAGGCAGCTACGACTCGATCGTTTGTCTTAAAGCCAAGCCGTCAAGAAGCTGGAACAATTGGAAATCCAGGAGGAAACGGTCAAATTAAATCAGGAATTGAAGGAGGAAAAGGAGCTGTTCGAGAGAGATTTGCTTTTGCGACGCAAAAACATTTAGGAGTTGACTTGGGGATCCCTTTTACAGAAGTCATCGCTGCTGAAAACCCTCTTTTGTCTTCGGTCTTAGGTCAATCGACAAGTGTTCTCAAAGTGATTAATTTTGGCTTAGGAAGAGACATTAAGATTGATGTGACTCAGATGATCTTAGACCATCCTGAATTCAAAACGATGGCAGATGTGATGCCGACACTTTTCAAGGAGTTAAGCTCAAAGGTTTCTGAAGAAGATGAGATGCAGAAACTGACCTTTTTTCAGGAAGTTTTTACTGCCTATCAAACGGATAGTGCCGTTGGTAAAGGAGCTCTTGTAAAAGCAGCAAGAAAAGCTAAAATCAATCTTGCATTAAACGCTGCGTTACTGACTGCGGGAAGTGAGTTTGTTGATGCTTTAGGCGGAAAAGAGACAGCTCCTCCGATTGCATCCATTCAGGAGTTTTCTCATGGGACAAAAACATATGCCCATTTTTCAAAAGAACAACTTGAAACTCTTCCTGATCGAGAAATGCATAAAGTAGGTGTCGCGGATATCATTTTGTTTAACTCCGACCGGCACATGAACAACATCTTATTTAAAGAAAAAGGTGGCATGCCTACAGGGGTTGTATTGATTGACCATGGTTCTGCAACGCCGCGGCCTGATAGTGGAACCAATCTCGACTTAGCGGCGCGCTTTGAGTGGATGCAGTACGCTCAATTTGATCGTCCATTAGCTCCAGAATTATCAGGACCCATTTTAGAGCTCGATATTGACAGCTTTATTGAAAACCTTAAGTTGGATCAAGATGCCTTGGCGCAGGCGTTTGGAGAAGGAGCCAAAATGGAAGAGGAAACATACATGCTTGTTCGGATGAATCTCCATTTACTAAAAGCGGGTATTCGAAATAAAGTGTCTGTGAATCAGATTGCCATGTTCTTGCAAGAACGTAAGATTAGCGAAGTTGATTATGGAGGAGAAGCTCCTCTTTTCTTCGAAGAGCATCTTGCTGGGAAGCGTTCTGATCAAGTTGATTGGGAGAATGTTGAAAGATTATTAGAAAAAATTCTTTTAACACCAGCTGGAGAAAGAATTAAACCTAAAAAGTTTTAAACCTTCAAAAAAACGATAAATATGAATATGATTAAGGAGTGTTAATTATGGATTGGGGAAGATCTATGACAGAACTAGCTCATTCAGCTGCGGAAAGGCTGATTTATAATCATTCTTCAGGGCAAAAGATCCTTGCTGATATTCAAGGAAATAGTATCATTATTTATGATGAAGTCCTTAGAAACAATATGCGTGAAATTGGGGTAAGTATTCCCCCTGCGTTTCAAAAGACATTTGGTGGGAAGAAAATCCATCTTAGTGAAGGTGATCAGTCCAAATTTATTCAGGCGTTTAAAGATTTTTATTGTCGTGGAGCGCCTAGTAATTCCTACCAATGGATTCCGCTGTATCCGCAGAATTACAGGTAATCATTTATCAAAAAGCTCCCAGTTTGGGAGCTTTTTTTTGCTTGTTGTGATAGATTCCTATGCGAAGACATCGTGAGGAAATATTATGGCAGGAAGCATTCAACGTCTCATTTATTCAACTTCCGACCTCGTGAAAACGGTTGCAGAGGTTGATGGAGAACAAATTGTCTTTTATGATGATGTCATGAGAGAAAATATGAAGTCATTGGGCGTGTCAATTCCTGTTGCAAATCAGGCAGTGTTTGGAAAAAAGGTCTACTATCAAGAAGGGACCAATCAGCCCTTATTTATTGAGGCTTTTAAGCGGTTCTATTGCCAAGGGTTGCCAAGGACCTCTTATCAATGGGAAATCATTTCGTAAGAGTCCTTTTTTTTATTTTTGTTTTTCGCTATAGTGAGGGTTTTTTTGAATCCCTGTGTGAGTCACTATGGCAAAAAACGAAGAATTCAATCGAGGTTACACTTTTGATGACGTGTGTCTCGTCCCACAATTTAACAATGTCCCCTCTAGAACAGAGCCTTCCCTCGAGTCGTGGCTGACTAAGAATCGGAAAGTCGGAATTCCTCTTCTTTGCTCGAGTATGGATACAGCGATTAGTCCTGATTTAGCAGCGGTTTTGGTCAAAGCGGGTTCGGTTCCGATTTATCACCGATTTACGACTGATTCGGACGATCAGCGCGCTTGGGTCAAAAAATGGAAAAGTCAAACTTTTGTTTCTTGTGGCGTTCGTGAAGATCAGCTAGAGCTTGTGAGCGAACTGTTTGATCTTGGAGCTGCTGGTGTTTGTGTCGATGTTGCGCATGGGCATTCGGAGCAGATGCTGGGATTTGTCGAAAAACTGAAAACGGCACATCCAGATAAAGAAGTGATTGCAGGTAATGTCTGCACACCGATGGCTTATCACGACCTCGTGAATGCTGGGGCAGATGCGGTGAAGGTGGGAATTGGTCCCGGGGCTGCTTGTACGACGCGCGTCATTACAGGCTTTGGAGTGCCTCAGTTTACTGCGATTTACGAATGTGCTCAAATTGCAGAAAAGTTGCGAGTTCCTCTCATTGCTGACGGAGGCATCCGTACCAGCAAAGATGTTGTTTTAGCTTTAGCTGCAGGAGCTAGTACTGTGATGATTGGCAAGCTGTTTGCCTTGACCGACGAAAGTGCTGCAGAAAAACGGTCAGGATCCAATGGAAAAGAAGCAAAGTACCGAGGTCAGGCAAGCGAAGATTTCCAGACCGATTTTTATGGTGGTTTGAAAGAAAAGACCGTAGCAGAAGGGGTAGACTTTTGGGGGCCTGTCAGTGGCTCTGCTCAAAGACTGCTTGATGAGTTGCTAGGAGGTTTGCGTAGCGGTCTGACATATGGCGGTGCGCGTAGTATTAAAGAATTACAACGTAAAGCTGAATTCATGGCAGTTTCTTCAACCTATGTGAAAGAAAGCTTTCCGAGACCGGGAGGTTAAAATGCAGAAGAAACAGCTTGGAATGTGGATGCTCACGGCGCTTATCGTGGGAAATATGATTGGATCGGGTGTCTTTTTGTTACCCACGTCACTTGCTCAGTATGGAAGTGTCACGATCTTCAGTTGGATCGGGACGGCAGTTGGCGCCATGCTTTTAGCGCTTGTTTTTGCCAAGCTTTGTACGCTCTTTCCTAAGACAGGAGGCCCTTATATCTATTGCAAGGAGGGGTTTGGTAACTTCATTGGATTTCAGGTCGCTTACAACTACTGGATCTACATGTGGGTGGGAAATGCGGCTATAGCGGTTGCTTTTACTTCGTATTTGAGTACGTTTTGGCCCGAACTGACGGCAAATAATTTACTGGCATTTTTTGTGACAGCCGGAGCTGTTTGGCTGCTCACCCTTATTAACATCATTGGTGTTCACTTTGCTGGGGCCTTTCAGGTCATCTTGACAATCCTCAAATTTGTTCCCCTGATCTTGATTGCGATCATTGGAGTTTTCTTCATCGAAGGCAAAAATTTGCAGTTTTTCAACGTCAGCACTGAGTCGAACTTTGGAGCTTTTTCAAGTGGAGCCATGCTCACACTTTGGGCGTTTTTAGGGGTTGAGTCAGCTTCGATTCCGGCGGATGATGTTAAAGACCCCAAGAAAACGATTCCTCGAGCGACGATTCTTGGGACAGCTCTAACTGCTGTGGTTTACATTTTGAGCACGATTGCGATTATGGGTGTCATCCCTGTTCCTCAGCTCAAAGACTCTGCTGCGCCTTTTGCCGATCTAGCAGGCAAGATTTTTGGAGGATGGGGAAGGTATGCGATGGGAGCTGCAGCCGTAATTTCTTGCTTAGGGGCACTCAATGGATGGATTTTGCTTCAAGGGCAGATTCCTCTTGCAGCGGCAAAAGACCGTCTTTTCCCCAAGAAATTTAGTCAGGTTTCGAAAAATCGCTCTCCTGTTTTTGGGATTGTGACTTCCTCGGTTCTCGTGACCCTTTTACTGGTCTTAAACTTTAACAAAAACCTCGTTGATCAGTTTACATTTATCATTTCTCTAGCGACTTTGGCTGCAATTATTGCCTATCTCTATACGTGCATTGCAGAGTTTGTGATCTACATCAAACACCCAGACAAAGTCGATAAGGCTAGTGTTGCAAAATCCCTCACGATTGCAGGCCTAGCATTTCTTTACACCTTTTGGATGACAATCAGTTCTGGACAAGAGATTGTCTTCTATGGAGCTCTACTCCTCTTTACCAGCATCCCCATTTACGGCTGGATGGAGTGGAAGAAATATCAAAAACAGTTCACAGGATAACTTCTCATGAGACAGCGCCAACTTGGACTTTGGATGCTCACGGCTCTCGTCGTGGGGAATATGATTGGATCGGGTGTTTTTCTTCTGCCTGCTTCACTTGCAACATTTGGAACCGTGACGATCTTTAGCTGGGTCGCGACTTCAATTGGAGCGATGTTTCTCGCTCTTGTCTTTGCGAAGCTTAGCACGCTTTTTCCCAAGACAGGGGGGGCCATACGTCTTTTGTCGTGAAGGATACGGTGACTTTGTCGGATTTCAAGTGGCTTACAATTATTGGGTTTCAATGTGGATTGGAAATGCCGGCATAGCCGTCGCATTCACGGGTTATCTTAGCACCTTTATTCCCGAATTGAACCACAGTAATCTGCTTGCTTTTTGTGTCACAGCAGGGGCTGTTTGGGTGCTCACAATTGTCAATATCATTGGAATCCACTTTGCCGGGTTCATGCAGCTGATTCTCACGATCCTGAAATTTGTTCCGCTAGTTATCATTGCCATCATTGGACTCTTTTTTGTCGACTGGAGCAATCTTGCCTATTTTAATGTCAGTGGGAAGTCGAACTTTTCGGCTTTTTCTGGAGGTGCGATGATGACGCTTTGGGCCTTTTTAGGAGTTGAGTCTGCCTCTGTCCCAGCCGATGATGTGAAAGATCCCAAGAAGACGATTCCAAGAGCCACTATTCTTGCTACAACACTTGCAGCTGTCTTGTACATCATCTGTACGATTGTGATTATGGGAGTGATTCCTATTCCACAGCTGAAAGATTCTGCGGCTCCCTTTGCGGATCTTGCGGGAAAGATCTTTGGAGAATGGGGTAAGTTTGCCATGGGGGCTGTTGCAGTGATTTCTTGCTTAGGAGCGCTCAACGGTTGGATCTTACTCACGGGGCAAATTCCACTTGCTGCTGCAAAAGATAACCTGTTTCCCAAGAAGTTTGGAAAGGTGTCCAAAACACGAGCTCCAGTTTTTGGTGTTGTCGTTTCGTCGATTCTCGTGACGGCACTCCTCTTTCTGAACTTTAGCAAAAATCTCGTCGATCAATTCACCTTCATCATCTTGTTAGGAACTTTAGCTGCGATTTTGGCCTACATTTATTCGACGATTGCCGAATTTGTGATCTACATCAAACATCCAGACAAAGTGGATAAAGCGAGTGTTGTGAAGTCACTGACGATCTCTGGATTGGCTTTTCTTTACACATTCTGGATGGTGATCAGCTCTGGTGAAGAAATTGTCTTCTACGGAGCATTGCTGATGTTTACAAGCATTCCCGTTTATGGTTGGATGGAGTGGAAGAAGTACCAAAAGAAATTCGTCGGAGTTTGAGATGGGTTCGATTAAGAAGATTTACGATAGTGTTCACAGGTTCATTCATATTGATCCCTTAGAAAGTGACCTTATCAACTCCCGCCCCTTTCAACGGTTGCACTACATCCATCAGCTTGGAGTGACCTACTTCGTCTATCCCGGGGGGACTCATCGCCGCTTTGAGCATTCTCTTGGAGTGATGGAGCTTGCCACGCGGATGTACGATGAAGTGACCATGGGAGATATTCCAGACCATTTGCCAGAGCCATACAAAAAGCTTCTGACAGACTTTGTCCCACCTATTGGTAGCCAAACCCACCGTTATTGGCGCCGCATTTTGCGCTTAGCCGCACTTTGTCATGATTTAGGGCACCTTCCTTTTTCTCATACGGCAGAACACGAAATCCTCGGAAAAGGGGGACATGAAGCGTGGACGTCAAAAATCATTCGGAGTGTCTATCTCGCTCCGATCTGGGCAACACTGCAAGAAGAGTTTCCTGAACATCATGTTCAAGAGGATGTTTTAAAGATCTCGCTTGGTGAGAAGAAATTTACTGACCTCTTTCCTCTGTCGAAAGGTTTTTCTCCTTGGGAGCGGGTCGTGACCGCAATGATTACAGGCGACTTTTTTGGGTCTGACAGAATAGATTACCTTTTACGCGATTCAAAATGCACCGGCCTTGCTTACGGGCTCTTTGATTATCATCAACTCATCGAGATGCTAAAAATCATTCCAAATGAAGAAGACTCTGAAGTTTTGGCCTTAGGCGTTGAGGAAAATGGGATTGAATCCTGCGAAGCACTTCTTTTAGCACGTCACTACATGCACAAACGTCTTTATCAGTATGCCAGTGTCAAATCTTACTCTTTTCATCTGGCACGGTTTATGGGAGAGGTTTACTACGACCTCGGAGAAGAACTCGAGCGGTATATTTCTATGACCGATAATGAGGTGCTTGCTGAACTCAATCGGGCTTCAATGGATCCAGATCATCCTGGTCACTTTGATGCCAAATGTCTTTACTTGAGACAGAGTCGTTTTCGAGCGATTCCTCTCGTTAGCCCACCTGAGGAAAATGATTTGGAAGAGATTCGGAAAGAATTAGGGATTGCAAAAGATCAAATGGCATGGCAACTTGCCAAGAGTGGAGAGGGAAGGCAAGGACTCGACTTTCCTGTGCTTCGCCAAGATGGAACAATTGACAATGGAGTGAATCTCTCCGAAATTTCCATCCCATCAGGCAAACGAAGCTGGGTTTACATCGCTCCTGAATATGAAATTGCTGTTCGGAAAAATTTAAGACATGTGGATGTTCTAGGATGAAGAAGTTTTTAGTTTTAATGTTTCTACTGATGGGTGTTGCTGTTTGGGGGGAGTGTCCTGTGATTCCTGTTGAGATCCCTCCTCCAACTGAAACAGCTGTGCACTATTACAAATCAGGAAACATTTTATGGGTCGTCAAAGCTCTTTGGAGTCTTATCTTACCTGCTGTCATTCTCTTTACAGGACTTTCAAGTAAAATAAGACAGCTTGCAAGATTTCTTGGAAGACGAGCCGTTTGGACTTTTATCATCTTTATCATTCTCTACTCTATCTTAGTGGAAGTCGTTTCGTTTCCTCTGACCTATTATAGCGGTTTTGTCCGACTACACGAGTATGGCCTTTCTTCCCAATCATTCGGCCGTTGGTTCAACCACTACTTTATGAGTTCTTGGATCGAAATTGGAACGAGTTTGATCATTTTTGGCGTCCTGTATTGGCTCATTGCCAAAAGCCCCAAACGTTGGTGGCTTTATATGGGACTCCTCATGATTCCCATCCAAATTTTTTTCCAGATCGTGCAACCTCTTTACATCTCACCTCTCTTCAATAAATTCGGGCCAATGCAAGACAAGCAGCTTGAGCAAAATATCTTGAATCTTGCCGAGAAAGCAGGAATTTCAGGTAGCCGGGTCTTCGAGGTGGATAAAAGTTCGGACACGAAAATGATGAATGCCTACGTTACAGGAATGGGCAGTTCAAAACGCATAGTCCTCTGGGATACAATTATCAAAGGAATGGATGAAAAAGAGCTGCTCTTTGTCATGGGACATGAGATGGGCCACTATGTCCTTCATCATATTTGGTGGGGGATTCTCTTTACCTCTGCCATGGCAATTCTTATAATGGCTCTCATCTTTCTCGCTGCAAAGTTTTTCCTAAAAACTTGCTCTAGAGCCATGGGTTTTACCGAGCTGAAAGATGTGGCGTCATTTCCTCTGATCATCCTCTTGTACAGTTTCTTTTCTCTGGTTCTCACGCCAGTTCAAAACCTCTTTACTCAGATGGAAGAAAAGCAAGCAGACCGTTTTGGTTTGGAAATCACACATTACAATCATGCCGCAGCTACAGGTTTTTTGAAGCTCACAAAGTCCAACTTAGGCTACCCTTTTCCTGGAACCTTTTACATGCTCTTCCGCTCGTCTCACCCTTCAATTGGTTCCCGTATTGAATTTTTCAATACCTACCATCCTTGGTGCGACGGAAAACCTTCTCACTATGAGAAGTATTTCAAATCTAGCGACGACTCATAGCTTTTTATACTTGATATACTGACAAGATGTTCCTAGCAGCTCTTTCAAGTTCTGCACTCATTCGGGCTACAAATAGAGATTATTTTATCTCCAATGAGAAATTTCATCGTAGCCTTGCTCCGAAGCTTCCTGCTATTTGATCGCCTTGAACTTTTCTTCCATGAAGCGTTTCTGTATTATCCCTCACGTGATGACACTATCTAGTTGATCTTAAATTGCTTTTGCTTAATACTTTTTGCCCTGAGGGAAAAATACAAACTAATCTTCGAAAAATTTCATTGATAGCTCTGTTTCATCAAACACCCTCAAGAACAATTTTTATGGAGGAAAAATGAGAGCTGTACCAACTCGTCCAGGACGAACTGCTGAAGAGTTACGTTGGGAACTAATGATGAAGCAATACCAGTCAAGTGTGAGTATAGATGCCTTCAATCAAATAGGAGATCCAAGTGAAATCAAAAAAAAACTCACCTCTTATACTACTGAGCTGTCAGCCTGCAACCAGCAAACTAAGGAAGAGTTCAGCTGGGAATTAGCGATGACGGAGTACCAGTCAAGTGCTAGTACCAAGGTCTTCGATCAGATTGAAAATCCAACCGAAGTCCAACAAACACTCATCTCTTATATGACTGATCTATCAGGCAATAGCCCGCCAACAGACAAAGAGGTAAAGATCCATAAATATGAAGCAATTGAAGAAATGGTGCTAGACAATGTCTTCTGTTGGTTAACTGTGTTAAAAACTGCTTTTTGGCAAGGTAATGATGAAGTAAAAAATAAATTTGTAGAAAAGCTAAGGGGTAGCGACCTGGATCAGAAAATATCAGAAGATGATCTTGAGGGAGTTACAAGACTGTGGAGGTTGGCAAGTTCGGAAGAAGGGGTTGAGATTTTAATAGAGAATCCAGAACTACTAGAAGGTAGAAATCTAGATGCAGGTCCAACAAAGGGGCCAGATGCCGGGAAAACAGTTTTATGGTTTTTAGTTAAAGAACCTGAAGCAGAGGAAGAGATTCCTTTTGCCGAGCTAAAAGGTAGAAATCTAAATGCAGGCCCAGTAAAGGGACCAGATGTCGGGAAAACAGTTTTATGGTGGTTGTCTGTGAATTCTCCTGAGAGTTTAATAGAAAATCCAAAGTTGTTAGACGGCAGAAACCTAGACAATAGACCTCGAAATGGAGGAGCAACAGTTTTATGGTATTTAGTTAAAAGAGAATCTCAGCCTGGGATAGAGTTTTTCATGAATAATCCAAAGCTGTTAGAGGGATGTGATCTAAATGCAGCTCCAATAGCATATGGTCCCGAAGTGAGAGGTACAACTAGAAATATTTGGCATTTGGTTGACCCCCAGTCCTTAGAGACGTTTAAAGAAAGCGAGGTTGATGATTCTGGAATGACTGTTATGTGGAATTTAGCTCAACACGAAGATAGTGCAAAGATCTTTAACGAAAGGTTAGGTTGGCTTTGCGATGTAGACTTTGATGTTGGCCCGAAATTATATATGAATGAAAGGTTAGTAGCTAACGGTTTGAGTCCTAATCCAACACTTCGGCAAGAATTGGAGAAAAAAGAATCCTGGAAAAAGATTTTTGAGCAACTGGAAGTTAGGGATCAGATAAAAGGAGATTCACCCGAATCTTCAGGTGAGAAGAGAAACAGAGAAGACGGTGACAGTCCTGAGAGGAGTGGGAAAAAAAGAAAGGTGA
Organism: Simkania sp.; assembly: GCF_965215465.1. GTDB lineage: Bacteria > Chlamydiota > Chlamydiia > Chlamydiales > Simkaniaceae > Simkania. The sequence continues at coordinate 1,383,974 of NZ_OZ244056.1, read as the reverse complement.
CAAAGTGACTTTTTTGAATCTATAGAAGTTCCCTAATCGGAACTGAATGGAGTTAAAATTTTTTTTACCGCTCACTTTAGTCTCACATAGCTTTCTATTGGATTTGACTTTGACTCTGAGTATCTAAGTCGCCATTGGCTTTTAAAGGAGGGACTAAAACTGAGACTCCATGATAAGATGGAGTGATGTTACGGGAAAAATTTGCGTCACTTAAATCTGAATTGCAGAGCTACTCTGGTGTTGAGAGGCTGATTGTCCTCTGTGCAATGATTTGCAGTTTTTGTATCACCTCTGAGTACGCAGTGACAAAACCGACGAGCAATTCGATTTTTATTGCTCATTATACGGTCAAATGGCTTCCCTATGCTTGGCTGGCGACTGTCCCTCTCAACCTCCTTGTTGTCAGCCTTTACAACCGCTTCCTTCCCATTTTGGGGTGTTTTCGCCTTTTCTTACTTACGGTTGGTCTGACTGTAGGGATGAACGCTCTCTCTGCAACCTGTATTGGAAAAGTCCCGTTTCTGCCGTTTGTTCTCTACATCTGGAAGGACATCTATGTACTCCTCATGTTCCAGCAGCTTTGGTCGGTCATTCACGCTATGACCAAGATGTCTCGGGCTAAATATCTCTATGGGATTTTGTTTGGAGTTGGCGGTATTGGTTCGATTTTTGGAAGCATGATTCCAGGGTTTTTTGCCGTGAAAATAGGGTCAGAGCACCTACTTTTTTCTTCGATTCCCATCTACGCTGTCTTTGTCATCGCTTACTTTTTCCTCCTCAAGAACAGCGGATTTCTCCACTCGCATAAAGAAGATGAAAAACTCCGGATGGGGCCGAAACATACATCCCAAGGATTTCAGCTGATCAAGAGCTCTCGTGCCTTAAAATTTATCCTATTAGTTGTTGTTTTGATGCAGCTATCAACCACAGTCATGGACTATCAATTCAATACGTTTTTGCAGTTCAAAATTCCTGACCAAGACTTGCGGACAGAGTTTTATGGCAAGCTTTGGGGGATGATCAATACTTTGAATCTCTGCTTGCAGTTTGTGGCCTCGTTTTTGCTCGTCCAGTTTTTAGGATTGAGGCGGAGCCATATCTTGATTCCAGGGATTCTCTTTGTCAATGCAATAGGGTACTTAATGCATCCGACGTTTGCGATGATCACCTATTCATTTTCCGTCATCAAAACCTTTGACTACTCCATTTTCAATATTATCAAAGAGATGCTCTACGTTCCTCTTAAGACCGAGGAGAAGTTTAAAGCAAAAGCCATCATTGATGTTTTTGCTTACCGGAGTGCCAAAGCGTTAGCATCTGTTGTTGTAATCGCCTTGCAGATTTTCTGCCCACTGCAACTTCCTTATGCATTTTCTTGGGCTCATGTGATTCTCTTTTTCATTTGGATCGCCGCAGTGATCTTTCTGCTTAAAGAAGAAAAACCAGAAGAAGCAACTCTGGCCTTTTAAATCTCAACTCCGTATATTTTTCTATTTTTTAAGCATTAAGAAATCGGAGCTCATCCATGCCGGAGATCACACGGTCATTTGATAATGGGGAAGAAATCGTCGAAGTCGATATGGATCCCAAAGACATTTTGCATAATCCCATTTTAAACAAAGGAACAGGATTTACAGAAGAAGAAAGGATTGATCTGGGCATTCATGGCCTCCTTCCTTACCACACTTCGACAATTGATGAGCAAGCCGAGAGGCGCTATGCAAACTTTTGCTCTAAAAAATGCGAAATCGATAAGTATTCGTTTTTGATGAGCCTTCAAGATCGGAACGAGACCTTGTTTTTCAACCTCGTTTCGAAGCATGCTGAAGAGATGCTTCCATATATCTATACTCCAACTGTTGGCGATGCTTCCTTAAACTTTAGCTATCTTTATAATCAGAACCGGGGAATTTATCTCTCCTATCCCTATAAAGACCGCATGGATGAGATGGTGGCTTGTATTCCGAAGGATCGTGTCGATGTGCTTGTTGTCACAGATGGGGGACGAATTCTCGGTTTAGGAGATTTAGGTGTAGGAGGAATGGCGATTCCTGTAGGAAAACTTTCTCTTTATACTGCCTTTGGGGGAGTCCATCCAGATTACACCCTGCCTGTGATGCTTGATGTCGGAACAGACAATCCTAATCTCTTAAGCGACCCACTTTATCTTGGGTGGAGACATGAAAGGTTAAAAGGAGACGAGTATCAAGAATTTATCGACCTCTTTGTCAAAGCGATCACCAAACGATTTCCCAACGTCTTGATTCAATGGGAAGATTTTTCCAAGCAAAACGCACAACCCTTACTTGAACGCTACCAACATGATTACTGCTGCTTTAATGATGACATTCAGGGAACAGCGGGAGTTGTGACAGCGGGTATTTTAGCTGCAATTAAAGGAACAGACTCTGACCTAAGGCATCAAAGACTTGTCATCTATGGCGGAGGTTCTGCAGGGATTGGTGTTGCCCACTTAATTACACGAGCGATGGTCAAAGATGGCATGACTGAAGAAGATGCCAAATCACGTATTTTTGTTCTTGGACGCAATGGGTTAGCCCATACGAAGTCAGAAGGCTTAGATGACCTTAAGAAACGATTTGCTCAAGATTCCGCATTGATTGAAAAGTGGGGAGTGAAGAATATGCAAAACATTTCGCTTCACGAAACCATCGAGCACGCAAAGCCGACAATTCTCATTGGTACGTCAGCCCAGCCGGCATCCTTTACCGAGGAGCTTGTTGTGGAAATGAAAAAGCATGTCGCTAGACCCATCATTTTTCCTCTTTCAAACCCGACCTCTAAATCAGAAGCTCTTCCAGAAGATCTGATGAATTGGACGCGCGGTCAAGCGCTTATTGCAACAGGAAGCCCCTTTCCTCCTGTTGAATACGAAGGGAAAAAGTACACCATCGGACAATGCAACAACGTTTTCATTTTCCCGGGAGTTGGACTTGGGGTAATTGCAACAGGAGCCAAACGGGTCACTGATAACATGTTCTTAAAAGCTGCAGAAGTGCTTAGTCGCTTTGCTCCCATTCTGAATAACCCTTACGGTTCTCTTTTCCCTCGGATCAAGCAACTTCCCGCCATCAGTCGAGCGATTGCGACTGAGGTCGGAAAAATGGCAGTAGAAGAAAGAGTATGTGAAAACCCACCTGAAGATATTGAAAAAGCTGTTGAAAAGGCCTATTGGGTCCCGAAATATCCTAAAATCAAGAAAAAAAAGTGAACGCTTTTTCGTAATCGGGCTCTTGAGCAATTTCAGGGACGAGTTCGGTGTGAAGAACCTGATGATTTTCATCTAACACGAGAACAGCACGCGCCGAAATCCCCTGCAGGGGACCATCGAGGATTAATACTCCATAGTCTTCTGCAAATTTCCGATCACGCATCATCGATAAGGTTTCGATTTTTTTGAGCTTCTCAAACCCACAAGTCCGCTTTTGAGCAAAAGGAAGGTCTGCAGAAATGAAGAGGACGCGAATGTCGTTTCGAATTTTGAGTCTTTCTTCGAATTGTTTAGCCGATGTCAGGCACACAGGTGTATCTAAACTGGGAACGATTGAAAGAATGAGCTTTTTCTCTGCATAGTCTTTCAAAGACTTTGGTTTTAGATCAGTTGAAATCAATAGAAAATCGGGAGCTTGAGTTCCAACTTCTGGAAGACTTCCATTGGTATGTATAGGGGAACCTTTTAATGTAATCGTTATCATATCTTTACCATATGGAATTTTTTTCATAAGTTCAATTTTTTTCTTTGAAACTTATGTTAAGGTATTGTTAAGCTGCTATGAAAATTTCTTAAACTAAAATTTGAAAGACAACCGATGAAAGATCGAGAAGCTCTAAGGGGTTCTGCTAGCCGAATCACGTCTATTTTCTCGTCTAAAGACAATAGTGAAGAAGAGAAAAAGGGTTTTCGTGACAGACAAAAGTACATGCGTCTGAATTTTCTGATGCTTTCTGCTGTTCTCAAAGAAGCTAAAAAAACCTCAAAGAGAAAGGGAAAAAGACATTTTCATTCTTTCCTCTTTTTACATCCAAGATCATGAATTCGGACAATCCACACCTTTTGGAAATTACTAAACAGGCACATTCTTGTTGCATAAGTCAAGATCACCATCTCTTTCCATTTAAGCAGTTTTTCTTGCGTAATGAATTTACGATGAGAAGGGTGATCGAATGGCGCCTTTCAAAATACATCAAAAGCAAGGATCAGCTCAAAGACTTTGTTGAGGTAATGAAAGAGACGCCTCCCGATACCTTTCGCCGCCACCTTGTGACACTCATCGATCAAGAAGAAAAAGACGAAAGTGAGTTGACAAGAGAAGAAATTGAAAAAGCAGAGAAAGAGCAGGAAGCGAGATGGGACCTTTGGAAACACCATGCCGATGGAGATCCCTTCCGCGTTTCTCGGACTTAGTTCAGCTTTTCCGATTGATCCCAGTATCTGTCTGCATTTGTGAGTGCAGCGGTCATTCTCTCCCTTCCAACGGGGTTTGCGGAATGGACGCGCCATTTAAGACGAGGAATTTCATTTAGAAATGCTTTTTCCTCAATGAATTTAGCGACATCATATCCAGATCCAGCTTCTTCAGGACCTAAATCGTGATCAAGAGAAACCTCGGAAACTTTCCCTGTAGCTATCAGCTCAATGGCTTCCGTAGCTGTTGTGATCCATGTATCAAAACCTTGAGCGAGTTTTATCCTCTCAGGGGCTTCGAGCTCATCATCTAAAAAAACGCGCATCTATCCTTTAAAGTCCTCCCAATCTACAGTTTCTTCCTCGAGAGCATTCGTTACAACTTCTCGGTCAATTTCATCTTCTATGCGTTCAAATTCTTTCACGATTTCTAGGTCATCCAAAGAGACGAGTGCGATGGTATCGCCCCTATCGGATGTGAGAATGACACGTTGCCCATTCTTGACTTATGAGATCAAAAGATCATTTAATTCTTTATAGGTAATTTTCTTTTCCATGACCGAAATTTTAGAGTAAATTAGGAATACATGCAATCACAGGAGCGCTAGCCTGCAATCATTCCAATTCCTGCAATGATGAGCACGATCCCAAAGACTCGTCGCAAGATGTCTGTTGGCAGGCTATGTGCAAGTTTCACTCCCCAAGGAGCTGTGAAAAACGACACAATGCTGATCACAATAAATGCAGGAAGAAAGATGTAGCCAAACGTTCCTGGATAATCTGAAGAGCCTGCCCCTAAAAGGAGAAAATAGGTCGCCCCTAAAAGAGAAATCAGGAAGCTCAGAGCAGAAGAGGTACCGATCGCTTTCTTCATGGGGACGTGGTAGTGGGTTAAGATCGGAACATTGATCAACCCTTCTCCAATCCCTAGCATTGTCGAAATCGTGCTGACGGAGAGTGAGATTGCTGACAGGCCGAAAAATTTTGGCATTTTGCGTGTTTTTTTGAGCTCTTTTTCAGGGAGCAAAAATTTCAGACCTACGAGACATTCAAAAACTCCGAAGATGATTTGCAGCAAATGGCCAGGTAAAACCTTTGCAATCATGGCTCCCAAAAAGGAACCCACCACAACGCCTAAAGCCATCGGTTTGACAATGTCAAAGATCACCCCTTTCTTGCGGTAGTGGGAATACACGGAGGAAAGGGAGTTAAAAATCATGGCAGCAAGCGAAGTTCCGATTGCGAGATGCATGACAAGATCAGGAGGAGTTTTAAGAAAATGAAAGGTTAAAATTAAACAGGGGATGATGACAATACCTCCCCCAATTCCTAGAAGGCCTGCTAAAATTCCTGCGGCAAGACCTGTTGCGATGAATCCGAAAATCTCGATTCCAAAATACATTTGCTGATCCTTAAGTCGAGTTTTTTGTTGCAAAAACCTAAAAACATCGTTTATGAATGATAGATCATTCAATTTCAAGGTTTACGTTCATGTTGAGCCGAATCACAGTTTTTCTAGTTGCATTTTGACAAGCTTGTCATCTCTATTTTCAGATCTTTCCGTTAAACACACCGAGCATCCTTTTCCTGTCATCATTGATACAGATTGTGACTTGGATGACATGATGGCCATTGTCTATCTTGTGAAAAACCCTCGAGCTGAAGTGAAGGGAGTTACGACAGTTGGCGATGGGCTCTCTCGTTGGGAGTATGGGGCGCAGAATGTCCTCAATGTTTTAGAACTCATTGGTCACCCGCGGGTTCCCGTTTCTTATGGGGCGCGTGAGTCTCTCAGTCCTGTTGGGAGCTATCCTCCAAACTGGCGTCAACAAGCAGATGCCTTATCAGGAATCAAACTCCCACGCAGTTCTGTGCGTCCCATTGCAGAAAAAGCTCCTGAATTTATCATTGATATTGTGCAAAAACACGAAGAAAAGATTACGCTTCTTTGCATTGGACCACTGACAAATATTGCCCTAGCCTTTGAGAAAAAGCCCGAAATTAAAGACAAAATCGAGCGCATTTTTATCATGGGAGGGGCACTCCTTTCACCTGGGAATATTGAGGGGAGACCTATGGGTTTTAAGAACCGGGTGTCTGAGTACAACATTTTCCTCGATGCAAAAGCTGCTCAAGACGTGTTTGATTCGGGAGTTCCGATCACACTAGTCCCAATAGATGTCATTGAACATGTTCCAACAAAACCTTTTTACGAAATGATTGCTGAGAATCGCAAAACTCCCGCAGCCAACTTCGTGTATGAAATTCTCAAGCCTTCTGTAAAAAACAAAAAGCGCACGCGAGAGTATTTGTGGGATCCGGTTTCGGCTGTGCTTCTGACAAACCCCAATAGTGCGCAGTATCGAGACTTAAAACTCGTTGTTAACTTGCGCAAAGGCCCAGAATATGGGCGTTTGATTATGGGAAGTAAAGGGATGCCAGTTCGAGTTGTCACGCAAATTGACACAGATGCATTTTACGACATTTTTCTCAAGACGTTGAATCATCCGCCAAACATGCATGCAAACCACTCTCAAGCACTTTAAACGAAGATTTTTTGATTTTTTTGTTGCAAATTTCAATTACCTATTTTAAAGTTCACGTAAATTTCCAGTTAAAGCGAGATTAAACGAGATGGCTACTAAAACCGAATGGCAAACACTTACAAGAGTAGCTCAAACAGACTGTTTATCTGATGCGCCTTATTATGAAGCCACTCGTCTCGATAATAAGCCTGAAGGTCCTTTTTCTTTTTCTCTTCATGAGGATACTCTTAAAAAAGCGCCCACTTTCCAATACACCTCTCGCGTTGACACAACACTGACTTCACATTCTCCACAGCGCAAATCTGTGACAGGTCGTCCACCTTTGTTAAGTTCCTATCAACCCGAAACTCCCATCACCTATACCCAATCGAACGCTCCTCAGGAAAGTAAACCCGCCAAGTTTTGTAAAAACCTCGGCAAGATCTTATCGTGGTCATTCTGGAACATGGGTTGGCCATTCCTTAGATTCAGTGGTGGACTACTATGGAAATTAGGGCTACTGATTAAAAAACAAGCTTGGGACCGAAAGCCGCAACCTTTAACGCTTCCTGGCCGGATGGATGAAACTCATCCAGGTTGGGATGTGCAAGCGCAGCAACTCGCTTATGAAATGGCAACGCTCAAACCCTGCTTCGTTGCGATTCAGAAGCAAAACCCAAGCTACCCCATCAAGTTTGCTTTGCAGGTCACTTTTCAAGATGGGCCTAAAACTCAAACAGTTTTAAGTTCTCTACTCATTCAAAACACAAAAGAATGGGGAAATCTTGCCGGTTTTGTGGATAATCTTTATCCACAAATTGTCCATATGATAAAAGAGCTTCCTGTTTCGAACGATTATTCCATGGAAGTTGCATTTGTTGCACTTTGTGAAGATATCTCTGATGAAGAAAGTACATTTTCAATCTACCAAAGGTCTAACACGTACTCTAATGGGATTGATGCAAGTGATCTTTTATCTGATGTTAAATCAATTCAATGCACAAATAATGAAGTCGCTGAGACTGTCAGTTCGGTGAGGGGAGTTCAAGCAGCTATTTCTTGGCTACTTGAGGAAGAATGGAAAGTTACAGGAGAAATTCTGGCAACATATCAGAAGGGAGAAAGCGATCCTATACCTTTGCTTATAGAGCAGAGGTAAAAGAAGGCGAAGGGGAAAAGATTCCTTAGTCCATACCTCAATCCAATTAAAGATGGGCTAGCTGAGAGGCTAGCCCTTCTTTATAATCCAGTAACTTTCATATTTTAAACTTTAATTTTTAACAGTTTAGTTGTTGAAATCAATCATTCTGTTTTATATAATTTCTGCGATTTTTAAATTTTTCAATGAGGACATGGATTATGGCAGTAACTACAGTTAAAAATTTTGCCCAGATGGGATTAGAGACTGCATTATCGACGGCAGTTATGACGACGGCAGTGCAAGAGAGGCTCATTAATGCACCTGAGGATTTAGTAAGCAACATCGTACCGATTGCAGGAATTTTTTCTGGCACCAATACAGCGTTAGCAGCAGTCATGGGAGTGCATGAAAAACCTAAACTGGTTCAGGTGGCTTTTCCATTTTTCTCAGGATTGGTTGCAACGGGAGCGTTAGTTGCTCTGAGTGCACCTGTTACAGAGCTTATGAGTGCATATGTGATTTGTTCATCAATGCTTGCAGGTGTTGCCTTACTTAAAGTGATTGCAAAGGCCATTCTTAAAATGGATGCAGAACCGAAAGAGGAATCAAAACCTGCGCGAGTTTTCAGCTATGTTGTCGTTGGTGCTACGACTTTTATTCCCGCAATGTACGGTGCAAGATTCTTTGGAGACAACTTGGGTAATGGAATGCTGGCTCTTATGGGACTTTTCTTTGGCCTGGCCCAAGTGTGCGTCACAAAACTTTTAGGTGCACCTCAGCAAGAAAGCCGTTGGCTTCATGCGTCCTTACCACTAATGACCTCACCCATTCCATTGGCTATTATAGGCTCTATGGCACATAATTTGTCACCTAAGTTTCCGGGGGCAGCTGCTGTCATTACAGCCACATCAATTCTCACAGCTCTAGTCGGAACCGTTGCATCACGTTACTTTGCAAGACAGCCGCAAGTAGAAAAGCAACCAGCTGTAGATGAGAAAAAGGAGGAGCAGCTAGATCAAAGATCAACTTATCGCAGACCTGGTTTTTCGACGACACTCTCCTATCACTCTCGAAATGGTGGTATGAAATAAAGCGAAAAGCCCCAGAAGGGGCTTTTTTTTGTTTTGAGGCTTAATCAGCAGTTTCTTTCTATTGAGAACAATCATCTTCTCGTATACACTTTTACCATTTTTTAAATTATTCATGAGGGAAAATGAATTATGACAACATTTTTTATGAATCCTAAGGTGCAGACGGGAATAGAAATGTCTCTTACGACTGGTCTACTTGCGCAATTTTTTCGAGATGGTCCAAGTCAGGATATTGCGAGTCATTGTGTTCCGTTTGGAGCGCTCTTTTCAGGAGTTAATGCTGGTTTAGCAACGGTGCTAAGCGTTCATGAAAAACCTAAAATTGTCCAAGTGGCTTTTCCATTTTTCTCTGGATTAGCAGCAGCTGCATTGGTGCCTTTACTTGGGTTACCGACTACAGAATTGGGTGAAGTCTATATGGTTTCTTTAGTACTACTCACTGGTGCTGCCTTAATAAAGGTACTAGCAAAAAGCATTCTAAAAATGGCGGCAGAGCCTAAAGAAGAATCTAAGCCTGCTAGATTTTTCAACTACATTGTTGCCGGTACAGCATCATTCATTCCCTCGGGTATAGCTGGTTTGTGCGTGGCTCTTTTGTTTGGCCTAGAGCAAAAATCGGAAGGTTTTACAATGGGGGGATTCGCTGTTATAGGAGTTTTCTTTGGACTGGCTCAAGTGTGTGTGACGACTCTTTTAGGAGCACCACAAAAAGAAGGCCGCATGTTTCATGGGTTCTTGCCACTTTTTACATCAGTGTTTCCTTTCCTCAATATTGGGGCAATGGGAGGTGTGAGCAGTCCGAAAGTTGCAGATGAGATTGCCGTCATCACAATCACGTCACTTCTCACGGCTCTAGTCGGAACCGTTGCATCACGTTACTTTGCAAGACAGCCGCAAGTGGAAAAGCAACCAGCTATAGATGAGAAAAAGGAGGAGCAGCCAGATCAAAGATCAACTTATCGCAGACCTGGTTTTTCGACGACACTCTCCTATCACTCTCAAAATAGTGGTATGAAATAAAGTGAAAAGCCCCAGTAAGGGGCTTTTTTTGTAGGTTGCGCCAGCAAATGTCTTTTGCTACGGTAAGCTCATGCTGACTGAAAGACTCAAGCTTCCTTTTCCTCTCATTCAAGCGCCAATGGCCGGACCTGCCAGTCATCCTGATCTGACTGCAGCTGTATCGAATGCAGGTGGGCTCGGATCGTTTGGCGCAGGTTACTTATCTGCTGACAAGATACGCGAAGCCATTCATGCGATCCGTTTTCAGACAGAGGCTCCTTTTAACCTTAATCTTTTCGTCCCTGGAAAATTTGAAGTCAATGCAGCCAAGATAAAGGCAAGCATGGAGGCGATGCAGCCCTATTTTGAAGAGCAGATGTCCGTAGTGATTGAAGAAAAAGTTCCGGTGTTTAGTTTTACGTTTGGGATACCGGAAGAAAAGTGGCTCAGACAATTGAAAGGGGAGGGGACTGTTTTGATAGGGACGGCGACTCATTTAGAGGAGGCGCTTGCGCTTGAGCAAAGCGGTGTTGATTTCATTGTGGCGCAAGGAAAAGAAGCCGGTGGGCACCGCGGGACCTTTATTGGGAAGGAAGAAGATGCTCTGGATTCAACAGAAGTCTTGGTGAAAGAATTGAAACGGCATGTTCAAACTCCGATTATTGCAGCAGGTGGGGTCATGAACAGAGAAGATGTGAAGCAAGCGTTGGAGTGGGGAGCTTGCGCAGTTCAAATGGGAACAGCGTTTTTAACAACGCAGGAATGCCCCATTCATCCAAAGTATAGACAGATACTCCTTGCACAAGAAGAAGACAATACAAGGCTTACAAGAGCGTTTTCGGGCCGTTTGGCGAGAGGGGTTCGCAACCGTTTCTTAGACGAAATGGAAAGAATCAATGTGCCAGACTATCCGATTCAAAATGCCCTGACCCGTCCCATAAGGCAAGCGGCTAGTGCGCAAGCTCGCACAGAGTTCATGTCTCTTTGGGCTGGAGAAAGGGCATTTCTCTGTCAACAACAGTCAGTAGCTTCTTTGATCTGTTTCTTGTTTCGATAAAGCAATCCATTCGGGATCTTCATCACAGCTTTTAAGAGTGATTTCCACAACGTCTTTTTTGAGTTCCCAACTATAACTCGACTTGATCGTATATTTCCTGATAAGTTCGAGATATTTTTCTTGGTTTTCAGGCGGTTCTAGTAGAAGGTTTCGTCCATTGAGTTTGATTGTAGCGACGTCAAAAGCCTCTTTTTGGATCGAAAGGTCTTTAACAAGTTGAAAAACACCTTGAATGGCTGTTCGCCCCGCCGTCTCATTTAACTTCAGTGTGACCATAGCACTTGAGTCAAAGCTTCTTGGTGATAAGACAACGACAGATCCGGAGCGTTCCCTAGTATTTGGAGTTGAAACGGCCATCTTTTACCTCCTTAATGATGGGTTCATCCAAAACCACCAAAGATCTTAACGATGTAAAGTTTTTTTTTCACTAAAAAATTTGCTTTACACTTCTGTAAATCAAAATTTTAATAATTGACTAAAAGGGGGTTTTATAAGAAAATTATTAGATAATGATCGGGGTAGTATGGCTGTTAAATTCCTTTCTTCCGCTTTTAATTGTAGTAGAGAAGAGTGTTCTCAAATTCTATTTGATTCAAGACGTCGCACGGTCGCGGAGCGGGACGATCTATTAGATTTTCTCGATGTCGCGAGGTCTTCTCTTATTGAGATGTACTCTGGAAAAGAGATCAATTTAGGGTCTTCAGCCGGAAATGTTGTCAATGGAGTCCATTTTCCAGGGGAGCTCAATAAAGCGATTATTTTTCTTCATGGAAATGGGAGTTTTTATGAGTCAGCTGCAACTCGCCCCCTTCATTGGAAAGAATCTCTGAAAGACTCTTCGGGCAACACTCCACATTTACTCGTGTTCAATCCCAGTGGCACAGGGAAAAGCTCTGGATCGACAGAGCCGCAAACTGTGGCCGAAAACTTAGCGACAGTTTTTAATTATCTTCTTGAGCAAGGCGTGGATCCTAATCATATTGTCATTGCGGGTCATTCAATGGGAGCCTACTTTACTGCAATTGGAGCTCACCACATCCAAGGTTTGCATGAGGAAAAAAAGATCAACGTTTTATTGGATCGCTCTTTTTGGAATCTTCATTCCATTGTTGACTCAAAGGTTGAAAAGCATACGAAAGGAAGGCTGTCTAGCGCTTATCAAAAGTGGCAAGTCCATGCGGCTATTGATAAGATGGACTGGGCAAGAGATTCAATAAAGGCTTTGGAAGGTCTTAGAGGAAGAGTTTGCGTGGTGTATCACAAAAAAGATGGAGTGGTTCTTTACCCCAATTCATTCCACACGAAGTTGAGTCAATCTGAAAGGAATCGATCTTATCATTGTATTGAAATGGTCGAGGAAGATCCTGAAGTTTCTGCTCATGGAAAGTACCACAACCGAGAATACTATGAAGCTGAAGACAAGCAAGTTCTTGGTGAACTGAGAATCATGTTAGGAATGGAGCCAGAAGAAAGCGTGGCACAAGTCGAACACCTACTTCCGACGATAAAAGTTTAGCTATTATTCCCTTTAAACTCTAGCATCATACGGTCTATTGCAATTGCGAGTTGCTCGGGTTGCTTGTTATAGATTGCCCCCAGGATCTCAAAGTGCATCCTTTGGAGCTCACGATACCTTGTTTCTTGTGAAGAATCTTCGCTGAGCGCTTTCATCTCTTTTGCAATGTATTGCAGCTCGGTATAGTGCTGCTTGATCATTGGAAGTGGCTCCATGTAAAGATGATCATAAAACTCGGGTGAGATTTGCGCGAGAGCGATCACATTCTCTTCGAAATCTTCTGGAATTTCAAAGGTAGAAGAAACTGCTTCGAGCATGAGATGCAGTGCTTCGCGATGTGTCAAGGTTACGGGTTCCCCATTTACAAAGTAAATTCCATTTTCTTCAGGGTTTGCTAAGTCTTCAAGATTAATGGAGGCCATTTTCTGAGCATTAAGAGGAATCCCTTCAAGTTTTTTTGCCCAACTTGAGTTCAAGTAGACATTGCCTCGTAAAAAGTCGACTCCAAGAATCTTGTTTCCTTTTGACATTGCTGCTTTGAAACGTCCTTTGAGAAATGTCTTAGCGATGGTTCCTTCTTCGACGGTTTGGTCAGGAATATGCTCACGACTTCCGTATCGTGTGGTGTCATAGTACCGATCTAAACCAGAAGCTTCATCGGTTCCGATAAATTCTTCGATTTCATTTGGGACATCTTGTCCCATTGAACAAGCAAACTTAATGACGCTTTGGTTTCCATTTTCATCGGTATAGGCAACTACAGCATCTGTGTGGTCTGCGCCTCGAAGCTCTGTAGAAAGATCCCTCCATTTAATGGGGTCTTTGGCAGTTCCGGGAATCGGCAGTGTCATCCAAACATTTTGGATTTCTGAACCTACTGATTGTCCTTTGATTCCCATTCTTTCATCGAGTTCATGGCAAAAACGTTTTGCTAAGACACCGCAAGTTCCTGATTGGTATTTCGCGTGGATAGTGACAAGATCGGGGTTAAAGGCTTCATATGCATCTTCGAGGCTAAAGCTCGAATCGACTGTTCTTTCGCGTCTCACAAATTGAGCAAACTCTAAAACAAGAGCGAGATTGTTATAGTTGGAGTGGTCGGCAAGCTCGTTGTAAAGATCTTTCATTTCTTGAATTTCTGCTCTTGAAATGTGTTGACGACAGGAAACGTCCATTGGTGCTACCGCGCCGTCTTTAATTTCTAAACGTCCTTCATTGTTATAGCGAACTTCTAGGGTTCGAGGTTTTTCCCCATGATCAACAGAGATCTCAATTCTGCTGACTGTTGTTCCAGCGAGTTCTGGAGAAGGAAGCGTGAAATGGTTGTATCTCTCAACAAGAGTGATCAGTTGATCTCGTGTGGGTTCTAATTGATCGTGGGAGTCGTGAAAATCAGTTAAAATCTCTTCAAATGACTGAACATTGGAAAAATAAGTGCTAATGTGATTCGCAACAGCTGCAGATTCTCTTGCAGAGCAATTTGGTGTTGTCTCAAGGATGTGAGAGATTTCGCCTAGAGCATCTTCTGCAGAAACTTCTCCAGCAATAACTCGGCGAGAAAGATTGTTAATGGTTTTGACATTTGTTTGGTCAGAAGGTGTGATTAAAAAGGACTTGGCGTAGCTTCCCCAGCCTTGGGCATAGCCTTTAGTACGATCTAAAAAGGTCTCGTCTTCATGAGATAAGTTTTCATGATGGAGTAACTTGCCGACGATTTCGTGAATTTTGTCAGATGCTTCTTTTCTAGTTGGTTCTGTATCTTGATTTGAAAAAAATTTATTGAATAGCGGCAGTACCAGAACCGACATATAGACCTTCCTTCTTTTCCTTTCCTTAATTACATATTAACATATATACAAATAATTTTAAATAATTATTTAATATGTAAATTATTTAAAATTAACAGATTGTGAATAGTATTAAATATTTATAAGTTGTTGGTTTAAAGTGTTTTGTGAGTGTTAAGGGCTGAGAGGACTACTGAGTGATCAAAAGAGCGTGTCCATCAGGGTCTCTGACTAGAAACGCTTCATGGTAGTCGAGGTAGGGGTTTTGGAAGTTAAGTAACTTACGTACAAAGGTATTTGCTTTCACAAGGGACTGGTGCAATTCAGCAAGCTCTGGGGACTGAAGCCGAATTTGCCAGTGCCAAAGGTCATTGGCTCGTGTATCAGGGGGCATGTTACGCCCCGTTTCTGGGGTGAGATAGTCGAGAAGCTCGATGCCTGGGCCTTGCTCAGCACTTAGGGAGGTGATGTAAACTTTTGCTCCCTTCACTCCGGTGAGTTTTTCTCGTTCGGGACCGTAGTCCAAGCTATCAGCTGTGATTTTAAGGCCGAGGTGGTGATGATAAAACTCCAAGCTTTTTGACGTGTTGTTAATCGTGAGAGAAGAGTGATCAATGCCCAAAAAGAGTTGGCCATGGGTTTGTTGCCAACGGGGATTTCCTTTTCCTGCTGGGAACTGCATAAGCTCTAGTGGATGTCTATCAGGATCTCTAAAGTAGATGGCCTGGAGTCCGGAAGAAGCTGGGTTCCACTCAGGGAGTTTTTGAGGTTCTGGTGAAATGGTAACAATCTGATTTTTCAATAGAATGCCGTAGGCTTTATTCAAATCGCTGACCACAATGGCAATATGTTGAAACATACTGTCGTCACTTGCGAAATCGGTGGGAAGAGAGCGCCCTTTGGGTTTTTCAAACTCCATCAAGGTGAGTGTTTCTAACCCGAGTCTCAAACGGACGACATGAATACGAGATCCTTTTAAATCATAAAGAGTGTCGTAGGGCTCTCCTGAAACTTTGTAATCGGCGACCTTTTGAAATCCGAGTATTTTCGTGTAAAATGCAACAGAGCGGTCCATATTGCCGACAGTGAGGTCGAACGAAACGACAGCATTAATAGGCGGCTTTTCATGAGGGCGAGAAAAAATCTTCCCTTCAAGGTGGAGAGAGAGGAGGCAGAATAAGAAAAGGCAAACCCAGCGCATCGATAAAGTTCCATCTTCACTTATTTCGCATCTTATGAGGTCTGTCTCATTCTGCCAAGAGAAATCTTAAGGAAAACTTGCCCAGTAATCAGGGCAAATAGTTTCACCCAAAAAATCTGCTTCTGATAAGAGGTCAGCAATGCAAAGACTCACCAATTTTCCTACATCAAGTCCTAGACCAAGGTTTTGGGAGATTGAGACACCATTTTTAAAAATGTCCATGAGGCAATCATGTTGTGTTCCAACAAGTCCAAATTCCCGCAGTTTTTGATCGGATTCTTGGTTATGGTATGGGCTACAGTCTGTATCTTGGCTTTGTAAGATGAATAAAGCTGCTTTGTAGACAGATTTAAAAACTTGCTGTAATTGAATATTATTGTATTGCTTTCTCATCTCATCCACAGACAATGGATGTTTGATTTGGTCATCCAATAGTAAAAGAGGGTTTTTCTTATACTCTGATATTTGAAGATTATAGCTAGCAGTCATGGTTTTCTCCTTTGTTCCATCGGCGGGAAAGTATACTTTTAGGTAGGGTTCTGGTCAAAAGAAAATGATTTAAAAAAAATTAAAATGATTTGTATTGTTTATTTATTAAAACTACGTTGTTATAATTTATAAAGGAGTGAGGTAGGCATTAATTAGATTTAATAAGTTAATTTGGGAGGAAGCTGTGTCTACCACTGGAATATTCAGTCAAACTTTAAATTTTAATCTTCACGGTGATTCAGAGAAGGGCATAACGGCGATTGACGGTGTCGCTTATGCTCACTTTTATGAAGCCTCTTCTAAGTTGAGCATGGCGCAAGAGCAATCACAATCTCTTACGTCTAATCCACCTGCAACAATTAAGACGTTAGAAATAGATGGCGTGTCTGTCATTGAGTACCAGGGTATGGCGTTTCCGACGGGGCACGTCGTTCCTTTGGGGCAGCCAGAGGATATTGGAAATTACACGCCTTCAGAGGCGTTTGGCTATGCCATGAGAAATGCTGTGGCTTATGACGACGAAGCCTTTTTTCAGGAGTTGCTCAACGGATATCTTTATCTCTGCAATCAGACAACTCTTTACCGAGAGCAGATGGGACTTTCAGGAGACATGATCGGTTTTGGGTTGATTGGATGGTCGCCTAACATTGCTGGGATTCCAGCTGAAAAGGGTCCCTATGATGGTTTAGATACGAGTTTTGTTTCTTCGGCTTCTGATGCCGATGAAGACATCATTGGTGCCATGATTTTAGCTTACCAAAAGTGGCCTGATCTTGTGGCTTCTGATCCTCTTTCAGCAGGGCAGGGGACTGTCTCATCCATTTCACTCAATCAATTGATCGATCAGGCAATTGATAGCTTTGTGAGAAACGATTTAGGGGATTACCAGGTAACATTAAATGGGGAAACCCATTCTTACTACGCCATGAGCCTCGATAATTGGCAACATGACCCTGTCTATCCCGACTACTTTGATCCTCTCGAATTCACTGAAATGATTCAGTGGGTAGGAGCAGAAAGCCCCAATGGACAAGCGTTGATTCGAGCGGCTCAGGGAACCATGCAACTCGTCATTGATGTCCAAAAAGCGAATGGGGGATGGATGTCAGATACACCCTTCTATTTAGGTGGACCCAATTCGTTTGGTTATGATGCGGTTCGGATGCTCATGCGTTTTGGAGAGTATCTTCTCTATACAGAAAAGACAGGCAATGATCTCCTAGGCATCAAGGATCAAGTGGCGGCGAGTCTTTCGACTCTTGTCGAACGTATCTTCAGTCATGATGGGCAGTATTTAAGTTGGGGCGATTGGGACGATGGAACGCTGACATTCAATCCTTCAGGATTGGGCTATGGTCAGTTTACCGGACCACTGCTCGTAGCACTTGTAGGGCTTGAGCAATATGGAGCTCTTCCAGACGATGTTTCTCAAGATGACATTGAGAAAGTTGCTCATTATTTTCAGAATGACCTGACCCATTACAGCGTCGATTCAATGGGAGACTACCAGCAAAACTACTTTGCGATTCAACTTGCGCTTCTCAGTGAAGGCATTTTGAAGGAATATGCCCAAAATTAAGATCAATGGGCCACGTCTAGACGTGGCCATTATTCTAGAGTATCCAGATAGTGTGGTCATAAGCTGCTCAATCCTTAAACTGCTCATGGAGAAAATTTCGCGGAGAGAAAGGGAAAACTACTTCTTTTTTTTACTTTTGTTTTTGAAAATTGTTGGGGCGAGTTCTTCAGCTTTTTCTTTGTCCATGAATCCATTAACAAGGGTTTCTGAAGAGAAACGCCTTTGTAAATAGGCATAGAGCAAGGAAGCAACAGTCATTGCGATCATTAATGCTAGAGTCTTCATAAAATCCCTCAATTTTAGATTTAAGTGTACGAGAGTAGCATAGAAGATTGAAAGGGACAAGAGTCGAGAAGCTATTTTAAAAAAGATTTAACGTCTGATAATTAATGTTATGTTTTATTATAGGATGTTGAAAACGAAGGCCGTAGGATCTGATTTCAAATAAGTCTAAAGAGTGTTATAATCCTTCGTGATTTCATTTTAGGTTTTTTACGATGGCTTTAGACGTTCTCTCAACGATTCATACGACGTATGCTCTTCGGCTTGCCCAGAAGACTGAAAAAAACTACCATTGTGCAGCTGATTATTTAGCCGCATCTCTCGATCAGCTATTTCAAGTTAATCTATCACTTAATACTCTTCGGATGCTCTCTAAAGAAATGGGTTATGCTGGTCTCTCAATCCGCTCCTCAAATCTCTTAGTCCTTTCCCCTCTAGCCCCCGCGCTGTCTTGACTTATCTGGAAATGGACTCCTATTGGACGAAAAAGTCTGTGATTTGGCTTTCTCTTCATTATGGCCAAATCATCCGAACCGTCAATTTCATAGGGGTTGGTCTTCTCGTCTTAGCAGGACGCTACTATATTGGGGCTGCGACTGCGTTGACCTATGTTTTTTCTTACCTGTCAGAGAATGAGTACTTCTCGAAGGAGGTGACCAAAGTCGTGGACTCTTGTATTGTGATTCCATGTGATCTTTACCTGCTGTTTACGGGCAGCTTTTTTGATCGCATTCTTTCGATTTTTGAACTTGCAGGTCGAGTTAAAGGCATTGCGGACGAATACAAGAAGCAAGCCGTTCGGACCCATGTTCCGACGAAGGTACACGGAGCGGAAGTTATCACTCTTAAAGATATGAATGGGATGAGCCTGGAAAAGGTTCAGTTGGATCTAAGTCACCTTCAAGTTGATGCTGAGGCGATTTCTAGCGGTGAAGGGCTCTCTTTTAAAGAGTGTGAAACGGCAATCAATAAGATTTTATCTGTGTTTGAGTCTATTTCGTGGGATAAGCATCTACTGGTTCTCATGAACAAACTAGCAAAGGATAAACACTGGAATGATCCTCCCACAGTTTCCAAAGAGCTTTATGAAACGTCGCATGATCTAGTTCCTTTGCTTAACAGGTCCGATTTAGTGCCTGAAGATATAGAGCTTCGAAACCAATTAATGGAAGCAGTCCAACCTCAAGCGATTCAATTTTTTAAGGAAGGGCTTCAAATTCTCTTGGTTAGACTGAAGACAAAAAGTGCTCAGGTGAGAAATGTCTCTGGAGTGAGTCCAAGACCCAAGCTGACTTTGAGGCAAAAAAGACACACCGAAATCAATCTGACCTCCATCTCTCCAGAAGAGTATAAAGGGCAAGTTGAGGGATTTTATCTTTCCATTGCAAGGTTTCTTAAAGAGTCTGACTCCGAATTTGATCAGGCCAACGCTCTCCTATGGCTAGGTGTAGAAGGAGCAGATTATTGCGGGCCTCAAGTTCTCAACGTCTTAAGAGAGACGGAAGCTTCTTTAGCTGAGGTGGGGAAAGATATCACTTTGAAGAATGGTATTTTAACTGTTCTCCACGAAAGACGTCTTCAGTACATTCAAAACATTTGGGGGCTTGTTCTTCGTAAGATTCCACACACGCTAGTTGAGAGGTTAGGACTGAATAGTCCTCATTGGCCGAATACCCTCATGGCGATTTATGGAAAAACGATGGGCGCAGAGACAATTGGCTCGATAAATGACATTGAAGCCAAAGCTGTTGTGACTGATGGTCTATACATTCTGCTCACTCCCCTCATTCTATTTTCACAAGTAGTTTCTTCTCCGAAGCCTATACAAAAGAGTCTGTTCTTGAAGCTGTTCAAGATGAAATCACTTCGGGTCGAATCCTCTCAATGAAGGTTCAGATGTGGTTTCAAGAAAACATGAACCTGACAGATGTTTCAGAGATTTGGAAAGTAGATGAAGATGAGTACAAGATTAAAAAAGAGGCACTCATCCTCATGCTCATTAAAATGCGTATCTTTGATCACATTTTATGACGGAGATCCTAGCGGAATACTGAGTAGAGGTGGCTCTTTATCAGATTGTTTTGCCTGTAGGTTAAAGATCTGCTGGAGTAAAACAAACGTTCGCTTCGAATTCACATCAGCATCATCAATGTAAAACCAATAACCACGATAAGAGACAGCTAAGTAGGCATTTTGTGGATAATCCATGCTGACTTGAACGGCAAGTAAATCTCCAACAACATCTACCCAATTGAAGTGTCGTCCGTCTGTGTAATGAGTGTGACCAACAATTCCTGCTTCAAGATCCCGCTCCGGAACCTGGACGCCCAAACTGAGGTAGTACATGCAGCTGAGAAGAGAACGCGTCATGATTCCGAGTTCAGCTTGTTCGTTAAAGTCTTGTCGCATGTTGAGAATATACTTTCCCTTGGAAGTTTTCACATCTTCTAAAATAGAAGCGAGGCGCTTGGCTTTTTCGCCTTCAGAAGGGAAGGAAATTTGGATGGTATTAGGCTTATTCCCATTATTTTGATCATCTTTTCCAGATGGCGCAATGTACCGCACTCCGATGTGGAGTTCCCCCATGCGTTGGAAGTAACGTAGGAGGGAAGTCGCTTCTAGGAAGCGCTTGAAATGGGGTGGTTCTTCAGGAATAGGTCCAGAAGCACCACATGCGTTCGGGATATCGGCCATGCTTTGGACTAAAAGGCGGAAAACCCTATCGACGTCCCAGCCTGTATAAATAAGCCCTTGGACGACCCTTAAATCAAGCGGATGCATCAATTGGATGGCAAAGTCCTTGCCTTGGAGAGGTGAATACTGGATAGTGGGTTGATTTGACCAAGCAAGTTCAGCTCCCAATGATACAGGGTTGGAGTTGTCGAATCCAGGAATTTTAATCCCAGGAAGCAGCTTACCTGTATAAGTGAATTGTGTGGTCACATTGTTAACTTGTAGGAAGTAGGGTGTATCGGAGTACCTAAGTCGAACGAGGTTCAGCAAAAGCTCTTGATTTGTTGTGTTCTGCGCGGCTTTATTGTAAGAGGTACGTCCTCCACTACCATACATTGATGTCTTACTTGAGACATGGCAGCCTGTTAAGGTAAGACTCATGCATGCTATTCCAATCACTGTGATAATCCGTTTCATAATCCCAACTCATAAGTACTTTTACGAGTTAGAAAATCTAACACATAGAAGAAAAACTTTTCTACGAATTTTTTAGGAGTATGCTTTAGGAAGCATGATTGAACTATGCGCTCTTCCAATAGCCAACAGATCCTCCGAGTCCAGAGATCTCATTTCTCTCATGGATCCCTATGATACATTCGGCAAAAGCCTTAGCTTCTTTCTTGAGCCCAAGATCACCCATACTTGTAATCATACGAGTCATACGAAGGAGGTTGTGTTTACCGTTGATCAACCAGAACTTTTTACGCGACTGGAAGTTCGCAGCTTTCACGACAGACTCCCCTTTTCTTTCAAGCCCATAGTAGCTGAGCATCTTGTCAAAGGAGCGTAGCATGTTTGTTCGGAAGGCTGTTTGACTTTTTGCAGCACTGATTAACCCTCTATCTAAGAGAGGTGCTTGTGGATCAACACCGACTCGGCTAGTTGGGAAAATCCACTGAATGAAGTTGTGATGACGCTCCATCTCCTCATCAGAAAATTTGAGAATTTGTTCTAAGGTGTAACCATGCACGTTTGCCTTTCCACCTGTATAGAAAGGAAGCATGCCTCTAGGGTCTGAAACCGCTGGTGATTTAGAGACCTTCACAGGTGTCGAGTGAGTTGTGCGAGGCAGTGGAGAGGTCGATACTGAAACTGTTCCTCCAAGGTTTTTAATCGATTTCTCAATCGAGGCAGCAGTTGTCGCAAGTTCAGGGTACTTGTTTGCTTCAGGCATTACTTTGCTTAAAGCATCAGCTAATCGTGCGATGTCAGATGGGGTAGATGTTTTGTCTCCCATCAAATAGAGGACAACTTCAGATCGAATTCTTGCAAGTTCTGCTCCTACGGATTCTTTACTCATATGTTCGAACTTGACGGTCACAGCTTTAGAGAGTGTCGGAGATGAGGGTTTCGATCTGCAAGCGCCAACTAAGCTGGTCCCCAAGTAGTAGATACCTTTAAAAGGTGCTGAGAGTATGGCAGAACCAGTGCTAAGAGTGTAGGCTGTGACATTGTATAGAGCACTGCCAACTGCAGGCAACACAGAGGTTGACTCTTTTTTGGCAGGAATAAATGTGTAGGTCGTCAATTCGTTAAGGTTTTCTGCAGAATCTTCAACAGGGAGATAAGTCACGAGCTCTGCGAGAAAATGAGCTGCCTGAGTTTCATCTGTCGTTTCAAAAATGAAGGCACCTGTACTGCCTGTAAGTTCTTTATTCCCTTGAGAGTCAAAGATACGGTAGAGAACAGATCCGTTTTCTTGCTTGACTAATGCAATAGCATGTGAAGAACCATTGCAGCTAAAAACAGTTCCAACTGCAGAAGTTTTATTTGAATCAAGATGCTCTTCTCTTTTTGCAGTCAAAATGCTTTGGAAAACCACTTTTCGCATTCCAAGATCTGAGTCAAGACGTAAGGTCTCACATTCTAGATATTCAGCGTTTCCAAAAGCGCTTTCAAATGCAGGATAAACTTGTGTCATTTCGGAAGAAGGACGATCCTCTTTTCCTGTATTTTCTGCAGCTTTGTCCTTACGTAATAAGGACTTCACTTCGGCGGTGAGTTCGTCTTTTGTCATTTTGTCAGTTAGTCGCTTTTCTGCTAAATCAGCGAGAGCTTTTGTGAGTGCAGATGATTCATCGACTTTGTATTGCTCCTGGTAAAGAGTTCCAATATCCTTTACTCTTGTGAGGAAAAATTGTGCTAATTGGTCAGAAGGAACACTGAGACTTTGGAATCCCTTATAAGTCGCCACGAAACTTTCGAGCTCCTCTACAAAATTATCAGCTATTCTAGTAAGAGCTTTTTCTTGCTGTGCAGCTTTGCTTGACGAGGTATAACGGCTTCTCACGGTTTGAACGTTTTGATCGAGTAGTGGTCCGATGTCGTCTTTTGTGATAGTTGAGCCATTAAGTGTTCTTGCAAGGAATCCAGTTGCATGTGTATTTGCACTCCCCTCTCCACCTAAAGTGTCATTTTGGCTCAAATCGCCTACGATGAATGTCCCTTCAAATGTTTTTCTAGAGGAACTGGTTCCGATTCGATGCACTCTTCCAAACTGGAATGGAGCACGCGCTGTTGAATCTTTCTTTCTAGACAATGAAACTTCACGTCTTGGTGCTGGTTCAACGGGTGTTGAAAGTGCTCTTGGAGCTGATCTAAAAGGTTCTCCTACACGTTTTGCATAGAAGGAATAGGCGGTGCGCATAGCAGCTTTGGCTTCAGATGTTGAGATAGGATTGACAGAGCTATCGTTACATCTGTACCATTGCTCGCCAGCGCGATCGTAAATATAGGAAATGTAGTGACCCCCTGATAAGCCACCTGATTGGACCATAAACGCTTCAATTTGGTAATTTGCAGCTCTGTTACCTTTGATGTGGTTGTGATCAAGAGTAAACGTCGGATCCATGTCGACAGCATCACCAATTTTAGTACTCACACCAAGAGTTCTAGAATAGCGCTTAAGAGAAAAGAGAAGGTGTTCTGGCGGTTCTACAAATCGAAATTTCTCGCCGACTTGATCAGGCAACGCTTTATATTTTCCATGTCGATCAGTGACGATACGCCCACTATCAAGCATGTCTCTGGTGATCGTTGTTGAATCGCTTAGATAGGCTCCAAATTCGTCTACAGAAGTTGTAGGAACGACGCGCTGAACAGGCGGGTTCATATGATGGTCCCAAACTTCTTGGAGTGTTCTAAGCGTTTTCTTTCCTTCGGTTTTAATCGAAAGTAAGGGCATTGCTGCATGATCAGTTGAAATATTCAACCCGGAATTATGTTGATGCCCAATTTGAAAGTACCCTTTTGCTTTTGCAGTGAAATCATCGTATGAGATGCCTGTTGGCAAACTGCCCAAATCATAAGTTCGCGTTCCTTCAATCCGATTGAAAAGTGGATTCTTTTTTTCGTCTGTAAAGAGAAATAGCTGCATCAAGGCTTCGTGAGCATCTTGGTGCCCTCCTCTCATATGTGGAGGCAATAGCTCATTGCGAACAGTTCTCGAACCTCCCATTGGGACGCTAGCCCTCTGGGCATGATAGTTTTCACAGTCTTTAAGTGTGCGAGGAAAATTCTCTTTTGGCAATGTTGGGAGCACATGCTCAGCAATAGGTGTGTTGTACGTGAATTGTCTCACGGAATTGAGAAAGCAATCATCTCCGTTCTCATTGTGAAGCCCTACTGGAATACGCTCTGTGCGTTGAAAACGGCTAGTATCTTCTGGAGCTGAAATTTCTTCGCGAGTGTGTATGACCTCAACTGGCTTTGCCTTTTCATGTTCTGGTTTTTCTACAGGAGTTGGTTTCGAAGTGAATGCCCATGTGAGGATGCTTTTAGGTCCTGTCCACAAAATAGCTTTAGGAACCGCAATCACTCCACCAACAATGGTACCTACGAGTGATGATCCATTACTTTCAGTTTTCGAAGGAGTTGGTGTTTTGCCTACGTCTGGTTTTTCTGAATCGCGTTTTTCGTGAGTTGCGGGTTCTTTTTTTTCAGTGGGCTTGCTAACGACTTCAGATGCAGATTTTTCAGCGACTATTGGAGAAGCAGTTCTAAGAAGCTCTAGACCTTTCTCTAATTTTGGGCGATACTCAAAATAGACCATCATTTGAAATGACAGATTCTTCGCCTTCACCTCATCGATGTAGGACTGAATTTTCTTAGCCTCGGCTTGTGCGTCAATCCCCTGAGGCAATCCATTGACGGCCCACTTGTCAAGAAGTTCTGAGCTTTTGATTAAATTGTGTAATGCCATACGGCCACCTTGCTTAGCTCCTAAAGAGCAGTATATGTTCCCACTTAAATCCCAATCTTCAGAACATATTATACTATAGGATAAAGTTAAAAATCAACGATATGGCAATTAAAATTTTAGCTACTACCTTTTGAAGGCAGCAAGGAATGTTTTGAGGGAAGAGTGTAAATTTAAAATTTAAATTTACACTAGAGCTAGAGCTTTAATAGACCTCTCTATTCCAGATCAGCCGATTAGTAAGGATTCCTGTCGCCCAAATGATCAGCCCTCCCCAAAAAGCTCCCCAAAAAGAGTGGATATGGACCCCATAGGAGATCTCACTTGCAAGCCAGAAGGTAAAGGCGTTGATGACCAGCAAAAAGAGCCCTAAAGTGAAAATCGTGATGGGAAGGGTTAAGAGAGTCAAAATAGGACGGACTACAGCATTGATGACCCCAAGAATCAACCCAAAGAAAATTGCATCGAGGGTGTCTTTGACTTCTAGCCCTGGTAAGACATGAGCTGTAGCGACGACAACGATTGTCGTGATAATGATGCGAACGATAAACAGTAGCATAGGTGTTCTCTTTTTAGCTGTGCTTCTCTAAGGCAACATTGATGAGACTTCCAGCTTTGATGGAGGTCATTTCTCTTGGTGTAAAGTTGTGTGCCGCCTTGAAGGTTTTGTTCTTTGTTTTATTGATCACTTCGATTTCAGTTCCTTTTGACAAGCCCTCTTCAACATTTTTGATTTCGAGAATATCTTCTTGGTCAATGGACTCATAATCTTTTTCATCGGTAAAAGTCAGTGCTAAGATACCGAAGTTGATAAGGTTTTGGCGGTGGATACGCGCATAACTTTTTGCAATGACTGCTTTGACACCAAGGTAGCGTGGTGCAATAGCAGCGTGTTCGCGGCTCGATCCTTGCCCATAGTTGTGTCCTCCAACAAGGAAGGAACCAGTTTTTTGATGTTTCATTGCACGGTCATAGTAGTTTTCATCAACTTGAGCTAAAGTGAACTTGCTGATTTCGGGAATGTTACTTCTAAATGGGAGGACTTTTGTTCCTGCTGGAAGTATTTCGTCTGTTGAGACGTTGTTACCCATTTTGAGAAGAGTGGGTCCCTCAATATGCTGCGAGAGTTTGTCAAACTTTGGTAGAGGTTTAATATTGGGTCCCATGATCAATTCCTTAGCTCCTTTGCCTGCGGGAGGTGGAGGAGTGAGTCCGTCGACGAGCTCAATTTCCGTTGGTTCTTCATACTTCGGGTAGTTCATTTTCAAATCACGCGGGTCGGTGATTTTACCTGTTATCGCAGAAGCAATCGCAGTTTCAGGACTGCAGAGGTAGACTTGGTCTTCTTTTGTTCCAGAGCGGCCTGGGAAGTTTCGAGGGTTGGTACGCAAGCTGATTTTACCCGTTGCAGGTGCTTGCCCCATGCCGATACATCCATTACAACCTGCTTGGTGGATGCGTCCTCCAGCGCGGATGAGCGAGGAAAGGTAACCGAAAGAGGTCAAGTTTTCAAGGATTTGCCTGGAGGTTGGGTTGATGTCGAGTGAAACGTGATCTTGAGACTTTTGTCCGTCGATGATCATTCCTGCAATCGCAAAATCGCGCATGCCAGGATTGGCAGATGAACCGATCATCGATTGAAAGATAGGCTTCCCTGCGACTTCCTTAACTGTGACGACATTGCCAGGGCTGCTTGGACAGGCGATGAGGGGCTCGAGTTTTGAAAGGTCGATTTCATCATGAAGATCGTATGTACAATCAGGGTCCGCTTTGAGTTCAACCCAATCTGCTTCTCTTCCGTGCAGTTTCATGAACCGTTTTGTTTCCTCATCGGAAGGAAAAACACTGGCAGTGGCTCCAAGTTCGGCTCCCATGTTAGCAATCACGTGGCGGTCCATGGCAGAGAGGTTGTCAAGGCCAGGTCCATAGTATTCGATAATCTTGCCGACCCCTCCTGCAACGTCGTGGCGGCGCAGCATTTCAAGAATCACATCTTTTGCGCTGATCCAGTCAGGAAGTTTTCCTGTGAGCTTGACGCCCATGATTTGAGGCATTTTGACGTGGAAAGGCTCCCCTGCGATTGCTAAAGCTACTTCAAGTCCCCCGGTTCCCATTGCAAGCATTCCCAAACTTCCCCCGGCACAGGTGTGGCTATCTGATCCGAGAAGAGTTTTTCCAGGCTTTCCAAGTTTTTCCATATGGACAGGGTGGCTCACGCCGTTTCCAGCTTTACTGAACCAAAGGCCAAATTTTTGAGCTGCGCTGAAGAGGAAAAGGTGGTCATCAGGGTTTTTGAAGTCGTTTTGGATGATATTGTGGTCAACATATTGGCAGGAAACGTCTGTTTTAGCTTCTTTAAGCCCCATAGCTTCGAGCTCGAGCATTACCATCGTGCCTGTGGCATCTTGGCAAAGTGTTTGGTCGATTCTCAGTCCAATTTCTTGTCCGACAACCATCTCCCCTTCTACTAAGTGACTCTCTAACAGTTTTTGAGCGACATTTTTACCCATCGTAGGCCATCCCTTGTCATATTTTGAGGAAAAATTCTTCCTTGTTCTTACATCCGGAACATACTGAAAAAAGTATTTTTTGAAAAATTTTATTCCTGTTATTTCAAGACGGCGTCTATAATGCCTCTGTCTTGTTTATCAGGAGGGAAAATTGTGTTAAGAATCTTACTTGTCAGTGATACGCACGGTGATCTAGATTGCCTCAATCGTTTAGCGGAAGAAAAAAATGCCGATCTCATCATCCATGCTGGTGATTTTGGTTTTTACGATGAGAAAAGCCTTAATCGATTAAGTGTACGTGAGTTGAAGCTCCGTATTGTTCACTCCCCTTATGGAGACGAAATATCCCGTTTAAGCTCGAAAGAAGAAATGCGTAAGTTTATTCGAGAATTTGGACTTCTAGGAGACTTTCCTGAGTATTTAAACGGAAATAAGAAATTTACAGTTCCCATTTATGCTGTTTGGGGCAATCATGAAGATGAAGTTGTTCTTCAAGAACTTAGAAACGGTCAAAAGGTTGCTAATCTTCATCTTCTTGATGAAGAGCGGCAATATACGATTTCGGATTTTCAAGGCTATCCATTTTTTCTGTATGGGTTGGGTGGAAATTTTGTGTTAAATGAAAAGGCTTTTTCAACGACGTTTCAGGGGGTAGAAGGCAAAGTCCAGGCAACTTTCCACCAACTTGGGACGCTTCTGCACAAAGTGAAGCAGCCTGGAATTCCCTCTCTCTTTGTCTCTCATGTCAGTCCAGGAAAGGAGCCGGTTTTGGCCCGTCTACTTGCTCACAATCAGCCCAATTTTTGGATCAGTGGTCACATGGGCCTTCCTTATCCATGTGTGTGGAACCAGTTTGCCATTCGAGATGGCGCTGACGTTGAACGTTGGATGTCAGATCTCTCATTTTTTAGTGACAATAGAAAGATGTCTTCAGAAGCTCAATACATTTGTAAGCTCCTGCAAAAGCCAATGCGAAATGAACATCGCTGGTTTTATCACACTTGGAACGTCAACCTTCCAGATATTGGAGATGGTCACGCTCTTATCGTGTTTCAAGAAGGAAAGTTTAGCTTAGAAACTTACGGGGGCAAAAGTGATTGAAGATTTTGAAAGGCTTCTTACTGAGCGAAAGTTTTTACGTGCAAAGCGCTTGATTAAGAAAAACCTCCATCTTCTAAAAGTTCCCGATGCAAAGGGCAATTTACCTCTTCATTTAGCCGCAATGCACAGCGGCACAAAAAGGGGATATAAATTAGCGGTTTGGGTTTAAACCTCGATCAAGAAGCTCTTGATCAAAAGAATAACGAAGGAGAGCTGCCCATTCATTGCATCATGCCTGGCATTAGCCGTTTTTTGAGTGTAATGGCTTCGGACTGGTATTGCGTCACGCTGTTTCAGAAAATGGCGTTGATGGATTTAAAGCTTCTTGAAGTAAAAAGCCTTAATGGAGAGTACCCGATCCATCGAATTTGCGCTTTTGCACTTCCTTGCAAGTTTCATTTAAAGCTTTTAGAAAGTGTTCTTAATCAAAATCGAGCGCCCCTTTGGCTACGTGATTCTAAAGGCGAGCTTCCCCTCGATACTGCTCTTGTTTTTCACAATTTTTACTTACTTGATTTGTTTGTAAAACAAGATGAAACACTGATTAAGCAAATTCCTGACGATTTTAGGACAACGGTTTCCATCATGATGAGATGTCCTGAAATTTTCAAAAAAATGACAAATAAAGATAAAGAAATTCTCTATGACTCTGATGAAGAAGGAAACTTGCCCATTCATCTTGTAACAGACCTTGATTTGCTAAAGTGGATGGCTGAGCAAGACCATAACCTTTTACTGATTCGCAATGATGTGGGTAACTTTCCGATTCATCATGCTGCAGAAGAAGGGCTTCTCCCTCTTGTGAAATGGTCGATCGGGGTATGCCCCGCATTGCTTGAAGCTCATGGAAAAAATGGAAATAGGTTAATGCACTTTGCTGCCAAGTCGTTAAATTATGGATGCGTTAAGTGGATTTATGATCAAGCCCCTTCAATGCTCCATCAGGAAAACTTTGATAAGGAAACGCCTTTGCAGTACGCTTTACGTGTCAATCTTATTGAATCTAAGAAAAAGAACAAATTTCTCAAAAAAGTCAAAAAACTTGAGGTGCAGAATGGTCGGTTATAGTCATTATGAAACTGATGGAAAACCGCTTAAGCTGTGGGATAAAGCAGAACCATTTGAAGATGCTGCAATGCAGCAGCTACGTAATGTGGCGAAACTCCCCTTCATTTATCGCCATGTAGCTGGAATGCCCGATGTTCATTATGGAAAAGGTGCAACTGTCGGTTCGGTGATTGCAACAAAAAAAGCCATTGTTCCCGCTGCTGTTGGAGTCGATCTAGGCTGTGGGATGATGGCAGTTCAGACCTCCTTAAAAGCAGAGCAACTCCCCGATAATTTGCACGCGATTCGGACAGCCATAGAAAAAGCTGTCTCCCATGGTAGGACAGATAATGGTGGGCGGAATGACCGCGGTTCATGGGGCTCAGTTCCGACTCATTTGTCATCTGCATGGCAAAAAATGGAAGAGCGTTACAAAAGAATCATCGATAAGCATCCGAAAGCAAAAAGCGAAAAACATGCTCATCATCTGGGGACCCTTGGGACGGGAAACCATTTCATCGAGATGTGCTTAGATGAGCAGAATCATGTGTGGTTTATGCTGCATTCTGGTTCTAGAGGCCCTGGCAATCGCATTGGAAGCTATTTTATTGAAAAGGCCAAAAGAGAAATGGAGCGGTTTTACATCAATGAATACCTTCCCGACCAAGATTTGGCTTATTTAGTGGAAAATACAGAGTTATTTGATGATTATGTCGAAGCGGTTTTATGGGCTCAAGATTATGCTTCTGAAAACCGCCAAGAAATGATGGCAGCAACATTAAAAGCTGTGAAAAAACATTTGGCTCCGTTTGAAGTCACAGAGATGGCAGTCAATTGCCACCATAACTATGTCACAAAAGAAAATCACTTTGGGGAAAACGTTTGGGTGACACGCAAAGGTGCTGTTCGTGCTCGAACCGGTGATTTAGGAATCATTCCTGGCTCAATGGGCACCGGTTCTTTTATCGTTGAGGGATTGGGAAACGAAGAGAGCTTTTGTTCTTGCTCGCATGGCGCGGGGCGCAAGATGTCACGTGCTAAAGCCAAAAAGACGATTTCTCTTTCAGATCACAAAAACGCGATGAAAGGGATTGAAGCAAGGTTAGATTCCGAGATTTTAGATGAAAGTCCAGCAGCTTATAAAAACATCTCAAAGGTCATGAAAGCGCAAGAAGATCTTGTAAAAATTAAATATCGCCTGCGCCAGATAGTAAACGTTAAAGGTTAAAAATGTATGACATTTCAAAAAATGACGGGACATTCCCACTTCACTGGGCTGCACGGCTTGGAGATTTGGCTAAAGTCAAAGAACTTGCTCAGGAAAATCCCAAGGCCCTTCGAGAAGAAAATGATGTTGAAGAGCTGCCGATCCATTGGGCCACGATTGCAGGAAATTTGGAAGTTCTCAAGTGGATGGTTTCCCAGGATGAAACCCTTTTAGACCTTTCTGTTTGGCATGGAGAAACATGTTTGCATTTTGCAGCAAGCGAAGGCCATCTTGAAATCATGAAGTGGTTAGTTTCTAAAAGACCTAAACAGATCTATTCTGAAAACATTGACTGGGCTCTTCCGATCCACTCAGCTGCCTATGGCGGACTTAAAGCTGTTCAATACTTGGTGTCGCTCGATCCAGCCTTTTTGACATGGAGGGGGGACTATAACCTTGCGTGTCCTATCCACTATGCTGCTTACCTTGGGGACCTTGAAATGATTCAGTGGATGGTAGATAAAGAGCCTGCCTTACTTAGCAAACGGACGACGTATTGGAACTTGCCCATCCATTGCGCTGCATCTGCAGGCAAAATTGAAGTCGTTAGATGGATGGTAGCTCAAGATGAAACCCTTCTTTTTGAACAAAATCAAGAAGGAAATTTACCGATTCATGAAGCAGCGATGCGAAAGCATTGGGAAACAGCTCTGTGGATTGCAGAAAAGTGTCCTAAACTATTCATGAGGCATGGGCATTTTGTCTTGACTCCTTTTTTTGAAGGAGGACCGCTTAAAAAGACTCCATTAGATCTCCTTTGTGAAGCGCATCAAGATGAAGTGCTTGAGTCGTTTTTTAAGAAAAACTCTGCTTGTTAACAAGTTGTAGACTATAAGGAAAACCTTCCAATCCATGTCATTTTAGACTCACAATCCGAAAAGTTCTTAGAGCTTGCAAAAAGCTTGCTTTCTCAAAACCCTTCGCACTTATGGCAGCGCAATATGGAAGGTGAGCTTCCTTTGCACTCCTATGTCCCCTTTTGGGCGGCGCAGGGTTTAACAGATTGGATGCTCGACCAAGATATAAAGCTTGCCAAAGAGACGGAACGAGGCGAGTTCACTGTTTTACACCTGCTTTGCACTAAAAAGCTCGAGGGAAAGAGATTTGAGTGTATTAAGCGTGTTTTGCGAGATGTGCCAGATTTATTGACTAAGCCAAATAAAGACGGTGAGCTTCCGATTCATCGAGCAACTTTAGAAGGAGACCTTGAATGCGTACAGTACTTTCTCAAGATTGATCCCAAACTTTTGTATGCAGAAGATAAAAGAGGGCAAATTCCGCTGCATTTTGTGCGAGATTTAAAGCTCTGCAAGTGGATGGTTAGCCAAGACGAAAAACTTCTTCGGCATGAAACTCATTATAAAATCATTCCGTTGCAGACACTTTTTAATTGGGATGCACCTTTTGAAGTCATCAAATGGATCATAGAGCAAGACCCAGATCTTATTAGAATTAAAAACGATGTAGGTCAGGATTTTCTAGATTTGACTAAAGATTATGGAGACCCTGAGCTTTTAGAGTATTTAAAGCAGTTCAAAGGTTAAGTGGAGAATGAATCATGTATCGCATTTCAAAAAATGACGGAACCTTCCCCTTGCATTGGGCAGCAAGGCTTGGAGATTTGGATCAAGTTAAGCGCATTGCAGAAGAAAACCCAAAGGCACTACAGGAAGGCAATGAAGATGATGAATTGCCGCATCATTGGGCAACGATTGCAGGAAGCTTCGAAGTTCTCAAATGGATGGTTGCTCAGGATGAAACGCTTCTAGATCTTTCTGTTGGTCATGGTGAGAGCTGTTTGCATTTAGCTGCAGATGCAGGACATGTTGAAATCATGAAGTGGATTGTGTCTAAACGACCAGAGCAAATCTATTTAGAAAACAGTCACTGCGCTCTCCCCATTCACTTTGCTGGATATGGAGGTCTTGAAGCTGTTCAATACTTGGTCTCACTTGACCCGGCATTATTGACATGGAGAGGTGATTTTCATCTCGAGTGTCCCATTCACTTTGCTGCATACCAAGGAGATCTCGAGACGATTCAGTGGATGGTAGAAAAAAAGCCAGAGCTGCTTAGTAAGCGTACGACATATTGGAACTTGCCGATTCATTGCGCCGCTTCTGCGGGAAAAATTGAGGCTGTTAAATGGATGGCAGCTCAAAATGAGAACGATCTTTTTGAACGTAACCAGGAAGGAAATTTACCCATTCACGAAGCAGCCATGAGAGAGGAATGGGAAACAGTCCTATGGATTGCAAAAAGGTACCCTAAACAGCTCATGACATTCGGCCACTATACGGATAGCCATTTTGCAACAATTCCCTCTTTGCGAAAAGCGCCACTAGATCTCATCTGCATGGGAAAGCAAGATGAACTACTTAAAGAGCTTTTAAGTCAGAATGCAGCATGTCAAAAAGCAATGGATTATGATGAGCGACTTCCCATCCATGTGATTTTAGAGTCGAAACTTGAAAGTTGCATCGACCTTGCTAAAAGCTTGCT
Source organism: Simkania sp. (assembly GCF_965215465.1). Classification (GTDB taxonomy): domain Bacteria; phylum Chlamydiota; class Chlamydiia; order Chlamydiales; family Simkaniaceae; genus Simkania. Next base: position 1,350,523 of record NZ_OZ244056.1, on the reverse strand, counting down.
CACTCAAAACCCCTCTCATTTGTGGCATCGCGATATAGAGGGAGAGCTTCCGATTCATTTACATGTCCCCTTTTGGGCTGAGCAAGGTTTAACAGATTGGATGCTCGATCAAGATCTAAAACTTGCTTTTGAAACAGATAGGAAAAAAAATTCTGTTTTGCATTTGCTTTGCAAGGAAAAAAATAGCGGGCGAGGATTTGAGTGTCTTGAGCGTCTTCTCCGAGATGTGCCAGAGTTATTGAGACAGAAGAATAAATATGGTGAGCTTCCGATTCACCATGCAGCTCAAGCCGGAGATATTGAGTGCGTGAAGTACTTTTTCCAACTTGATCCTACCCTTTTGCGCTTAGAAGATAAATATGGTCAAGTACCGCTTCACTTTGTGACAGACTTAGAGCTTTGCAAATGGATGGTAGCCCAAGATGAAAAGCTTCTTTGGCATGGAAGCTCGTGTGGAAACATTCCGCTCCATTCTCTTTTCATGAACGAGGCTTCTCTAGAAGTGATCAAATGGATGATAGAAAAAGATCCTAAACTTCTTGATGTAACAGATCACATAGGCAGGAACCTTCGGCAGTTGGCAGAAGATTTTGAAGAGACAAAGCTTGTAGAATACTTAAATCAGCGCGGGAGCTGAACGGCTGCGCCAATAGTACTTCCCATAGTCGTAGGTGAGCTGCTCCCCTTTGGGGATGAACTCATTGGTGAAGAGGATAATACGCGTGATTCCTCCTGCTATGACCCAGCGCGAATTCATGTTGGGTTGATCACTGTGATTGATGAAACGGGTGAAGTTGCTTTTTCGTTTTGCATCGATGATAAATGGGCTATTTTTAGGGCCGATCATGTAGCCAAAGACGTAATCATTGAATCGGGTTTTTTTGGCATGCCTTCTCGTTATAATCCCAGTGTACTCCCCAACGTAGGTTAAAGCTGGCAAATCTCGATTGGCAAACACGCCATAGCCGATTTCGGCACTGACGTAGCGGATGTAAATATGGTCATAACGCGGGGCCATGATGGCTTTCTTGTGCAAAGCCAAGGTCCACCGATTCATTTTACGCGTCCCGGACTTTTTAAGTTGCTTTTGACTCTTTGCGGCAACCCACTTTAAATAGTCAGGATGCTCAAATTCGAGATGTTCGATGTAGTCGATCCCAAGTTTTTGCTCAAACTCTTTAAGAGAAATTGTATGTCTCAGTTGGTCGCTATTGCGGTAAATCGTGATTGGAGCGATTTCTCTGCGGGCTCTTAGAAGCGGCAAAAACTCTTTCCTTCCGAGGAAGTTTGCAAGATCCAAAGGGGTCATTCCCCACTTGTTCTCATTTTCAGTTGAAAGGCCATAGGCAATGAGATCTTCAAGATGATCTAAACGATTTTCTAAAACAGCAAGATGAAGCAGAGTGTTTCCATCTTGGTCTTTAGCATGGATCTTTCGATGGCCCTGTTTGAACTCTGAAAGCCTTTGATCAAAGACATGATTGCGACGTAAGAGGAGCCGGTTTAAAAATGGCCGAGAAAACTCCACCAGGCACTTCCAATGGTAAGGTAAATGATGATGTTTATCACACTAGCAAAGAGACCGAGTTTCCACCAATCGGTAATTTTGACGTAGCCCGACCCGAAAAAGATCGGTGCAGGCCCGCAACCATAGTGAGTCAGCCCTCCGAAAAGGTTGCTGAAAAATCCGAGCGAGAGGGCTGCGACCATGGGCGGAGCACCCATTGCGACGCAGAGGAGGAGGAAGGGTGAATACATAGAGCCGATATGGGCGACGACGCTAGCGAAGAAGTAGTGAGAGTAGAAGTAGACGAGTACTAAAATCACAAATGCTGTGAACCAATACAGTCCTTGAACATGTGTTTGGACGTAGCCACTAAACCATGTTGTTAGACCAAGCTTATTGAGAAAACCCGCCATCATGATGAGTGTGGCAAACCACATGAGAGTGTTCCAAGCTCCCTTTTCCTTGATCACATCGTCCCACGTCAAAACAGAGGTGAGTAAAAGAATCGAAAGGCCGATAAGTGCGGCGATGACTGCTCCCATTTTGATGTAGGGGCCGAGGATCCATAAAGTGATGAGCAAGATGAAGGAGAAAATCATGATCCACTCTTGAATCCGAATGCGTCCCATTTCTTTGAGTTTCTTATCCGCAAAAGAGCGAGCATTTGGGGTTTCTTTGACTTCAGGCGGGTAAACTTTGTAAAGGAAAAGAGGAATAATTCCCAAGCAGATCAACCCTGGAACTGAAGCTGCTAGAGCCCAAGTCCCCCATGTGATGTCGACCCCGACGGTTTTCGCGATGTCCGCAACAAGTGGGTTTCCGGCCATCGATGTCAAAAACATCCCCCCAATGATGACAGAGCCTTGGAAAGAGGTTTTGATGAGAAACGCGCCAAGCCGTTTCGGATGGCTATAGGGTTCGCTACCGAACGCTTTGGATAATGAATTGACAATTGGGTAAATAATACCGCCGACTCGCGCTGTGATACTTGGAATCGCGGGGGCTAAAACCAAATCAGTGAGGATCATTCCGTAGGCCATCCCAATCGTACTTCGACCGAGCAATTTGATGATAAAATAGGCGATCCGCTCTCCTAAGCCTGTCTTGATAAACCCTCTTGAGATGAAAAAAGCGATTACAATCAGCCAAACAATCGGGTGAACAAATCCACTAAAGGCTTCTTCAAATGTCAAAGTTTTGGTTGCAGCGGTCAACATGAGGCCTAAAAAGGCAATCGTTCCAATAGGAAGAGGACGCAGGATGATGCCTATGACTGTAAAGATGAAGATGGCAAACATGTGGATGGCTTGGACTGTCACTCCTTCTGGAGGGGTGAGATTCCAAATGAGTAGTCCAATGAGGACGCTGATAGCAAAAGAAATGAGTTTTTTATTAAACACTCTAGACATAGATAGTCCTTGATTCGGTCACGCGTTTCGAAAATTAATCAATCAAATTCTAGAGAGCGAATTTTTTAAAAGCAAAAGAAATCGCGTATAAAGTATCATATGGCACATGACCAAGACCTTAAGCATCCCGGAGCAAAAGACCCCTCACTTCACGATGAAAAAGATCTCCGTGACAGTGAATCGGGATCTAAAACTACTCAAAGAGACCTTGTCTAAAAGCGACATTGAGCGGTTTCTGACTTTGCACCAATTGGCCCAAGACTCACCTAAAAAAGCCCTCAAAGAAGTAGAATCCCTCCTCGCTGCCTATCCTCATCATCCTGAAATCTTAAATCTTCTTACCTACTTGTGGATTGCCAAACGCAAAATGCGACGGGCTCACAAGCTCATCGAAGAAAACTACACCCAAAACCCCGATTACCTTCTGGGAAAGATCAACTACGCCGACTACTGTATCCGTAAGGGAAAGCTCGACGAGGTTCCTAAAATTTTTGGTCAAAAATTTGATTTACGCCATATAGATCCTTCTCGGACGATGTTTCATCTGTCCGAATACAGAGGATTTATGGTCATGATGGGTTTTTATCACCTAGCCCAGAAAAAAAGGGAAGCTGCAGAAGAGTTCTTCTATTTAGCGCATACAGTTGACTCTTCTCACCCAAGTGCTCAACTACTCAAAAAAAAGTTATATAAAAAGCCCTTTTATAAAAAAATGCTTCGGATTGACAGATGAATCAAAAGTGTTTACAATTATAGTGGTCAATATGCGAGGTAACTAATGAATAAAGACAAAATAAAAAAAATATTCAACAAAGTCTCCCTCACTGCACTTTTTGCATTCTCTCTTCCCTTTGTCGTTCATGGGTCGTCATTTGATGTATCCAAAAAAATGCACGATCATCGCTATAGCCGCGGTGAAACAGGTCATATCGAAGTCGATAACATTATGGAGAAAGTGGTTCTGCAACCAAGCTTTCCGCTTCTCAGCCTTTTTTATGATCGTGTCAACGCGTCTCTCACGGGTTCAGCATTAGAAATTTCAGATCGAATTGACGCGATTAAAAACTTAATGCGCTAAAAACATGACTTAACTATCCTTCCGCAAAGACTTAAATATCTGAGGAAGGAAGATCATGCTAAAGTCGATTCGTGTCTTACTACTCGTGCTAGTTCTAGGAGGAGTAAGCCTTCATGCTGATACGCTAAAAAAGACTCCTGAAGTGCTCAGCTTAAGTGCTGCAATTGTCGATCACTTCTTTTTGATCAGTGAAGAGCAGCTTCGCACAATTACAGTTGAAAAAGGAACTTGGGCTCCCATTGATCATGCGACTTTAACTGAAATTCTTGAGCGTAATCCCAACATTTCTCGGATGGTGACTGGAGGAAGTGGGGTCAATGTGATCAAAGGCTTTGCTCACTTTAACCACCGCTGCGCCGTTATTGGAAAAGTTGGCTCTGATGAAAAGGGTGAGTTTTTCCTTAGAAATATGCGTCGAGCAGGTGTTGATTCCTACTTGCAACAAGGAAAGCTTCCCACAGGTCAAGCTATTTGCTTTATTACACCCGATGCTGAGCGCACTTTCCGCAGTTATTTGGGAGCGTCTCATAGTCTAACTGACATGGAGCTCAAGGATGAGCATTTTGAAGGAGTCAGCCTCTTTCATGTCGAAGGGTATCAAGTTGTTGACCCCGATCTAGTCCTTCGCTCGCTTAAAAAAGCGAAGGAAATGGGAGTGATGATTTCTCTAGATCTCGCGAATGTGGAAATTGTTCGCCGAAATAAAGAATTTCTAATGCAAATTCTCCCTGAGTATATCGACATTGTGTTCTGCAATGAAACAGAAGCCAAAGAGCTCACTGGGCTTCCTCCAAAAGAGGCTTGTTCAAATTTAGCTTCGCTTTGTGAAATTGCCGTCGTGACCATGAGTGAGCGAGGCTGCTGGACGCAAAGTGGAAAATCTCTCTTCTATTCCCCAGCTTTTGCAGTGAATGCTCTCGACTCCACTGGAGCGGGAGATCTCTTTGCAAGCGGCTTTTTACATGGGTACTTGACGCACGAACCCCTCCAAAAATGTGCTTGGCTTGGTTGCCTCACGGCCTCATACGTTGTGAAAATGTTGGGCGCTGAAATCCCCGATCAAATCTGGGATGAAATCCATCAGCGTATCGAGGAAGAAGATCCGTTTAAGACGTCTCTAATGAGCGACAAAGCTGATCAAGTGTTTGAAGAAGATCCTGTGGATCTAAAGGCCGGTTAAGCCAAATTTCAGCTTGCTTAACGGCTTGACGCGTGAACATCTCATTCCCATAGACGATTTGACATCCCTTATTTTTGGCTAAAATCAAAAGCGGCGTCTCTTTTAGATGCATGATTGCATCGAAAACAACAGCGTCTTTCAAAAGAGCTGATTCGGGAATTAAACTTGATCCTTTCATGGTCATGCCAACTGGAGTGGTGTTCATCAAGATATCATAGGAAGGCTTAGTCCATTTATCTAATGCAAACCCTTCACATCCGAGTTGCTTAGCTAACTTCTTCGCCTTTTCGCCTGTGCGATTCACAATGAGGACCTCTCCTCTCCGTTCGATTGTTTCATAGGCTAGTGCCCGCGCAGCTCCTCCAGCGCCAAGGATGACAACTTTCTTGCCTGCCACCTTTTGTTTTTCTTCAATTGCATCAAGTGCCCCACTTGCATCGGTGTTGAATCCTTCCCAACTTTCCTCTTTCAAGTTAAGGGTATTGATGGCGCCAATCTTTTTTGCTTCTGGATTGATGCGGTCTAAATGCTCTCCCACCTTTTCCTTAAGAGGCATCGTGACACTAAAACCATAAAACGGTAGCTTTTTCATGGCTTGAAAAAATGCTCCGACTTCTTGCGCCTGAACCAAGATCTTGATGTAGACAGCATCTTCTTTGAGCTTTTTAAATAGCGCGTTGTGCGCTAGATGGCCGATGCTTTGCTCAACTGGATCCCCAATCAACGCATACACCTTCGTTTGACGATTAAGGCTTGAAAAGTGGTAAATTTCTTCAAGGGTATCAACGGGAACTTGCCCTGGAGCTGTTTCCGCCTCACTCGAAAGGGAGGTGTAGCAAAGCAAGCTATCAACAACAGGTGCTAAAATCCGCGTCATATCGCCGTGAGGCCCCATGCACATCCCTGCAAGAGAAACCCCCTCTCGTCGTTTTTGTAGAATGAAGCTTAGCATGCGCAAACTATCGAGTGAAGAATTTGCATACGTCGCGATTTTATAGATGGAGGCGCGCATGTGCGTCATTTGCTTAAGCTTTTGCTCAAGATCCGCTGGAGTTTTATCAAAATCGTGGGACGAACAAATGATTGCAACATCTGGAAAGTTCTGATGCACCTTTTCAACGAAGCTGGGATCGACATCAAATTCTAAATCGACGTAATCAGGCTTAAGAGCCAAAAGTTCTAAGAGTTTTGCTTCACGGTTCTGCTCATTGCCTTCAAACTTACCCCCTTGATCTTTCTTGCGCAGAGTAAAAATGACCGGAAGTTTGCAAAGGCTTTTCAGTTTACTCACATGCTGTAGGTCTTTGAGAAGGTCTAGACGTAGCTCAATGGCTTCCCCTTTTTTGTTTGCCTCTTCGATGGCTTTTTTGGCCTCATCGAAAGAACCTTGGATCGCGATCACTAGCATGAAGACCTCATGAGCTTAATGAACATGTCAGTCATGGTTTGTCCTTCAGCTAAAACCTCTGGTCCTAGAAAATCTTGGATTTCTTTGAAGGTCTCTTCAAATTTCTCACTGTCATGTTTGAGGACTGTAGATTTCATCTTTTCAAAAGAATCGGTCATGTTCTCAAGAGTTTTTTCAAATGCGGGGTTTTGAAACTGAATGTCCCGATAGAGCTCAGCTGATTGCCTTGCAATCCGTCCTGCAATGTAGAGTTGCATCCGATAAACGGGACTAGCGTATTCAAAAAGCTCTTTGGGGTTGATCCCCTCTTCCTTCATGGTTTTAGAAAAGACAAGAGATGTGAAGTGCACCAAACACTGAACAACAGCCATCATCCGGTCATGTTTATCAGGTGTTGTCTGAATGACATTGGCTTGTTCTTTCCGAAGTAAATCTACGATCCATTCTAACCAATTGCCAGGACGCACAGGGCAAAGAACAACTGTTTGTCCTACTAACGTTTTAACGCTTGGTCCGAACATTGGATGCATTCCAATCACCGATCCTCGAGATTTCAGCATGGCTTCGCAGGGTTTTTCTTTAATCGAGGTGAAGTCGAGCAAAAGTTGATCCTTCCGAATGAGAGGAATTAGCGACTCAATCACCTCGATCGTGTTTGCGATCGGAACGGTAAAAACCAAGACATCTGATACTTTCACGACTTCTTCATTCGAAGCCTCATCTGAAAGTAGAACTTCTTTCGCATAGCGTTGAAATATGGGCTCGAATAAACGTCCCATTTTTCCTTTTCCCCCGATGATTCCAATTGTATTGATGTTCATAATTTCATCTTATACAAAGTGGAAAAAAGTCAGTAGTTTTTTAAATCCTTCTCAAGGGTTTGCGCAATCTTGGTATCCGTTTTGTCATTCATCTTCATGCCTAGGCGGAATAAGGAAATGGCGCCAAGTGGAAAGGCTGTATAACAAGCGTAGCGGCGCATGGTAGGGATTTTGTAATAGCTCCCAATCGCAATGAAGAGAGCAGTTGTGAGCCCTGCGACAAAGAGTGCGAGGTTAACTGTTGCATCGCGCTTTTTATTTTCTAAGAGCTTTTTTGCTTTCGTATTAATTTGCTTGAGTGTGTCGAGGGGTTTTGCGGGAGAGGGTCTTGTCGCTGCGGCATCAAACTCATCTTTAAAAGTGTCGTGCTCGCTGAGTTGCGAGGTGTAGGATCGATAAGCAGTGAAAGATTGCCCACAAAAGAATGTGAGGACAAAAAAAGCCACGGCTGAAATGAAGGCAAGGCCGGTGTGGTCTTCGTCTTCATCTTTAGGCTTTCCTCCATTGTAGATTGTCACAGGAGAATAAGAGGGCATCCAACGCCACCAGGGGCCGTACCAGCTGTAATCCCAGCCACAGGTGCGGGGGCAATGGTGGCCGTCTTTCTTTTGGTCATTCCCCAGGACATGATCGACAAGGGCTTTGATATTGTCCATGTGCTCTGTCACCCATGGAGCATAGGTGATTGAGGGTGTGGCGGTGAAAAGGCTTCTGGCTGTGGCTGAGGTGAAACTCATAATGGGAACCTCTCATTTTCCAAAAATCGACTCCAATCATACTGGTTTTTAGGGGTTTAGTTCAATTAATTTTAAGTAGTTGCTTGTCAGTAAATTAGAATAGTGGGTTGACAATCCAGTTTTTGAATGTTATAATGATGTGTATAAGTAACAAAACTTGTGAAAATCATGAAGAACCTAGAAGAGAATCATCAGATTTTGCCTCTTCGTCAGCAAGCCTCTCAGGCATTGCTTTCAGGTTCTTTTTTCTATTTCTATTTTGGCGCATAGCGCCATTCAATTTCTATACCCCAACCCAGATTTTTTTTATTTGAGCCTCGAAAAGAGGAACCAAAAGTCAGAGTTTACACTCTAAAAAGTTAGATAATTATATGAAATGAGGTGACCAATGAGTCCCATGCCATTCGCCTACTTCAAAGGTCAAGTGGTCCCGCTAAAGGATGCCACCCTATCAATTGCAAGCCATAGTTTGCAATACGGTTCAACATGCTACGCTGGTTTGCGTGGCCATGTTCGTGAGGGTGTTGTGCGCATTTTCCGGCTGAAAGACCACCATGCAAGACTCATGCGATCCATGCAGATTATGGGTTGGGATTTTGAAATCTCTTATGAGGATTTCAAACAAGCTCTCCAAGATTTGATTCATCAGAATCAGCCTACTGGCGACTTCTACATTCGTCCGTTCGTTTTTTCTGATACGGAGATGCTCCAGCTCAATTACGGCAAGCTCAAGTTTCACCTGGGAATTTACATGGTACCTTTCGGTCCCCTGTTCGATCCTGAGCGTGGTCTTAAGATGAAAATTTCGCCATGGAAAAAGATTGCTGATGATGCGATCCCAACGAAAGCGAAAGCCGGTGGTTGCTACCTCAATTCCGCATTGGCAACAACAGATGCCATTCAGTCGGGATACGATGAAGCCTTAATGACCAATCGAGAGGGGCACATTGTGGAAGCAAGTGCAGCCAATCTCCTCCTCAGGTACAGGGATAAGATCATTGTCCCCCCTCTTGAAGGTGTTTTGGATGGTATCACTCTTCGAAGCGTTTTACAGCTGCTCGAAGACGAAGGCATTGCAGTCGAGGTGCAACCCATTGATCGGAGTATGGTCCTTTCTTGTGATGAATTGCTTCTCACAGGAACAGCAGCACAGATCACCCATGTGGAATCTGTGGAAGGACGTCTCATTTCAGAAAAACGAGGACCACTGTGCAAACATCTGCAAGAGCGGATGGAGCGGATCCTCAATCGGCAAGACCCGAAATCGGAAGAGTGGGTCACCGATTTTCAACTAGGAGCAAGAGATGTTAATCACATTGAAGAAAAGTGCCTCGTCTGAAGAGGTGCTGAAACTAAGGACACTGCTGGATCAAGCAGGCATGCGTCACTGCGTATCACAAGACCGTGGCAGCACTGTGGTAGGAATTGAAAATAACTTGCCTGCAGAACTCATGAGAGAATTGGAGGCATTGCCTTCGATTGAAAAACTGACAGAGACAACAGCGCCTTACAAAACGGCGCGCTTTGACAAAACAAGTTGCCGCTTTAAAGAAGAGAGAGAAACTCCCCGTCTTTGATGGGAATAGAGAAAGGCTTCAAATCGAAAAAATACGAGAGATTGCAGAACAACACGCAATTGATCCAGATGTGGTGGAAAAGCTTTTTGATATTTATGTCGCCTATTGTAGGCAGGAAATGGCTAAAGAAATGACTTAGGGCGTTACGTTATATGAAGCTAGTCACTCTGGGACCGAAAGGAACCTTTTCGCATCAAGCGTCAAAAAAGGCGCATAAAAAGGCTGAAATCGTTTTTGCGGATAATATCGATGCGGTTTTCTTTCGGCTCGGAGAAAAAGAGATTCAGGAAGCCATCGTTCCCATTCAAAATACCCGATCAGGATTTGTAGAGGAAACGGTGATCAATCTCATGAAGTACGACTTTTCCATTCGAGGCCGTGTCACAGAAAAAATCACCCATTTTTTAGCAGGGAAAGGGAAACCTGAAGAGGCAAAGTCTCTCCTTGCCCATCCACACGCATTTGCGCAGTGCAAAGACACATTAGATGTGCTTGGAGTGCATTGTAAAGTGGTGGAAACCCTGAGCAATGGTCACTCGGCAATGCAACTCAAGTTGGACCAAAAAGGAGATGCCATTGCAATCGTCTCCCCTCTTGCTGCAGAAATTTACAAACTTCCTGTTTTGAAAGAGCACATTGAAGATGACCCCGAAAACGCTACGACGTTTCTGCTCATTGGCAAAGAGATGAAAAAACCAACCGGCAAGGATTGCAGCGCGTTTCTTATTTTTAGTGATCCACTAAAAGCTGTGGAAAACCAAATTCGCTTGCTTGCAAAAGAAAAAAAATGCGAAGTGTTAAAACTTGAAAATCTCCTTTTACAAGAAGGACATACTCCCTTATATTTTATGGAAATGACTGGGCATATCTTAGAAGAAAAGGTCCAAGACGTTATCGCTAACTTGAAACAGAAATTTTTGCTCAAACATCTCGGCTCCTATGAAAGACCAAATCACCCTTAAAACCAAATCCAAAGAGTTTAAAACGACGATCTCTATTGGTTTTGATCTCCTGAAAAATCCCCACTTTCTTAAAGTCTGTCAGCAGCAGCACTCCCCTCTTGCAATTGTGACAGATCACCATGTCGGCAAACTCTATGGCCAGCCTCTTCTAGACTTGCTAATCGAATCGGGACTCGATGCAACCCTGCACACATTTAAGGCCGGAGAACAAAGCAAAAGTCGCTCTGTCAAGGCGCAACTCGAAGATGAACTGTTTGAGTCAGGACATGGCCGCGGCAGCACTTTAATTGCCATGGGTGGCGGTGTGACTACAGATTTAGTAGGCTACATCGCAGCGACATTTTGTCGAGGAGTTCCCTACATTTCCATTCCGACGTCGCTGTTGGGAATGGTCGACGCCAGTATTGGTGGGAAAACCGGCATAAACGTTGCGTATGGGAAAAACCTTCTTGGAGCGACTTACCATCCCCTTGCCATTTTCATGGACCTCTCATTTTTGAGCACCCTTTCCGATGCAGGGATGCGCGAAGGAACCGCAGAAATTTTGAAGCATGGGCTTATTGAACATAGTTATCTATTCGAAATGCTGGATGAAGACCTCGAGAAATGGACCAAACGGGACATGCCCTTCTTTAAAAAGCTCGTTTATGAAAGCTGCCAAGTGAAGCGAAAGGTTGTGGAAGTTGATCCGTACGAAAAAGGGATGCGCCGGATGCTCAATTTTGGTCACACAATTGGTCATGCGATCGAAGTGTTAGAAGAGTACAAGATGCCCCATGGAGAAGCCGTTGCTTTAGGCATGATTGTTGAAAGCATGATCTCTTTTAAGCTAGGGAAACTGAGTGAGTCAGAGTTTGATGAAATCTATCGTCTCATTAAAGTGATGGGCTATCGCCTCTCAATTTCTGAAAAAGTGACAGAAAGTCAAATGCTTCACATGATGCGTTTTGACAAGAAGGCCAAAAAACGGACGCCCCGCTTTGTGATTTTAGATGGAATTGGGAAGGTGGAATCGTTCAAAGATGCTTACTGCACGGAAATTGATGAAGAGCTTTTGGAAGAAACCCTGGGCTGGATGGTTGCTGAATTTTACAAAGGGGACGCATGAAACACTATCTCATTAAAAAGAGCTCTCTTAAAGGAACACTTGAGATTCCAACATCGAAGTCTCACACCCTGCGTGCCATTTTGTTTGGCATGATGGGCAAAGGGAAAACGACTGTGCGTAAGTACCTCCAATCCCCTGACGCCGTCGCGATGATTGAGGCGATTAAAAATTTTGGAGCTAGCGTTGATATGTTTCCCGATCGGCTCGAAATCGAAGGCGTTGCAGGAAAAATGCAACCGGCCGATGACGTCGTGTCTTCGGGTAACTCAGGTCAAGTTCTCCGGTTTATTGGGGCCTTAGCAGCTTTGCTTCCCACATATACCATTTTGACTGGTGATCATTCCATTCGACATAACCGCCCGGTAAAACCCCTGCTTGAAGGCCTCCAATCTCTTGGAGTCTTTGCGGAAAGCATGCGTCTCGATGGGTTTGCTCCGATTCTTATCAAGGGACCTTGTAAAGGTGGACGAGCCACTCTCGAAGGACAAGACTCGCAGCCTGTTTCGGGATTACTAGTTGCCAGCTCTTTTGCAGAAGGTCCAACGGAAATTGAAGTGAGAAATCCAGGGGAAAAGCCGTGGATTGATCTCACTTTGCATTGGTTTGATATCCTAAATCTCCCCTATCAAAATAACGATTACACCTTTTATCACATCCCTGGTGGTGGTGGATATGACGGCTTTGACTACACGGTTCCAGGTGACTTTAGCTCTCTTGCTTTCCCTGTTGCTGCAGCGCTTATCACCGATTCTGACGTCGCCATCGAAAATGTCGATATGGACGATGTCCAAGGCGATAAAAAGATCATTGAAGTCCTGATCGAAATGGGGGCAAAAATAGAGATCGACAAAGAGAAGCGAACCTTGCACATCAAAAAAGGAAGCAAGCTCAAAGGGATGAAAATGGATATCAACGACTATATCGACGCGATCACCATTCTTGCTGTTGTCGGCTGCTATGCAGATGGAACGACAGAGATTCAAAACGCTGCCATCGCTCGAAGCAAAGAGTGTGACCGCATTCACGCAATTGCAACCGAGCTGAAAAAGATGGGAGCTGATATAGAAGAAAAAGAGGATGGACTCGTGGTGCGGACCTCTACTTTGCAAGGAGCCGCTGTTGAATCCTACCACGACCACCGAATGGTGATGTCTCTTAGCGTGGCTGCGCTGGGAGCTAAAGGAGAAACACAGGTGATGGGCGTTGAATGTGTCAGCAAAACCTACCCAACATTTGCTGAGCACTTTCAATTACTCGGAGCTAATTTACAGGAACAAACATGAATATCTTACTTTTTGGGATCAAAGGATGTGGCAAAACGACATTTGGCAAGCAGATTGCTAAAAAGTTAGGACGCGCCTTTATCGATACCGATTATCTCATTGAAGATCTCTACCAAATGCATCGAGGACACCGAGTTCCTTGCCGTGAGATTTTCCTTGAAGTGGGACCAGCTGGTTTTCGCGCACTTGAGTATGAAGTGATCCAATCCCTTCAAGATGTTCAAAATTCCGTCATTGCCGTTGGGGGCGGTGCCATGGTCATGATAGAAAATGTGGAGGCCCTCAGCAAGAGCAGTCACATGTTCTATCTCGTTTTCGAAAAAGAGCCTCTGAAGAAACGGGTGCTCTCTGCTGATGAACTTCCCGTATTTCTCGATCCGAACGATCCTGATAGCTCATTTGATCGGATGTATGATGAGCGAGATGAATACTACCGGAAACTTGGTGCAACTGAAATCAATGTGACCGAAATGAAAGATGCTGATGTCGTCGGCACGATTTGTGATTTGTTTGATGAAGCTGTAAGGAAAAAAGGTAATCGTGGGAAGTAATACATTTGGACAGCTTTTTCGCATCACAACTTGGGGTGAGTCCCATGGCAAAGGAATTGGCGTTGTCATTGATGGATGCCCTGCAAACATCCCCCTAACTGATGAGGACATCAACCTTGAGCTAGAGAAAAGGCAGCCTGGAAAAACTCCTTACACTTCTCCTCGCGGGGAAAAAGATGAAGCCGTCATTTACTCCGGCGTCTTCGAAGGAAAAACAACCGGCGCTCCCCTTTCTATCATCATCCATAACAAAGATGCCGATTCGTCGAAATATGAACCGATCAAAGATCTCATGCGCCCTGGCCATGCTAACTTCACTTATCTCGAAAAGTATGGCATTTTCGATTACCGCGGCGGCGGTCGTTCGTCTGCACGAGAAACAGCTTGCCGTGTTGCTGCAGGAGCCGTTGCCAAGAAAATTCTCGCCCACTTTGACATCAATTTAACCGCTTTCATCAGTGAAATTGGTGGCATTGGGATGGAAGAGCCAGATCTTACAAACTTGGATGTCTTAAGTGAAAAAACGTATGCAAGCCCCATCTTCTGCCCTGATGAAACTGCTGCTGCTGCCATGATGAAAGCCATTTTAGAAGCGAAAGAAGCCAAGGATTCCCTTGGAGGTATCATAGAATGCGCGGCAACCAATCTTCCCGTTGGTTTAGGCGACCCTGTCTATGAAAAACTCGAAGCTAACTTAGCCAAAGGCATGCTATCTATTCCTGCGACGAAAGGATTTGAAGTCGGCTCTGGCTTTGCTGCAGCTCGGATGAAAGGGTCGGAGCATAACGACGCTTTTATTACAGATGATGACGGCAACATCAAAACCGAAACCAATTTTGCTGGTGGGACCCTTGGTGGGATTTCAACTGGGATGCCTCTTCTCTTTCGAGTTGCATTCAAACCCACGTCAAGTATTGAAAAAAAGCAAAAGACCGTCGATGCCCAAGGAAAGGAAAAAGAGTTTGAATTGCCAAAAGGATCGCGTCATGATCCTTGCGTTACTATCCGCGCTGTCCCCATCGTTGAAGCGATGACAGCGCTCATTCTGACAGATGCAATGCTCATCAATCGGGCTTCGAAGCTGTAGCTTGGTTCCAGTGCATCGACCAAAGCACCGTTCCAGCATACACACCTGGTAGCCAAAACACCCACCCAATGATTGTTGCAGTTAAAATGATGCTAAGCAGTCCTGCCATAAATCCCCCTACGAGAATCGGGCCGCGTCGCTCTTTGATTTGTTTGATACGTGTACTTCCTTTGACACCTTGAACAGAAAGAGAAAGGTCACACCCATCAATGACTGCAATATGCCCCATCCCAATTTGGGCAATAAAGATTGTCAACGGTCCAAAAAAGAAAAGGCAGACGATTGCAGCTAAAGGCCAAAAAAGGCGCCAGCCCAGCGTGCGGAAAATGACTTGAATACTAGAGATGGTGGCTTGCCCCATTCCTTCAGCCTTCACCTCTTTTTTGTTTTCATGAAGGATTCTCGCTGCCATCCTTTCAAACGCAACATTCAGTATGATGGGAAAAAGCGAGACCCACAGAGCTAAAATGGAAATGGACGCATAGCCAAACGACTTTAAAACACCCCAAGAATATGAAAGCCAGCCAGCATCGGCAGATGAGGGCCAACTAAAGTACGCCACAAGAAAGAAAACACCCATGAGAAGGATCAGGGACAGAAGTGCTGCAAACAAAGGCCCAATCCAAAGATAAGGACGCGCTAAAAAGTAACCAAACCCAATCAAAGAACAATTCGTTCCATTGACTTGATCTTTCATTTAAAAAACACCTGTTTTAGGGCATCACCTACTTGGTGAATGGCCTGTTGCCCTTCGTCGATGACACCACCCATTTGAAAGAATCCATGCAACATTCCAGGATAACATGTCAAGGTTGTTGGAACACCTGCCCGCTTCAATTTTTCAGCATAGAGCTCCCCTTCATCTTTCAGTGGGTCAAATTCAGCTGTGATGATAAGCGCAGGAGGAAGTCCCTCAAACTTCGGTTGAAAAATTGGAGAAACGCGTGGGTCATTCGGCTCGATTTGCAACGGGAGATAGCGCGACCGGTACCACTCAAGTGCATCTTTTTCCAAAAGATAACCCTTGCCATAATGATTGATGGAAGGATGGGATAAGGTGAGATCTAACTGAGGATAAATCAAAACTTGAAAATCTAACTCAAATCCCCTTTCATCTCGCAGGCGGTGCGTTAAAGTCGCTGCAATATTTGCTCCCGCATTTTCGCCTCCAATCGCGAGGCGACCATCCGCTTGCACTTCCTGCGCGTGCTTAGCAAGAAAGTCAAGGGCAGCATAACCATCTTCAATGGCTGCTGGAAACTTGTATTCAGGAGAGAGGGAGTAATTCACTGAAGCGACAATGCAGCCGCTTGCCAATGCAACTTGCCGACAGACGATGTCATGCGCTTCAATGTCCCCTTTGACAAAACAACCAGGGTGAAAATAGAGAAGAATTGGCAGCTTTTCCTTATCCTTCGGATAGTACATGCGCAAGATCTGTTGCCTTTCACCACTTTCGATCATGTGATTTAAGATGCGTGGCACAGGTGGAGGTTCACCTGCCAACGGCTTTATAAGATGTGGTCCACGGCGCAGTTCAGCTAAGCTTTGACGTTGCACAGGAGGATTATTTGCCTCCTTGGTGATTTTGACCATTTCTTCAAATGTTGGATGAACCGACATCTCACTTCTCAAATTTCTAAATAGATTAAGGTATGAGTGAAATGGTTGTTTCTTGCAATGAGCTTGTCTGTTTTATTTATGTGACTCGGTTCATTAATGAGGTGGATAAAAACTGTGTCCCCTTCAAAATATGAGCGCTAAGTTGATAAATTATAAGAGCAAAACTAAATGCCAAACGAGGCTTGTCCCAACAAATTAAATGAATATTTGGAAAAATTTGAGAAGCCACTTTCGTAGTCGTTTCTGCTATGGGGGATGTCACGGAATTTGTAATCCAGCCTAAGAGCTTAACTGTATTATAGGTATCATTGTTTTCACTCGTAGTTTGGAGGAGTATGAATGCACCAGTTATTGCTGAGCCCTGAGTCAAATTGGCAGCAGAAATAGCGCAGTAAGTTGCTCTGAGTAGGTTTGTAATGGAATGCTTCTTGGTCAGTGGATCTTTAGGCTCTGATAATTCTCTTTGAAAATCTTTGATGGCATTAAAAGCAATTTCCATCGCAGTTATAGCACAAAAAGAGGAAGCTGCAAGAGTTGAATAGCTATTCGTTTTGATAAAATTTGAGACGATTTGAGTCATAATTTTCCCGACATCGCTAGTTAATTTCCAAGTACTTGATTGACAAGTGGAGTCATCAGAGATTTTGTTCCAGCTGCAATCTTTGGACCAAAATGGTAAGCTCCGATAGCGAGTACAGTAATTGAAACGACTCGCCAAAGAGGTGTTTCTGGAAATGTGATTTGAGCCAAGATATTTTTTATTAGATTTGTAGTTTTTTCGTATGTAGGTGCAATGACTTTGAGTGCAATATTGTTAAGAACAATTGATGTCAAATATGCTTCAGAAGGAGGTGTTTTTGAAAAAGCGCTGTAGCTTGTGAAAACAAGAGCCCCAAGTTTTGCTGAACCAGGAACTATGTTGGCAGCACAAAGAGCGTAAAAGATTGTTCCTGCGAGATTATTTTTTAGGTTCTCATATAAACTTCTCTGGTCTGATCCAGAGATTTTGGCGCCGAGACCTCCTATTGTTCTGATAGCCATTTCGATAGTAGTGACTGCGCAAAGAGACGATGCAGCGATTGTCCAATAGCTATTCGTTTGGATAAAATTTGAGACGATTTGAGTCATTGTTTTCCTCCGTTTTTCTTTTTTTGTAATGATTATTATTTTTTTCATAATAAAATTAAACCATTAAAATTTAATGTATATTATAAGGATTTGGATAGGTGTTACGCAGGAGTGCGGCTGGTAAAAAAAATTTTTAATTGCTGAAATTTTAGAGCTGTGTTGCACGTTTCAAAGCTCGTTGGAAGAACTCCATGAGCTGCTCTTCATTGATCTCGCGGTCAAACTCATAAGGGTTGGGCATTTCGACCCCAGTAAATAGAAGCGCTTTATCCATCGGAACGAGAGATTTTTTCTGCATGACAAGTTCTCGCTCTTCTCTTAATGGATCCGCGCTGCTCATAAAACCTATGAATACGTTTTCTCTCAAACGTCCATCAGCTGAAATTTGCAGCCTCATTTTGACTAAACCGCCATCTAAACTCTCATTGTCAGTAGACCATTTCTTCTTGTCTGCTTTTGAGCTCAACAGAGGAAACTTCTCACAAAACAACTGAAAAAGGTTCTTACAAGTAACTTTTTTCCAATAAGTTAATGACTCCCCTTCAACTTTCAAATCAAAAGGATGCGAGTACCTGTTATCCTTTTCATGAAAAATCCGCGCAACTTTTTTTAAGACATTTTTTTCTCGAGCGATTGCGTAAATTCCAAAAAAATGCTTCTCAATCTCATTGATAGAAGCATTGATTAGAAAATGCTTATTAATTTTTCCGATATAGTCCCAACTAAAACTAGAAGACCAGCTACTGGATTCACTTTGATCTGATACAAGGTTGAAAAAGCGAGGACTCATTTCAATCTCTTTAAGATCATCTTCGAGAATTTTGCGAAAACAGCTAGGGGAAAAGGCTATCCCATCTTGTTTAAGTTCTTCAGGCTTATCTCGGTCAATATCATACAGCATGTCTAAAGCGACTGCTTTAAACTCATCTTTTGAGTATTTCTTATCAGGGGGCGATTCTCCCTCAGGGGTACGATAGTACAACAGCAGATGATTATGAAACTTTCCTTCGGGTGTGACCGTTGCAACATATGTATTGCTTCCCCAAAAACATCCTTCACCATAACACAAGCCTTTTTTAGAGCTTCTTTTGTAAAGTGGTTCGATTTCAGGAAATAATTCTAATGCGATCTCGAGTATACCACCCGATGTCACTCCTTGTGTATAGACGACTCTGTCTCCCTCTTGACTTGCACAAAATATACTGCTTGCATGGCGGTCTCCCCCGTAAATAACATCGGTGACCACTAGCAGATCTCCTTCACGTTTGATTAGAAGAAGTTGCGTGAACTTTCCCATGGCACCGGTTTCCCAGTAATAGGTTTTAAGTAGATGATATTTTCCATGATAAGATCCAAGATAGTCCCATTCGAAGGTAATGCGATCTTGACCTGGCCCAACTTCTTCTAACTCACCACTCAAATCAATAGTCTCTGGGTGATTGGCAAACCAAAAAAAGTAATAATTAGGAAGAGGCTTTCCTTTGTGCAATAGATCCTTAGGAACTTCAACTTCTGAGGCAGCTGCTAAAAAATGAATCAAGAGAAAAAGTAGGGTCATTTTAGTAAATATCTGCATCACACTCACATTTTGTGAAAAACCTTGCGTTTCTCAGGTTGTAAGATTCAATTATGAGAGAAACGCTTCTTCTTTACAATGAACTTATCGATTCATTAATGAGGAGGACAAAAACTGTGTTCCCTTAGCAATATGAGCGCCGAGTTGATAAATGATGAGAGCAACATTGCATATCAAATAAGGTTTATTCCAACAAATTTGATGAGAGTTTGGAAAAATTTGAGAAGAACACAGTGATTCTTACTTTTCAAGCTAACTTACAGCATTTTTTCTTAACCAACACAGGTTAAGCTTTTAGCTTGTTCTAATAAAGGTGAGTGATATATTAAGATAGCTGTGCTAAGTGCTGCAATAGCCCACCAAACAGGAGTAACAGGCAGAGGAATTCTCGATAGGATCAGACTTGTTAATTCAGAGACTCTCTCTATTATAGGTAGCAGTGCTTCTTTGAAGATGTTGTCAATAATTCTTGAAGTTAGATATCGATCTGGACAATGACTGAAGTCTGTAATACTATAAAACGAAAAGCTGAGAGCTCCTATTTTTGCAGATCCAGGAACCAAGTTGGCTGCACAAAGACTATAGAAGATAGCTCCTCCTAAATTAGCACTGAGATTCCAATCTAAATCTTCATGTTTAGATCCTGAGATTTTATTGCCGAGGTCTCCTATTGTTCGAATGGCCATTTCACAGGCAGTTACTGCGCAAAGAGACGATGCAGCGAGTGTTGAATAGCTATTTGTTTTGATAAAATTCGAGACGATTTGAGTCATTGTTTTCCTCCGTTTTTTTGCAAAGATTATACGGTTTGCAGATAAAAAAATCACCCATTAAAAACCGGCTTTGTTGTGAGTGGAAAGTCGCTAAACAACAACGGTGTGTGAAGAGAGTGTAAAGGAGTTTTTTATTTTCTTTTAATCCCGAGTGATTTAGGATCCTGGATCAAATTTGTTACAATACGTTGAAAAAAAACAGGAAAGGTATCGTTATGATGAAAAGATTCTTCCAAATTTGTATCGTACTGCTCAGTTTCACGACATTTTGCGTGGCTGATGTCACTCCTTATACTCCCGTTCAAGAACATTTCATTCTACCGCAGGGAACTCAACTTCTAGCTGCAAAAGGAATCGATGGATCTTTGATTGAACTCCAAGATGGAGCTCAGTTTGAAATTGTCGACGCAGATCGAGAAGAAGTCATGGAGTGGAAGACAAATTCTCCACTAACGATTTCTCCCAATCCTTATTGGTTTTCAAGCTCTGAGTTTTTCATCACCAATCGTCATACAGGAACTTATGTTGGTGCGAACTACCATGTAGGACCAGTGATGGATCATCACTTTACAAATCGCATTTTCCACATTGATCCCTATGAAGGAGAAATCATCTTAATCGATGGACGTGGCAACCAAACTTGTTGGAGACTCGACCCACATGACATCAAGCACATCCAAAATTGGGAAAAGGGTGAAACTGTCATCATTGGCGTTTATGACAACTGGTACTCTCGCTTTGTTTCTAGTAGCAAGTTCATTCTCATTAGCTACGAAAACTTAGACTTTGTCAAGTTTGTGAGAGCAAATAACGTCCCCCTATAAGTAAAAACTTTTGGGCTCTAACGCAATCTAGTTGGAGCCCTTCTAAAATTCATGAGGTGAAATATGACTAAGATTCAAGCAAATCTATTCCCTGCAAACTACGCAATGGATGCGTTTGGTTCAAAGGATTTATCGAATACGCAAAAAGGACTGACTTTAGCGTTGACGATTACTGCAACCTATTTGAGTTACACTTATCTTCCTCCAAGCATGAACAAATGGGTCGGAGGGATCACCGTTCTCACTGGTGGAGCTTTCTTCCTCTTTGGAGGTTTAGAAAAGCTTTTAGAGTACGTTTCAGGACTGTTTAATAACCCCTCAAAGTCTGGAACTGCAAACATGTGGGGCGGCGGAGATGATCCAACTCCTCAGAATACATTAAATCCCGGGTTCAAGACATCGGGCACACGGCCGGTAAAGAAAGGCTCTGGGCATCCTAAGCCAAACGCAGGTTCGACTACACCAAGTCACATCCCCTCTCATGGAGTGACAGTGAATACTGATCAAGGAAAGGCGACAGTTCATGTAGGATCCAAAACTTCTGGTGAAAGACCTGTGAAGAAAGACAAACCGTAATCCGTTTTGAGGTGAGATATGTCAACAATTCAAAATACAAAATTGCTGACTCTTCCTACCAATTACATGATGAATGCTTATGGATCGGAGAGTCAGATGACCACAAGGTCGCTTACATTACTTGCAACCTTAGCTGGAACCTATTTTAGCTTTAAGTATCTGCTACCAGGAATAGACAAGTGGGCAGGAGGCATTATTCTTGTAACCGGGGCTGCAATCTTTATCTTTGGAAGTCTTTCGAAGGTGTTTGAGTTTATTGGAGAGTTTTTCCGTCACATGCCTCCTCCAAGGCCTGAGTCGTATCCTCCTCCAACTTGGGAGAGACGCAGGACGTCTCCTTACTACATCCCCCCTCCTAAAACTCCCACTTATTATCCTCCAAGAAGCAATCCTCCAAGGAGTTTTCATGACTCCCCTTATGTGCCCCCTTCTCGCAGCCACCATCATCATGTTCCTGTGGTGACAGGAGATGGAAAGCCTGCAACAATCACCACAACAACCCATACTTCTGGTCATAGACCGTACAGGAAGAGTGCGAGCGAAGAAAGAAAGCATCACCATCTTCCAACTGGTGGCTCTAAGTCATGTGATCTTTCAAGGTCGTGGCATTTTGGAGGAAGCTCAAATCCTCTGGGCTCGGGCTCAACTCAAAGAGAGTTTCCAACGCCTATCAGTGGAGGTAGTCTTCATGTTGGGTCTAGAACGGGTGGCACTCGCCCTGAAAGGAAAAAGCTCTACGATTGATGGGAAAATCCCACTCTTGCTATGGTCAAAGACGAGGGATATGAAAGATTGTCCCTCGTAGATGTGAGTAAGAGTACATGGACGAAGCACATTCTGATTCTTCTTTTTCAGCCCAAACATTCCGTTATTGGGAAGTTTTTCTATCTTGGCTTTTCAAATACCCTTCCCGTTGCTACGAACTCGATCACCATCGTGAATGTCAGATCCTTGAAAACTGCAGCGACGCTCTCCATCAACTAGGGCAAACCTATCGCAAAAGGTCAGCATCAAAAGGAATCATTTGCCAAGTGACAAATAAAGCAAAAGACTTGGAAGAAACCTGCCGGATTCTCCGACTGATTCACGATGAAATCTTAAACCCACAACTTTGTGACTACGCTACGGCTGAAGTATTAGCCAAGGTTTTGGCTTATCGTGAATTAAAAGAGGGCGATAAAATCCCCATTCCGACTCTTGGACCTGATCAAACTGTCCACATGTCGACTTTTGTCGTCGATAAAGTCTTTGATCTTTGGAGTAAGGTCCGTGCTTTTGGGTTTGTGAGTGCTGACTATCATCAAGGAGCGCCACTGTTGCTCTTTCGTGGAACAGATTTTTCTTTTGTGAGTGAGGGTGGCCGCGCTTCGATCATTAGCGATCTTGATCCAAAGGGACCAGGGCGGAGCCTTTTTGAAAATGCAGAAAAAAACCTCCACAGATGGCTAAAAACTGTGACGGCAGAGCGCGGCAAAGCTCGAGCGATTGGGCACAGCTTAGGAGGTGTGATTGTTGCTTACACTTTGCTGCATGAACATGCTTTCTTGAGCAATGCATCTCATGAAATGTCTTATGCGTTTAATTTCCCAGGCGTGGCTACAGATCTTGTTGAAAAGTGGAATGCTCTAGCGCAAGGTGAAAGACCTGCCTACCGGGGGTTTGTTTGCAGAGGTGATGTGGTGTCCAAATTTGGGCAACTTTTTGGCGATGTGACCGAAATTTCTTTAAGAAAACCTCTCTCTCCAGTACGTGCACATGAACTCCTTCTTTTTGCTGAGCCGATGTGCTACCTCTACCAAGTCGACTTAAAGCAAGAAAATCAGTCGTCTTCTCGGCAGTTCTATTCCAAGTTACAGCAACAAACCGCTTCAATGATATATGAATTTGGGTTAAAGTTTCTGTTTCCGAACAAAGTAGGAGATTAGAATGGATATCCCAATGGACTATGACATCCCCAACCAAGTTGAAGAGATTTCAGCTGAAACTCCAGCTGTAGCCATGAACTTTGAAAACTTTGAAGTGACCTACGATGATGCGAGACCTGTGGCTCAAAAGGAGTACCACGTTATACTCTACATCAAGCCGCGTTGCCCCTTCTGCGTCAACGTCATGAAGCATCTCAAAAAACTTGGAAAGACTATTCCTGTAAAAGACGTGACAGATCGGAACTCACAGGCTTATCGTGAACTCATTTCTGTTGGTCATAAAAGCCAAGTTCCCTGCCTCTTCATCAATGGCGTGGCTCACTACGAGTCGGCTTGGATCATGAAATGGCTTTCGGATAATCAGGGAAAGTATTAGATAGTTTTGTCACAAGTTGGTCAATCCTTAATCGACTCCTGGAGAAAATTTCATCGTTGCCTTCCTTCGAAAGCCCGATTTGGGCTTCCTGCTATCTAATCGCCTTGAACTTTTCTTCCATGAGCAGCTTCTTTATTACCCCTCTTTTGACGACACTATCTAGTCCTCATTAAAAATCCACTGGAGGAGTATAGAATCCATCCAGTGGAAACCCCCTTCTTGACCTGGTATTCCAAGATAACCCAAATGTCCCCCTTGTTCAGTCACGAGAATGTCAACATTTTGTGGAACAGAAACATCATCCATCACATTGCAATCCACAATGGGGTCATCTTTTGCAAAGAGGATATGGGAACTGACCTGGATTTCAGGAATCAGTCGCCCAGAACTCGTTGCATAATAATAGTCTTGTGCTGATTCATAGCCTGACTCAGGAGCGATGTAAAACTCATCAAATTCCAGAAGGGACATTCCCGTTGGAATTTCAATCGGTGGCATGTCTTCAAAGTGATTGTGTCGAAACAGCACATCAGAGCGCAAATAGCGCAT
This sequence comes from Simkania sp., assembly GCF_965215465.1. Lineage (GTDB taxonomy): Bacteria > Chlamydiota > Chlamydiia > Chlamydiales > Simkaniaceae > Simkania. Next base: position 1,326,465 of record NZ_OZ244056.1, on the reverse strand, counting down.
AAAATAGCGTTCATACACCTTGTTTTTGCTCAGCAGTCGAACGCTTGCATACATGTCGATGGGTGGGTTGATTGCAATCACCTTGTCGACAACCTGCTCAGCTTCTTCGCCCCATTCCCCAGCCATTTTCAGAACGATGTTTCCACCAAGTGAAAATCCCATCAGGGTCAGAGGCGAATCAGGAGTTTCGTGTTTGATTTTTTTAAGCGCATGCCAGACATCATTGCTGCCATCAACATGGTACATTTTCTTAGCATGTCCTCTTCCGGTCCCACAGCCTCTGAGGTTGATCCTGATTGTCCGTATGTTGCGCTTGTCGAGTTTCTTAGCAAGTCTCACGAGGTAAGGCGAACGGTAAGAACCACAAAGGCCGTGGACCATCACAACTGTAGGATCTGTAACTTTCCAATTTTTGGGTGTGCTCACTTCATAAGTGATCCGATCTCCATCGGAGAGGTACACAAAACGGGTGGTAGAATTGGGGTTTCGAGCAAAGGTTAGAAATGAGGCCGCAATTGTCTGTGTGTGGCATCCAGTAAACAGTGGAAATGGTTTAAACGTAGGTTGACCAGACCCAGACATGAAAAACTCCCCTTCTCCAATTTTTTGGCCGCAAGGATCCCCGTCTGTGAAAAACTCATCTTTCACAAATTAAACAAGTTAAATCTATTCGTGGGTTCCTTCTTTCTCTTTTGCCAACTCGGCTTTAACGCATTATTGGCATCCCCTAATGCCATTATAACTTGGCTAAAATAAAAAAAAATAGGTTTTGGAAATTATTTTTTATCTGCTTGAAAGTGAATAAAAGAAAACTCTTAACAAAAGCTTAATAAAGCGGGAGGGCATAGAAGAAGACGAGACACTCAGTCCCTGGGTTTCTAAAACCTAAGCTAGCATTGGACATATGATAAAACATCGCTCCTAAACGAGACTTGTTTTTGAATCGGTATGCAAGTTCGGCTGAGGAGCGGAACTCAAGTGGTAACCCGAGCTCTATCCCTCCCCCTTTGATGTAGAATCCAGGAGCAAAGCTGGGAGTGAAAACGAGAAATTTTGTCAGGAAAAAGTCAAAAGCAACCCCTCCATAGAAGTAGGTAGAGCCTTTCGTTGTTGCCATGACTCCGAGAAGAGGCCGGATGAATATAAAGCTGTTTTTGTAGATAGCAAGATCTGAGCGGTATTCAAGTTGGAAATTCAAAACTTTCGTTTTGCGCACGATGCTGAAAACACCGGTGCCAATAGATAGAAGACGGGGGTCGTCGATAGGTTGGGGTTTCTCTTTATCCTGAGCGAAAAGAAGGCATGGAACAAGAAGGAGAAGACCCAACAGGTTTTTCATTTAAGAGCCTCTACAAGTGCGCGGCCAAATTGCGGAAGATCGACGGGTGTTCTGGAACTTATCAGATGTCCATCTATCACCACAGGTTCGTCCACCCAAATGGCTCCAGCGTTTTCCAAATCATCTTTAATCGCTGTGGTACCGGTTGCTTTTTTCCCTTGAAGGATCTTAGCAGAGATCGGCACCCATCCTCCATGGCAGATGAAGGCAATGGGTTTCTTAGCTTGATCCATCTCCCGAACGCAGGCTAAGACTTCAGGAATACGGCGGAAACGGTCGGGTGCAAATCCTCCTGGGATGAGAATGGCATCAAATTCTTTAGCTTTAAGAGCCTTGTAAGAGATTTGGCTTTTGTAACTGTACCCGTTTTTCCCTTTATATACCGTCTGATCAGCAGGACCCACAAGGGTGATTTGGTGCCCTTCTTCTTGTAAGCGAAAGACAGGGTATAAGAGCTCCATTTCTTCAAAGGAGTTATCTATGAGCGCGGCGACTTTTTTCATTTAACCTCGTTCAATTGAGTTGAGATTTGAAAGAGCAGGTCTTAAGTATTCGATTAAAGCGTGATGAAAGGGTTTTGGATCACAGGTGTCTCCTGCTGTAAAGAGGTCGACAAAGCAAGCCTTACATTCTGGATGAGAGTGCAATGTCGCATGACTTTCTTCGAGAAGGACAACAAGTGTGTATGCACCTTCATCGAAGAGATGTTCAGTAAATGAAAGGGTGTGTGCGCCTGATGCTTCAATCGCAGAAAGGAAAGCGGAGCGCAAACTTTCGGTGTCATAAAGTGCTGTGACGTCGCACTCATGGTAGCTTGCAAGCGAGTGCCGCCCTTTAAATTTCTGTTCAGGTTCTTCACTTGCATGGAGCGCAAACGTTGCAAATAGGAAAATAAATAGGAGCTTTTTCATAGAGTTAACCCTCTTCTTTAATCGGAATTGGTTTTTTCTTTTTGGTCCCTTTTTTGAATTTGAGCTTCATTAGACCATCTTTATACGTTGCCTCTGGATCAGCGTCTTTTTCTGCCACAGAAGGTACAGGAAGGCGGTAACAAAAGGCGCGTGATGCCTTGCGGTAATATTTTCTTTCTTTGGTCTCTTCTTGCTTTTTCCCCTCAATCACGATGTATCCATGATCTTGATAAACTTCGACTTCATCAGAAGAAAGTCCAGGAAGTGAGGCTTCAATATAGATCGCATCTCCTTCTTCATAGACACTCAGTCCAGATAAGTCAGACGCGGCAAAGTCCCACTCGCCTTCATCATCCAAGCTAAATGGTGTCCAAAAAGGTTTTGAAATGTCGTGTCTTCTATGCATGAAATGCCTCCCTAGCAAGAACTTGTAAGAGATGATTTTAATTGACAGTTGAACTTCTTGTCAAAATCGAAAATATGTTATGATGTCTAACATGCAATTAAAAGCCAAAAAATCAGCATCACTTTTAGAAGTTTTGGAGGAGCTGTTTCCCGATAGCTCGAAAACGACCCTGCGCAGTTGGATCAAAAATGGACGGATTGTGCGCGCGGGGCAGCTGCTTCGCTTCCCTCAGATCGCCATCTCGAAAGGGACTGAGCTTAGCTTTGAAGACAAAGTGAAACACACCTCCTTTGGCATCAAAATCCTCTATGAAGACAAAGACTTAGTCGTGGTTCAAAAGCCCGCAGGCCTTCTCAGCGTGGCAACCCATTTTGAAGACAAAGAAACAGTCCATGCGGCCTTAAAGGGGCGAGGTGTTGCCAAGCGGGTTCTCCCTGTGCATCGGCTTGATCGCGAAACTTCCGGTGTGATGGTCTTTGCTTATACAGAACGTGCCAAAGAAGGGTTGAAAAAGCAGTTTCACTTGCACACTATGGGACGGCAATACCTAGCTGTTTTAGAAGGATCGATCGAACAAAAGAAAGGCATGTGGAAAAGTCTGCTCAAAGAAGATGCAAGTTATTTCGTCTCTTCTCACCCAGAAGGCAAGGAAGCGATCACCCATTATAAAGTGATGCAACGTAAGGGTGATTATACCGCAGTTCAAGTCACCTTAGAAACTGGTCGAAAAAATCAAATTCGGGTCCATGCAAGCGAAGCGGGATTTCCCGTTGTGGGAGACATGAAATATGGCGCGACCAAAAACCCTCTTAGAAGACTGGGGCTTCATGCGTCATTACTGTCGTTTGTTCACCCAGTGACAAAGAAAAAGATGGAGTTTAAATCCCTTCCTCCGACAACATTTAATCGTTACTTCAAGAGGAATAAGTGAATCTATCCCACTATTTTGAAACCATGCTTTTCGTTCCTTTTTTCCCAAATCACAACAGCGGGACAGGTTCATGAAACATCTATTTCGAGATCGTTGGGATAAAAAAGTTGCCGGAGTCTGTGGTGGTTTAGGGCAATTTTTAAAAATCGATCCAACGATTATTCGTCTGATCCTCGTGATGGTTTGTATTTTCACAGGAGTTCTTCCTGTTTTAATCCTCTACATTGTGGCTTGGATGCTCATCCCTCTCGGTCCCCCGACTTACATCGATTTTGAATGTAAGAAGCTTTATCGTTCGGTCCGGGATCGAAAAATTTCAGGAATCTGCGGCGGGATTGCCGAAGCGCTGAGTATCGACCCCACCATCGTTCGTCTTGTTGTGTTATTTGCCCTTTTGATTACAGGGGTGGTTCCTGTTTTAGTGGGCTACATTGTTGGAACATTGATTATTCCCGAAAAACCCGATGACGTTAAGTGAGCTCAATCAAATTGTCTCTGCTTGCCGCAAGTGCCCACGCCTTGTTGAATATCGTGAAACCCTGCCAAAACGCTCTTCCTACAAAGATGAAGCCTATCTTCGTGAACCTGCCCCTGGTTATGGAGATCCCGAAGCCCGGCTGTTAATATTAGGACTTGCGCCATCAGCACATGGAGGCAACCGCACAGGGCGGATTTTTACCGGTGATGAATCTGCTCGATTTTTGATGAAAATGCTCTATAAAGCTGGTTTTGCCAATCAGCAGACATCTTTCTCTAAAGACGATGGACTCCAGCTCAAAGGGTGCTACATCACGGCCGCTGTCAAATGTGCTCCCCCTCAAAATCGCCCTCTCAAAGAAGAATGTGACAATTGCCTCCCCTATCTCAAACAAGAATTTGCTTTACTTCCCCATCTAAAGGCTGTTTTGGCCCTAGGAGAACTCGCCTATAAGGCTATATTTAACGTATTAAATAAAGAGAATTTGAATCTAAGTAAACAGCCGTTTAAACATGGAAATTTAGTAAGTTTTGATAAGATTGATTTATTCACTTCCTATCATCCGAGCCCACAAAATACTTATACTGGAAAGCTAACTGAAGAAATGTTTATTTCAGTCTTAAATCAAATTAAACATCACATTGATTTTTAATCGGTTGTTTTCTATACTATTTGCTGAAATTCAAAATTACGGGTAAGGAAAATGCAATCTAAAAAATTCTCACTCTCGAAATACTTTTTCATCTCAATTCTCCTCATAGGAATTGCTTTTGGTGGATATAAAGTTTACGACATGATGCGCGACAAAGCCTTGGCGTTTGACATCCATCACGTTGTGGGTAAAGGTCAGGGCATCGAGTCCTGGATCAAGTTCAATCCAAAAGAAGAGAAATTTTCGGTTCAGTTTCCAAAGAAACCCGAGCACATCACAAAAGACTTTCCGATTCCAAGAAGTGATGACACACTCCCCTACCATGAGTTTCAGTGCTGTGAAGGAGAAAGAGTGATTTCGGTCAGCTATACTGTTCTTCCACAAGATTGGCTCAAGTGGGGCTCAAAAATGGTTCTGAAAGGGGCCATGAAAGTCGTTGTCAACCAACTCAAAGGCGCTCACCTCGTTGGTCAAAGCACCAATACTTTTAAGTCTTTCCCATCGCTTGATTTTGAGCATTACATGGGAGATCAAGAGACGGCAGGCACGCTGATCCTCGTCGGAAATGTCCTCTACAAGGTTGAAATCTCCTACCCAGTACATGAGCGGGAGCAGGTGCACAACCAACTTGCGCAATTCATCGAATCCTTCAACCCAACGAATGGTTAAAGACCTGAAGACTTGCCATGGAGAGCACCAACCATGACGAGTCCGCCGCAAATTAGGATCAAATTTTTTAAAATATATTGACCTTCTAACGTTAGCCCGAAGGGAAAGACAGTGAAGCAATCTTCAGGGTTGGTAAAAAGAGGCATGAAAGTTCCTGGAAATTGAAGAAACAGAAGTAACAGTCCAATACGACGCAAGCGGGGAATAAAAAGGAATAGGCCTAGTAAACATTCCCAAAGCCCAAGCATAATGACGAACTCATGCGCAAAAATCCATTGCGTTGCTTTTTGGACCAGCTCTTCTACAGGACTGATTCCAAAGATTTTTAATAAACCATACCAAAAGTAGATGACCCCATAGACCCAAAAAAGTAGGTAAGGAGAAAAATCCCTAAGAGTTTTAGACAGTTTCATTTCAGCGTTTAGGTATTTTTTCCCTATTGTCATGAATTTCTCCTTCAGAATTTAGAATGTTCCTTTCTGCCACTTACCATAGGCGAATAATTTCGGAAAAAACTTTTTCCTAACAGCTTCAAGGATTAAGATACTGCAACCTGGCAGCACGCAAAATATCCAGTCTTGCCATGTTAAAAAAGTTGTCATGAAAGTTTGCTCTAAAACCGGAACATAGAGGATGAGTATCAGTAAACTTAATGCGATAAGACTCGAGATATTTAGCATCTTATTTTTAAAAAAGCTCAGTTGGAAAGCTGAGCGCTCATCAGATCGCATTTGCAACGCCATGAACCATTCATAAAGCACAATTGAGCAAAAAGTCATGCTGCGTGCATGAGTTAAATCACTTGAATTCAAAGAAAAATAGAAAATCAAAAAGGCGCCAATGCTTAAGGCTATTGAAAGATAGATGATCCGTAGCACCATGCCTGGAAAAATCATTCCTACCCCATAACCTCGTGGAGGATATATCAGTTCATCACCTTCTTTTGGCTCCATTCCGATTGGGATCGCGATCATAGAGCCCGTCACTAAATTGATCCACAAAATCTGAAGTGGCTCTAATGGTGAAACATGAAAGGTAAGAAAAGCGAGCAGAATAGTGATGACTTCGCCAAAACAAGTCGTTAACAAAAATGCGGTCACATGACGCAGGCGATTAAAGATCACACGTCCTTCTTCAACGCAGTCGACAATAGTCGCGAAATTATCATCTGTTAAAATGATATCAGAAGATTCCTTTGCCACATCTGTTCCAGTTATCCCCATAGAAATGCCAATATCTGCAGCTTCCAAGGCGGGAGCGTCATTGACACCATCTCCCGTCATTCCAACAAGTTGTTTTAAAGCCTTGCACGCATGAACGATACGGAGCTTATGTAACGGCTCGATGCGAGCAAAAATATGGGTCTTTCTAACCGTTTCTCTAAGAGCTTCATCACTCAATTCATCAAGTTGACGTCCTGTGACGACTCCATCAGAATTGAGATTAAGTTGCTTAGCAATTGCTTCAGCGGTCATGTGATTGTCGCCAGTGATCATTTTTACTGTAATCCCAGCTTGCTTGCACTTTTCAATTGCCAGCTTTGCTTCCTCTCTTGGTGGGTCGATCATTCCTAGAAATCCAGCAAATATGAGATCTTTTTTTGCAGTGTTTTCGTCAAATTTTTCCGAGGCTAGAGGTTTATAGGCTGTTGCCAACACTCGAAGTCCTCTTTGAGCCATTTCTTGCAAACTGTGATGAAAAGCGTCTTGATCGCTTTTAGATAATTTCTCGACTTCCCCGTTTTTCAAGAGATGGGTGCAAAATGTTAGGATCTTTTCAGGGGAGCCTTTCATGAGAAGACATTTTCCCTCTTTCATAGAATTCAGTGTCGCCATCCATTGAAGTTCGCTGCTAAAAGGGATTTCTTCCTCTCTAGGATTGCCTTCATCTAAACTAGTTTTATCTAGTTCTAAGTGATCAAATGCCTGCAAAATAGCAACCTCTGTTGGATCACCTAGGAGTGTGACTTGATCCCCGCTATGAACGTAGGCTGCATCATTACATAGGGCCCCTATTTTGAGCGCCATAAGCAAGTCTGGATCTTCCGTTCCTCGGAAAGTTGAATCATTTAGTTGAAATCTTTCTCTTTCTAGCGAAACTTTATGATTCAAGGTTGAAACCTCAACAAGGGTCATAAGGTTGAGAGTGAGTGTTCCGGTTTTATCAGAGCATATGACATTAGTTGCACCCAATGTTTCAACAGCAAGAAGCTTTCGAATAATGCCTTTCTTTTTAGACAGCCGGTGAACACCTGCAGCTAGGACAACTGTCACTGTTGCCGGAAGGCCTTCAGGAATTGCTGCAACGGCGATGGCGACGCAAAGGATAAATAGCTCAATCCAATCCATCTCAAGGTAGGTTCCGATTCCAAGAAAACCCAAGACAATTCCCATAATTACAACTAGCATCCAATGCCCTAATCTTTTCACACTTTCTTGAAGCGGTGTCAGTTGCTTGGGTGACTTTTGGAGTTGCTCTGCGATCTTTCCAAACTCAGTCATCATGCCAGTTGCACAAATCACTGCGAGTGCTTTTCCATGGGACACAACAGTGCCAGTATAAACCATGTTTTTTCGGTCGGCTAGCTGGGTTTCTCGAGGAATAGGATCAATGTTTTTCTCAATTGGTAAAGATTCTCCTGTCAAAGAAGCTTCGTTCACTTGAAAGTTGGAAACTTGTAGCAGTCGAGCATCTGCAGGAATACGATCTCCTGCTTCTAACACGACAAGATCACCTGGGACGCATTCTTGAGATGGAATCTTCTTCAAAGCTCCAGCTCTTTTAACTTTTGCTTGAGGAGAAGTTAAATTCTTGAGAGCTTTCATTGTTTTTTCGGCTTTAGCTTCTTGGAAAAAAGCAATGATTACCATGAAAAGGATTGTTAACAGGATCACCACTCCGTCCACAAGAGAAGCGAGAAAAAATTTCAACACAGCAGCGGCGAGTAGAATCCATATAAGAGGGTTAAAAAACTGACGAATGAAAATACGAACAAGCGAAAGGCGTTTTTTTTCTGTGATCTCGTTTGGCCCGTACTCTTCCAATCGCTTTTTGACTTCTTGATCACCCAATCCTTCGTCTTTTGAACATAAGTTATTCAAAACGTTTTGAATTTCTAGAGAATGCCAATCCATAAAATCAACTATGATTTATTATTATCAATAAAAGATAATCGTAATCTTGTCCATATCCCTGTATGCATGCAAACTGTACCTGAAGTTTTGTTGGTTGAGCTGTGACCTAGTCTTTCTCGGCACTGGCATTCAGCTTTTGATAAATCCCAATTCCAATGATGTAGAAAGTTGCTGTTAAGAGGACAGATACAGGATAGAGGAGTTTATTGACATCTTGCTTTGCAACTTCGATCGTGAGAACGAGCCCTTCGAGAGAAAGAGCAGAAGCAATGATGATTGCAAACTTGGTGAGAGTCTTGCGAGACTGTTTGGGATTATGGGCCCTTTCTCTTCTCAAAACTTCTTCAAGCATGAGGTATTTACCGACATCAATGACTGCCATGGCAAAAACGATCAGGCCAACTTCATCGAGAATTTTGTAAACGGTATACACTCCTGTATACATGTCGTGAATGATGCTCCAAACAGCTGAAATGAGAATACACAGCGCAACTAAATAAAGGACAATACAGCCTGAAATGTAGCCGAAGTTTGAAAGGTTGACGATGGTGTTTTCAGTTTCTTTTTTCATGAACCTTTCCCGCTATTGTAAAGAAATGGTTTTTGGACGGTTTTTTTTTCAAATTCTAGTGCCATTTCGACGGACATACTTGAGAAAGTAGGGTTAGAATTGGCACTAGAATTTGGGAAAAAAGAGACGAAAAACATAGTTTAAAATAGTGGGATAGGTTCATTAGTTTTGACATACGTGAAAGCCCAAGAAAAAGACAAGAAAAAAATTTTCAGTTAGAGCTTGTTTATTCTTCGTGTTCTTCGGGCAGGTTGTGGAATTCATGAGCGAGTTCAACTTGGCTGAGATTTTCTTGTAATTGAGGATGGATGGCATAAACTTGAGTGTTTCCCATCCGACCAGGAAGTTTGGTTTCATTGAGGTCCTCAAAGACAAAGTGATCTTTGACTTTATCATAGACTGGTTTTGAGATGATAATGGGCTTTTGCAGCCTTTTGGTGAGCCACTCGAGACGTGAAGCGACATTGACGGTGTCACCAATCGCGGTGTATTCCATCCGTCTTTCAGAACCGATATTTCCTAAAACGGCGAGTCCTGTATGGATTCCAATTCCCATCGACAGTTGATCGCGGCCTTCTTGGGCCCATTTTTCACAAAGCTTATTGAGGCGGAGTTGCATGTGAATGGCAGCTAAGACGGCATGGAGTTCTTGGAGTTTATCGTCAAGCGGAGCTCCAAACTCGACCATGAGTCCATCTCCGATGAATTTATCGAGTGTTCCTCCATAGTTAAAGATGACCTCGATCATTTCTTTGAAGTACTCATTGAGGAGTTTAAGCACTTCTTCTGGAGGGAGCTTTTCCGCAATGGTTGTGAATTGGCGGATGTCTGAAAAGAGGATAGTGACCTTTTTCCTTTCCCCTTCTAGGGTGATGGGTTTATCGAGTTTGAGTAGTTCTTCTAATGCATACTGGGAAACGTAACGTGCAAAACCCATTTTAAGACGTTCCCGTTCTTCGAGTCCCTTGGCCATTGTGTTGATGGCAATGGAAAGCTCGTTAAACTCATCGCGGGTATGTAGGGGTGAGCGGGAATTAAACTCCCCTTTTCCAATCTGCTTCACCGTATCACAAAGGACTGATAAGGAGGAGGAAACCAGCTTGGACAAGAAGTATGCGAAGACAATTCCGACAAAAATAGAGATGGCAAAGGCAATGAGTCCATAGAGGAGCAGTTTCTCGAGCTCCATGTAGATCTCTTTGGTACGGACATCAATTCCAAGTAGGCCTATTTCCTTTCCTTGGGCATCAAAGATGGGGGCATAACCCGTAATCCAAGTTCCCCAGGCATCGGAATAGATGTTTTTAGTCACATAGGCTTTTCTTGGATCGGGTGGAAGTTGGATACTAGCGGGAAAGGGATCCCCATACTCAGAAAGGAACCGTCTCCCCTCTTCTGCATCGATCACAAAGAAATAGCGATCAGAATCGGGAATTTTCCGAAGGATGTAAACGTATTGGACGTAGACATCGGTCCGACGGTTGAGGTTACGAATTTCGAATAGCTCACGCTTTAGATCTTGATACGCGGGCTGGTCTTTATTTCCTTTTGAATCGACAAAGGTTTGCAATTCACTGGGATCGATCAATTGAACCGTGTTTGAAACCAAAGAGAGGATTTTACTCCGAATCTCATTAAAAATCAGGCGGGAAGCCTCCCCATAAATGATGAAAAGAGCTAAGAGCGTGCTCATTAACCCTAAGGAAATGAAAGAGTAAAATAACTTTGTGCGGAACTTCATGATCTTCCCCTAATGGAGGCATTGACGTCTCACTGCCTCTTAAGTCACAACTTAATTCTTGAGGGGGTTTTTGATCAACGGGCACGTTGAAATAAATGTAGAACAAACTTAGAGTGGGGAATTTAGAGAAAATGAGGTACTGTATGCGTCTTCTCTTCTGTATGGCACTTTTGTTAGTGAGTGGGTGGGCCTATGGAGCAGACAAGCCTTTTGAGATGAGCTACCCATATCTTAACACCTTCGACTATTTTGGGCCGGGACAAATTGAGATTCAACAGGGAAAAGAAAATAAGTTCATCTTTAAGGCTCCGAAGCAGATCCGCGATATGTTTCAATTTAAGTATTCAGACGGAAGCCTATCGGTCTCTCCCAAAAGATTTCACGACCTCTCTGAAATCCCTGATGTTCCTCATGTGATTTTGATCGTCTCAAACTTACAAAAACTTGTTTTAGAAGGAGATAACTACGTCGATATCGACTATTTAAAAACAGATAATTTCATGGTGGATATCAAGCTCAATGGATCGACAGTTCTTGAAGGAACTGTTGAAGCCGAAAGGTTTGCCATCTCAATTGCTGGCAGCTCTCAGGCAACGATTCGCGGCGGTTCTCGCTTTCAGTCGGTTATGGTCAATGGTCCAGGCCTTTATGATGGAAAAGACTTTGAGACGATGAATACAAACGTTCGTTTGATTGGACCTAGCTCCTGCCTTGTAAATGTAAAAGATGAGTTATCGGTTTCAATTCAAGGCTATGGTCATGTCCATTATTATGGATCCCCTAAGATTCATAAATCAGTTAAAGGCGAAGGAGTTGTCTCTCCTTTGACAAAAGAGATCATCCAGCAGTTTGAGGAGAAAAAGTGAGCCAAAAATCTGAAGCACGCGCCCGATTAGAAAAAGAAGCTCAAGTCGAAAGGCAAAAGCTGCATGAAGGACGAATTATTACTCTTGCACAAGATCAAATTCAATATGAGGATGGGCAAGAAAAGACCTATGACATTGTTCTCCATCCAGGTGCCGTTGCCATGATTCCGATCAATGCCGAAGGGAAGATCATTTTAGTGAAGCAATGGCGTCGAGCTGCACGTCAAATTCTTTTGGAGCTTCCTGCTGGGATTTTGGAAGTGGAAGAAGATCCAATTGAATGTGCCCAAAGAGAGCTTCAGGAGGAAATTGGATTTGAAGCACGCGACATCTCATCTTTAGGTGGTTTTTTTACAGCCCCTGGTTTTTGCAATGAATACATTTATCTTTACTTGGCACAAGATTTACATCCCAATCCTCTTATTGGAGATGATTCGGAAGAAATCGATACTGTGGCTTTGACCCTTAAAGAAGCAATGGAAAAGATTGATCAAAGCGAGATTGTTGATGCAAAAACCATTGCAGGAATTTACCGCTATAATGGGATAGTTTCATGAAAAAGATTCTCATCATCGTGCTTGCTGCAATTGTCTGTTTAGTCGGGCTGCTTATTTTATTTCTTCCTTCGATGCTTTCTAGCAATGCGGGAAAAAATTTCCTGATTCATCGGATTCAGCAAAATACAAAGGCCACAGTTCAAATCAGTGATGTTTCTTTAAGTTGGACAAAGCCACAAAAAATAGAGGGGTTTCACTACGAGAAAAAGGGCGATGTTGTTTTCATTTTTGAATCTCTAACGCTTGACACTTCTTTTTGGAATCTCCTTTTTCGCAAAGGAAGCCTTGGTGAAACAACGCTTGTTAAACCCCAGTTAATTTTAGCAACCAATCACGCTCTATCCTCTCCTAACGTTTCAAATGGGTCTTCAAACAAGAAAAGAAAAAAAAAGAATCCCTCGGTTTGGAAAAATCTCAGTGGACAAGTCACACTTGAAGATGGCCTATTTGCAGTCCAAAAAGCAGGCAAGGATTTGATTCGCATCGATGATGTGGACTTTTTGCTTGGCATGTCTTCAAAGACGTTTCCGTTAACAGTGCAGGGATCTGGGAAAACTGTTTATAGCCAACGTTTGGGCAGCTTTCAGCTCAAAGGAACCGTTGAAAGCAAAGAACAAGTCATTGAGTTGGAAAGTGCTGAAGCGCTTCAAATCAGTGGAGAAGCCAACTTAAACAATTTCCCTGTTGCCACTCTTGATGCACTTTCTTCCCTAATGCATCCCGAAATGCAAGGAATTTTTTCCGAAGCTTTTGGGGACACATTAAATCTCGACCTTCTGTTTTCAAAAGCTGGAGAAGGACAAAACTTTTCAGGGCAGCTTCGTTCTCCTCTCATGATGGGAACGTTACTTGGCAGTTATCAAAAGGGACTGATTCAGCTCAGGGACTCTCTCAAACTCAATTGGACTCTTAGGCCTCGCCTCATCCAAGCTCTCGCTCCTGACTCTCCACTGGTTTTAATTGGCGACTGTCAGAGTGAAATAGAGATCACCCAGTTAAGCCTTCTTTTTAAGAATATGAAACTTTATCCGCGCATGATGGCAGTCGCTGGACAAATCAAAATGCAGCAAGGTGCATTTGCTCTTGCAACATCGCGCGATTCTCTCCTTCTGGACTCCCTGGACTTGTCTTTTAATACGACCAATTTAGGAGAACTTTTTCACTCAGCACTGAATACTTCGTATCGCTTTAGCTCCTTTCCCCAATCAAAGGTGCAGGCCACTTCTAGTTTAAAAGATCTCTTTTCTCAAAAGGACTGGATCACAAAGTTTGCCTTGCTCGATCTCAATGTGCGTAATATGCCCACGGCTCTAGTGGATCGTCTCATTTCAGAGGAAGAAAATCTGCAAAAGTGGATTGGATCTAATTTTGATCTCTCCCTAAAACGATTTGATCAAGGAGGAGAAAAGCAAGTCTTGATTAGCGGAAACTCCCCCCTTTTTAACCTCTCAACAAGCCAGTTTACCTCAGAAAGCGCTCTCGTTTTAAAAAGTCCCACGAGTTTTACGTATCAAGTGACCCCATCTGTTTTTGAGCAGCTTGCTTATCCTATGATGCTCAGTGGAGAGCTGCAAAATTTAACCCTTTCGATCGGCCGCTGGAAAGAAGCCGCATTAGAAATGCAACTTAAAAGCCAAGACGTTCAGTTTTCGAACTTTTTTGGGCTTGGTGGTCTGCAACTTCCAGAGCTGGACATGCAACTCAACGGAAAAGTCGATCAGCAGTTAGAGTTTCAGGGGAAAACTCAACTCGATTTTGCTGCGCAAACTTGGGGGCAGACTCTTTTTGGGCAAGATGTTGCTGTGAATGCCTCTGGCAATCTCCGCATGAAAAAAGAGTTGGAAATTTCTCCCTTAAACGTGACCTTTGACTCGGCCAAGTTCAAATCCACACTCGACGGATCACTAGCTTCTGGAGCTCTAACTATACGAAATCCCATTGACATCACGTTTTTGCTTCAACCAAATGAGGTCAATCCGATTCTTTCTAAGCAAGGAAAACTTCCTCTCTTAGCAGAAAGTACAACGGCAAATATCCAAGTTCAACCTGGCACCTTTTCCATAAGTCAAGACGCGGTGAGTGGTTTAGATCTCAAAATTGCTGGCAATATTCCCACCCTTAAAATGATGGAGCGAAAAACAAAAACTCCCTTTTCCTTTGAGACTGTCGATTTGAATTATGAACTCAATGGAAGAAGAAAAACGAGTCGTATGCAGCTTGATGCTCAGGCCCTTTTAGAAAGCGTACCGTCAGGGAGCCTCTCTCTTCTCGTTGTTGATGACAAAGGAGCTTTCAACCCTTTAAAAGATCCATCCCAAACGCAACTGACATTAAATCAACTTTCAACTCAGATTGTCGATGCCTTTTTGAGTATGAATGCAACACTGCCTCCAATGATTGGAGATTGGGTAAATTTAAAACTTGATGTCTCCAAACAAGGTGAAGACCGAGAGCTCGATGCCGATATCAAAAGTCCCTATTTGTCACTGAAGGGTGCCTTTCAAGCAGACGATAAGCTTAGGTTGAAAAATAATCGTAGTCCTTTAAAAATTGATTGGAATCTATCAGAAGAAGGCGCACTTGCTTACAAAAGGTGGAAGAATCCGACTCATGCTTCAAAGCCCCCTGCTTTTGTGATTAAGGACCGAGCCGACCTCAAGTTTAGTGTCTCACCTCTTGAACTTCCATTGCAGTCGAATGGCGAACTTTTTCCCAATATCGACCTGAATCTCTATCATGCCATTTTTGATGCCGATTTGCGCATTGACTCATTGGTGTTCGAGCAACAAAAAACAAAAGAAGTGACGCAACTTGAGCGTTTGGATTTATCTGTCGATAAAAAGCAAGCCCCAGGGCCACTTACTTTTAAAATGCAGGGAAATGTGAGTCCTGAAGGAAGCAGACAAAGTGGACAAATCCGAGGAGAAGGAACGCTTGATGACTTTCTCACTCCGCAAGGAAAGGTCGATTTAGAAGATGTCACGGCTTCAATTCATTCCCAAATCCAACGTCTTCCCACTGTTTTTCTCGATGCCTTATCGAACATCAATGATCCCTCTGGGGTTCCTCCTTCTGCAGTTCTAGGTGATATTGTGAATGCTACTTTTGATGCAGAGCTTATCAAAGAAAATGGGAAACTCACCTTTGATGTCGATGGGACGAATTGTCGGGCAAAAATGGAAGGAACTGTTGCAAATGGCTACCTTTATCTCAATGAGCCGCTTCAAGCAGCAATGACAATTTCTCCCAAGATGAATGAAATTTTGGCTAAAAGTGCCAAAATTGTTGTGGCATCTCTGAAAAACCCCATCGCACTTTATGTCAGTGAAAAAGGGTTTTCTGTTCCGATCAAAGATTTAGCTCTCAAATCGACTAACCTTTCCTATGGCATGATCGACTTTGGTCAGATCACTTGCCGCAACACCGGAAGTGCTTCTGATATTAGTGGGATCTTCAAAATGGAAGGAAACCAAAATCTCATTTCTCTTTGGTTTGCCCCAATGGAATTTAACATCAAGAGTGGACTCATGTACGTCGATCGGACAGAGATTCTTTACAACCGAGCTTATCAGGTTGCCTTGTGGGGAGACATTAACTTTGTCGGCCGCTATGTCGATATGATCCTGGGGCTAACAGCGCAAAGCTTAAGAGCAGCATTAGGGATTAGTGGGCTTGACCCAAGCTATGTGCTGCAAGTTCCGGTTAAAGGTCCTTTTGGCAATGTTCAAATCGACAAAGGCACCGCAACTAGTCGAATCGCTTTGCTCATTGCACGGAAACAGGTTGCTCCACGAGCGGGTGTTTGGGGTCAAGTCTTTGGTGCCATTGGAGGCATGGCCGACGATCAATCAAATGTGCCTTCACCGAAACCTCCGTTTCCATGGCAAAATATCTTGAACCTCCACGAAAAAACTACGACAGAACAAGATCTCAAAGACCTGTATAAAAAAAAGGCGAAATCTTACCGAAAAGAAGTGACGAAATACTTAGAACCTTAAGTTTTGTATTGATAGGCAATTTGTTGAATGATGTTGGCATAAGAGAAAAATTGACAATACGTTCTGCTATCTGTGAAGGGTAAAGCACTCTTATCTAAAAAAGACACACGGTAGCGACTTAAATAGCCTTCCAACCTTTCCCTTTGATACTTAAACCCAGAGTCAAAAAACAGGCTTCCATCAATTTCAACGTTATTCTGTTGATGTAATGCTGAAGCTTCTGTAAAAACCGCAACTTCATAACTCATTTTCTTGTCCTTCATTTTAGAATCGATGGAATACATCCGTGATAAAACAAAATGATCAGAGATAAAATGGCGATAAAAAACGTAATGACGCGCTTTAGTTGCCAATTTTTTGGAAATCAAAGTCGTTGTTCCCCCAAAACTATAGACATGAATATCCACTTTAAGATGAGAGATTTCTTTTAACGCAATTTCCACGATTCGAGTCCCCTCGCCAGCAGCGAAGATAACGAAACGGTGAGGCTCTCCCCTTCTACTTCGATTGGTATTTTGAATATTCTGAACAAGGTCCTTTACTGCTCGACTAACAAGCTTCTCTTGCTCTTGAGGAAAGTGGTTTTTTTTTGCATTCGCAGATAAAATTAAGTCCTTTCCGAAGGCATCCGATATCAAACGTCTACAATTAGCAGAGTGGTTGAATTTTGAAGTGAAGTCATCACAAAAAAAGATCGTGTATGTGCGCGCCTGATACGCCGTTGTTGCAGCGATTTGTAACCTCCATTTTGTTGCATGATTAAAGCTTCGCTTCATCATTTTTAAGGAGGAATTTATAGCAGCACAAATCTATTTAAGCAATTGTGACATCACTACAGCTATAGACATCTTGAATGGCATTCAAGATGTCTATACCTTCGTTCATTGGCTTTTGGAAAGCTTTCCGTCCTGAGATGAGACCAAGACCTCCAGCCCGTTTGTTGACAACAGCTGTCATCACAGCCTGCTGCAAGTCATTTTCTCCAGAAGCGCCGCCTGAATTGATCAGCCCGATGCGTCCCATGTAACTATTAGCAACTTGGTAACGGGTCAAATCAATTGGATGATCCGAGCAAAGTTCGGTATACATCTTTTCGGTCTGCTTTCCAAATTTGAGAGCTTTAAAGCCACCATTACATTCGGGAAGCTTTTGCTTCACGATATCTGCTTGAATGGTCGAGCCTAAATGGTTTGCTTGGCCAGTGAGGTCTGCTGCAGTGTGGTAGTCTTTATCGCTCGTTTTGAAGGCGTTGTTGCGCAGGTAACACCATAGGATTGTCACCATTCCCATTTCGTGAGCCACTTCAAAAGCATGAGCCACTTCGATGATTTGACGACGACTTTCTGGGGATCCAAAGTAGATTGTTGCTCCGACACCACGACATCCCATGTCGTAGGCTTGCTTGATCGATCCAAACAGCACCTGGTCGTAAGTGTTAGGGTAAGAAAGAAGTTCGTTATGGTTAAATTTTAAAATGAAAGGAATCTTATGAGCGTATTTGCGCGACACACTCCCAAGGACTCCTAAAGTGGTGGCGACGGCGTTGCAGCCTCCTTCAATCGCGAGTTTGACAATGTTTTCGGGATCGAAATATGCGGGGTTGGGAGCAAAAGAAGCTCCAGCAGTGTGCTCAATCCCCTGGTCGACAGGGAGTATGGAAACATAGCCTGTTCCCCCAAGACGTCCGTGATTAATGATTTCCTGCATATTCTGCATCACGCGAATGTGCCGGTCTGACTGAGCAAAAATCCGGTCAGCCCAATCTGGGCCTGGGAGGTGAAGTTGATCTTTAGAAATAGTTTGGCATTTGTGGCCAAGTAAATGCTCGGCTTGGTCACCTAAAAGTTTCTGAATCTTGCTATAGCTCATGAGATCTTTCCTCTAGTCATAATTTTAAACTCCATTATCACAATTTTTTCTAAAAAATCAACGATCGTGAAGTGCTCTTTGACAAAATATCAATTTCATCTTAAATTCATAGGCATTAAGTGTGCACTTTTATTACAGGAGAGAAGTTCCGATACTTCATGACGTCTAGATTTATCATCCGAAAGGTATTACTTCTCGCATTGTCCTTATTTTTAGTGGCTTCCTTCACCTTCTTTTTGATGCAAGCCGCTCCTGGAGATCCATTTCTCCAAGAGCAAGCGATTCCTGAAGAAATCATGAAAAGCATGTACAAGCATTATGGACTTGACCAACCTTGGTATGTCCAATATGTGCGTTATCTAAAGGGGCTCGTGACCTGGAACCTTGGACCTTCCTTCAAATATGAAGGGCGGACTGTGAATGACATCATTCAGGAGGGATTTCCTGTCTCATTTATTTTGGGTGTAGAAGCGATTTTTATCAGTATTTTTTCAGGGATTTTACTTGGAACATTTGCTGCAATTCGGCGCGGACGTTGGCAAGACCATCTTTGTATGATTTTGGCAGTAATTGGAATTTCTGTTCCTAACTTTATCATGGCGACCTTCCTTCAGTTTATCTTTGCCATGAAACTCGATATTCTCCCTGTTGCTCGTTGGGGCTCGTTTGCCCACTCGATTCTTCCCGCTCTCTCATTGGCGGCATTGCCGACGGCCTTCATTGCCCGCTTAACCAGGGCCAACATGGTCGAGGTTCTAGAGCAAGATTATGTTCAGACAGCCCGTTCCAAAGGGCTCTCGGAAATGCGTGTTGTTTTCAAACATGTTTTAAAAAATAGTTTGTTGCCTGTGATTACCTATATTGGCCCTTTAACAAGTGCCATTATCACAGGTAGCTTTATTGTAGAGCGAATTTTTGGAATTCCTGGTTTGGGAGGTTGGTTTGTGACGAGTATCACAAATCGGGATTATACTGTGATCATGGGAGTCACGATCTTTTACAGTGCAATTTTGATGGTGAGTGTTTTTCTCGTCGATGTCATCTATAAAATCATTGATCCTAGGATTCAAATCGATGAAAGGAGGGCTTAATGAGAGAAGCTGAGATTATAGCTTCTCCTTCTCTTCATGCAGAAGAGCTTCCCTATGAGGAAGGAGTGTCTTATTGGCGTGATGCCTGGCGTCGTCTGTGTCAAAATAAACCTGCCATGGTGGGGCTTTGTCTTCTTGCTGTTTTGATTCTTGGAGCGATTTTTATCCCCTATTTGAGCCCTCACACTTACTATGAGACTCACCTTCATTTAAAAAACCAAGCCCCTGGTAGTGATTTTTGGTTTGGGAGTGATGAACTTGGTCGCGACCTCTTCACTCGGATTTGGTGGGGTGCTCGGATCTCCCTTTTCGTGGGTATTGTCGCAGCGATCATCGACATGTTTATTGGGGTGTTTTACGGAGCCATTGCTGGAATGCTTGGAGGCAAAATTGAAGATCTCATGATGCGCTTATCAGACATTCTCTACTCCCTTCCCCACCTTCTCATTGTGATTCTGTTGATGGTAATCATGAAGCCCGGAGTTTTCACGATTATCATTGCCCTAACCTTGACCGGTTGGATCAATATGGCCCGGATTGTCCGTGGGCAAATTCTGCAAATCAAGCAAAACGATTTTGTCATGGCAGCTCATATGCTTGGAGCCAAGAGGCGCCGGATCCTCCTACGCCATTTAATTCCCAATTCGATTGGAACGATCATCACAACTATGACACTGACTATCCCTGCAGCAATCTTTTCCGAAGCTTTTTTGAGTTTTCTTGGACTTGGAGTTCAAGCGCCCATTGCAAGTTGGGGAACCATGGCAAGTGATGGACTGTCGGCGCTCCGTTATTATCCATGGCGTCTTTTCTTTCCTGCGTGCTTTATTAGTATTACCATGCTCGCTTTCAACATGGTTGGAGACGGAGTGCGAGACGCCTTTGATCCGAGGTTACGCCAATGAGTACCCTACTTCAAGTTAAAGATCTCCACACGACCCTTTCGTCTCATAGCAAAAAAATTCGAGCTGTCAGAGGAGTCTCTTTCGAACTCAACCCCGGCGAAACGCTTGGAATTGTCGGCGAGTCTGGTTGCGGAAAATCAATTATGGCGAAATCTATCACAGGCTTGCTTCCTCGACACACAGCAACAATTGACGCGGGCGAAATCCTCTATAAGGAACAAGATCTTCTTCAATTGTCTGAAAAGAAGATGCGCTCTGTACGGGGAAAAGAAATCAGTATGATCTTTCAAGACCCGATGACATCCCTCAATCCTACGATGAAAATAGGCAAGCAAATTGCCGAAGGATATCGTCTCCATCACCCAAAAGCGACACAAGAAGAAGTTTACACACGCGTCATGGAGCTTCTTAAACAAGTTGGAATTCCTCAACCCGAAGCCCGCTACAATCAATATCCACATGAACTTAGTGGTGGAATGAGACAGCGGGTCATGATTGCAATTGCCATGATTGCAAAACCGCATATTCTCATTGCAGATGAACCGACAACAGCACTTGATGTGACCATTCAAGCTCAAATACTCGAGCTGCTCAAATCGATTCAGAACAAAGAAAACATGAGCATCATCCTCATCACTCATGATTTTAGTATTGTTTCAAACTTTTGCGATCGAGTTCTTGTGATGTATGCTGGAGAAATCATCGAACATGCGACAGTCGACCAACTGTTCAAATCGCCGAAGCATCCGTATACTCGTCGCCTTTTGCATTCGATACCTCGACTCGACACTCCCATGGGAAAAGCTCTTTACTCAATTCACGGTTCTCCACCCGATCTGGCTGTTGTTTCACCTGGGTGCAGCTTTGCTAAGCGCTGCCCTCACGCTGAAACCCGTTGCCAAATTCAAAAGCCCGCCTGTTTTCCCATAGAAGAAGGGCACTGCGCTAGCTGCTGGCTCTACGTCGAAGGAGAAAAAGATGTCTGACACTCCACTCATTGAAATTCGAAACCTTGTGAAAACCTTCCGCGTCAAGGGGCAACTTTTACGTGCAGTTGATGATGTTTCACTCAAAATCTTTCCGCAAGAAACTTTGGGGCTTGTTGGAGAATCTGGGTGCGGAAAAACGGCACTTGCTCGCGTGCTCATGCGACTGTATGAAGCGACAGGAGGAGAAATTCTGTTCGAAGGAAAGAGTTTTGTCAAATACTCTCCTAGACAAATCCGAGAGCTTCGACAAGAGATGCAGTACATTTTTCAAGATCCTTATGCCTCGCTCAATCCGCGCATGACAACTGGAGAAATTATCGCCGAGCCACTCAAGATTTACAAAGTGGGCACACGCGTTCAGCGCGAGCAGCGGGTTAGAGAACTTCTTAGTCTTGTTGGTCTTCGTCCTGAAAGTCTTTCTCGCTTTCCTCACGAATTTAGTGGCGGACAACGTCAAAGGATAGGCATTGCCCGCGCTCTTGCTCTCAATCCTCGCTTCATTGTTTGTGATGAGCCCATTGCAGCTCTTGATGTCTCCATTCAAGCGCAGATCATCAATTTACTGAAGCAGCTCCAAGAAGATATGGGGCTCACCTATCTTTTCATTTCTCATGATTTAGCTCTCGTCAAATACCTTTCGACTCGTGTGGCAGTGATGTACCTTGGCAAACTCATGGAACTTGCTCCAAGCGTAGAGCTCTACAAAAATCCCCTTCATCCTTACACCCAGGCTCTTCTCAGTGCCATCCCTATTCCCGACCCTGAGGTGGAACGGAAGCGCTCACGCATTTTTCTTACTGGAGATGTGCCAAGCCCTATCAATCCCCCCAAAGGGTGCGTCTTTTGCACGCGTTGTCCTAAGGCTCAGCCTATTTGTCATGAAAAACCTCCGCTTTGGAAAGAGGTTTCTCCTGGCCATCAGGTTGCCTGCCATTTCATAGAAGAATAAAATTTTTAATATTTTGACTTTAAAGCATTTGCTGCGTATTCTTTTTTCCGATTTATACTGAAGGAAGAGTGTGGAGATACAAAAATCAATTTTAACCATTACGGGCTATCTGCAAACGCCGTTTGAGATATTTTGTGCAGATCTCTATGAGCCGATTGAACCTGGAAATTACACTCAATTTTTTTTGAAAGTGCTTAATCTAGCACTTGCAGTGATTTGTTATCCTGTTTTTGGCGCAGCATATTTGATTGGGAGAGTCACAGAACTGCTCATTGCTCAAACAGTCGAAGAAGGGCCTATGCGCGAGGAAGCAACTTCGAGCTCTATCAAGGCTCACGCTGGAAATTTCACTAAGATCCAACAGACGACTAATGCCCTTTTAAAATCGAGAACACCCCATAAAGTTGGCGTTGTTGCTTTTCCTAAAAAAGAAGTCTTAAAAGTGATTAAAGAGGCATACCTGCAGCGTTATCAGCCTGAAAACCTTCCTTCTGATGTGAAAGTTCTCAAAGCGGGCAATCACTTTTGTTTCTTTTACGATGAGACTCCTGATGTTGTGTATAAAACTTCAGACTTCAACCTTTCTCAAGAAGAAGCAGAGGCATATGTAGACCAAGCTGAGCGAGCGAGATTGCTTTGTGAAGACGATAACCTTTTCCTGCTTTTTGTTCCCAAATCTCGCGCAGTTAAGCTTGCTGATAATGAGTACATTATTGTCCAAGAAAAGGCCAATACCAACGCCCATTTTTACAACCAATGAGGCATCTTTCGTAGATTGCTTCAATCTCCTGCTTCAAAAGCCTATATGAAAGAATTGCACTGTCAACTTGCCATCTTTATTGCGAAATTCAAGTTTTCAGATGTGAAGTACAACAATTACCCTATAACTGAAGAAGGATACGCTGCCTTATTTGATTTAGATGAAAAAGAAGCCGTTAAAGGTTTTTTATCGGGCTGTGCTGATGCAGAAGACGGTCTTTTAAGTGATCTTCCCCCTGAGATGCAACGGGAAGCAGTTGACGCAGCAAAACCTTATCTCACAGCTTCTGAACTTGCCCAAATTGAAGAGAAAATGGAAGCGAAAAAGGCTTTCAAAAAAGCGCTGGGAAAAAGTGCACGACTACTATCAATATGCACAAAAACAAGAAATCAAGACTCCAGAGCAAAAGATTTCAATCAAAGCAGAGCAACTGCTTGACCTCTCTGCTGCAGAAAGGAGTCTAGCCTTGGCATTGATTGAAAAGATCAATGAAAATAACGCTGAGCATAAAGACTGGGTGTCACTTAGAATGGCCCGTTTAAACTTTGTTTGTACTAATGAAGGCAGTGTTTATAAAGATCATTCTCATTTGTTCCGCTCAGGCATGCCTCAAGCCCTCGAGCGCGTGGCGAAACATTTGAAAGAAATTGGGGCAATCTTTTCCTATAAATTGACCGGTAAAGATGATTATTTGAAGGTGTACAGTTGACGATGCCAATTCGCTACAGTATCCGCATTCTTCTCTTAAATCAGGCAAATGAGCTTTTGCTGATGTGTGCTGATGACCCGAGCACTACAAATATTGAGGGGAAACCTTCAGGTAAATATTGGTTCACAATTGGGGGCGAAATTGAAGAGGGAGAATCTCTTGAAGAGGCAGCCAAACGAGAACTCTTTGAAGAAACAGGACTGAGTCCAGAAGCGGTCACTTTTGGGCCCATTGTATGGCAGGAGATTTCCATCTAATCCTCTACGGGAAAAAGACTCACCTCAAGCAAAAATTCATTGTTGCACGTACTAAAGAAACGACTGTGACTCTGAATCATCTCACCGAAGAAGAAAAGTCGATTATTCAAAAACTCGAATGGTTTTCTTTAGAAAAAATGCGTCAAAGCCAAGAGGTCATATACCCTATTGATTTGCCTGTTTATCTACCTGAAATTATTGCAGGAAACTACCCTACAGAATCTATTGAAATCGATCTAGCTAAGGAGTCGTCGCTCAAGAGGGATGGGGCTTAGAAAATAACCCCAGAAGTGTTCGCGCACTTAAAGATCCCTATTTTAGAGTCCTGTAATAGACGTTTATTTAATACTAAAACCACATCGAACCATCTTTGCTCCAAGTGCTAATCCCACGGGAAAACTTAATTTTTTCATAGATTCAGGATGCTGAGCTATAGATAAAGCTATCCATGGCATCTGATCTTCTTTTAGCTTATCTACTTTTTCGCACGTATCAGGAAGAGTCAGCTCAGTGATTTTAAGTTCTCCCTCCTCTATCATTTTTTTAAAGCTTTTACCTTTTGGTAAAGGGAGGGCCAGCTCATAAAAGCGAGCATGTACAGCCGGCAGGGCCTCTTCACCTATTTGACTCTTTAGAGTCGCATAATCCGTGTGGAGCTTTTTAATTGTGGTTTCGGATAAGTTTTTAACATCTTCTTCTTTCTGTGGAATACTAAAGGAAAGGAAGTTGGTTACAAGAGTTTTAACCAGTTCACCTGCTGCATTAAAAAGAAAAAGAGAAACAGCTGCAGAATAATCCAAGTTCACAATTATGCGACCTGACAGGGCTGACATAAGAGCTGTCGAGAGGCCAAGAAACACCATACTTAAAAGCAACTTTTGAGTCACGATATCGTCAGTTTTGGCAACGATGTGTCCCAGTTGAACGCTTAGGCCGTTGGTTAAACTGGTGACAATGCCTTCCATTGGAGTTAAAGGGGTAAAACGAGAAGCGACTAGGCCTGAAGCTGCATATACACCCGCTCTACAGGCAAACTCAAGTAGACTTTGATCTTGGAAAGACTTTTGTTTAGAATTCAGTTGAATTGACATGATCTCCCTCAATTTTTTCACCATGGGCAAAATAGTGTAGCATCATGTACGGAAAAAAAAACAATTTTTTCAGTGTTGTTCAGACAGTCACTTTAAATTTAATATTTCATGTTTCTGAGACACTAGCTGTCTTTTTGAAGGGAGAATGGGGCGCCGAAAAACAAAGCCAGACTGGGCAAGTTGCATTCTTTAAGATCCTTTCGACAACTCCTCCATAACCTTTAGCAGCGCCTCCTTTTGTCATTGTCGTTCCCATGACAAGAAGATCGAAGTGCTCTTTCTCGACAAGATCGGTGATGGCAATATCAACAGCACGTGCATTGATCACTTTTAGATCGATCTGAATATTGAATTCTCGTCCAATTGCTTCTGCCCGCTTTAAGATCGATTCAGCGACTATGGTACGATGATAAAGAGGGGTTTCCAGCGGCAAGGAGAAGGGAACTTCGATGACATGAAGGGCAGTGATTTTTGCACCATGAATTTTTGCGATTTCACAAGCCATTTGTACCGTTTCAGTTTCTCGCCCACCTCGCGTTGGAACTAAGATGTTTTGATATTTGCTTGCTTGATAATCGGGAATTTTGATTTTTTCGACTTCAACTTTTCCCATCGCGCTTAAATCTTGTTTCTTGCGGTAGAAGAAATACATCAGAAGGCCAATCGTTAACCATGCAATACCTAAGTAACGGCCGTCAGGTTTGGTGACAACAACGAGAACCCAAGTCGAAAAAGTCGCAAGCCCTCCTAAAACGCCTGTAATGGGAAGGTCGAATTTTTTGAATCGAATATTAAATGGAGCGCGGAAAGGACGTTTGTACTCAGGTTTGCGAATTCGTAAGATGATCAGAGAGAGATGTGTCATAAAAAAGGCTAACATTGCGCCAAAGTTGTAAAGGTCGGCCAAGAAAGTCAAGCGACCGCGACTTGCAATCACAATGCAAATCGCTAACACTGCAAAAATCGCGAGAGAAACGTAAGGAGACTTGTATCGTGGATGTAGCCGGTAGACATAACGTGGAACCTGGTAGTTTTCACCCAAATTAAACGACAAACGTGAGGCTCCAATGAGTCCGGCATTCGAAGCCACATATAAGATAATCGCGGCAAGCAAGCCAACCCAACCTCCTAAAAGCTTACTTCCAAAAGGAAGAACACTCACAATTCCTGCTACAGGATCTTCAAGATACTTTGTACTGAGAGTTTGAGGATCAACGGCAGAGAGGGCAACTAATGAGATCCCGATGTAGACAAAGAGTAGCATTCCCATGGCAAGCATCATTGCTTTGGGAACTGTTTTAGCCGGAGATTTTGCTTCTCCGCTGAGTTGAGCCATCGACTCAATTCCCGTATAGGCAACCATCGCCATTGCGGTTCCTTTCCAAAAGTTGTCCCACGAAGGTGACCAGATAGGATCTTTGATCCCAATACGAAGGTGCTCGAAAAGATCGGGGATTTTTACAAGCCATATTGCCCCAATAACAATGATAATTAGCTGGGTACACAACGTGAGAGTTGTCAAAAACCAACTCATCCGGGCAGACCCCTTCGCTCCCCTATAATTAATGATAAAAAGCGAAATGATAAGTACGACTGTGAGCCCAATTTTGTATTCTGGCTGCTTCAAAGGTGTGATGAAAAACGAGAGATAGGGACCAATCGAGTACGAGGAAATGGCGATGGTCACAATAAAGTCTAGAAGGAGTGCCCAACCGGCAACGAATGAAATCAAGTCATTAAAAGCATGCCTTGCATATGTCGCAGAGCCTCCTGTTTCTTTTAACATCGACGAAAGTTCTGCATACGATAAAGCAGTACAGGCAAAAACCAGACCTGCTAATGCAAGTGAAATAGGGGCTGCTCCTAAGGAAAACATTGCAGTGATTCCAAGGGCATAATAAATTGATGACCCTAGATCTCCATAACCAACAGCAAATAAGTCACCGACATTGAGAACTCGTTTAAACGAACCCTTATCGATTTGCGTACGTGATTCTCTAGGTTTTTTACTATCCATGCATCATTATCCAGTACAATCCCAAATGATGACCTATGAACGCTTATCTGAGATTTTTCTTTTTCCCGAGTTTCCAAGACACAATTTATCCCTACTTTCATCAAGTATGCGGTAAATTGAGTCTTGAAAACCTGAAAAAAATCGAAAATCCATCTAAACGTCTCTAAGCCATCACATGGGTTTTAAATCCAGATATGCGCATTGGATTAATAAAAATCAAGAAACACTAAGAACTTCTTTGGGAAGTTGGAAGAAAACGTTTTCTTCGGTGTACTCGACTTCTTCTGTTTCTGTTACACCCAAAGAATAGAGATGTTCAATGCAATTTTGTACAACGGATTCAGGAGTTGATGCTCCGGCTGTTAGACCAATTGCTGAAACGCCTTCTAGCCAACTTGGATCGATTTCCTCAGGAGAGTTGATTAAATGACCTGGAATTCCACGAATCCGTGCCACTTCGCAAAGGCGATTAGAGTTAGAACTTGTCGGATCCCCAACAACTAGGACGAGATCGACTGTATTGGTGATTTCTCGTAAGGCAAGTTGCCTGTTTGTTGTGGCGTAGCAAATGGATGAGCTAGGAAGCGTTTCGACATGTGGATACTTTTGCGTGAGCGCTTCTGTGATTTCTTTGACATCGTCTAAGCTCAACGTTGTCTGAGTGACGTAGAAGAGTTTTTGATCAGGTGGAAAATTGAGTTTTTCGACATCTTCGACCGATTCGATCACAGTCGTTTGATCAGGAGCTTCACCAGCTGTTCCAATCACTTCCACGTGCTTGCGGTGCCCAATAAGGAGGATTTGGTACCCTTTTTCAGCAAATCGTTTGGCTGCGGAATGCACGCGGATGACAAGACCACATGAGGCATCAATTTCAATCAGTTTCCGTTTCTTTGCATGCTCTCGCACTGCGGGAGAGATGCCATGCGCTGAGTAAATGATGCGCTCACCTTCAGGGACTTCATCCAGATCTTCGATAAATATCGCCCCTTTTTTTTCCAAATCTTCGACCACATGCCGGTTATGGACGATTTGATGTTTCACATAAATGGGGGCACCCCAAAGCTCAAGGGCTTTTTCAACAGTTTCAATTGCACGGACCACACCTGCGCAAAAACCTCGAGGTTTAGATAGTAGAAGCTTCATGAGTTAATACCTATGTTCAAAGCAACATTATATTTTCTTCTTCAATAACCTACAAGATCTTGCATAAAAATTATGCTCGAAAAAAAAGGTAACTCGGTAGAAAATATTTTTCTTTAATCTAATGGCTAGGAGGTTTTTATGAGTCAAACATTAGTCGTAAGCCCTCAAGCAACATGTCAACTTCGAAACGGAGCATATCTGACCTGTCAACTTGAAGGGAACCCTTTCAATTTAACTGCTTTTGCAGAGAAAACTAAAACTTTTGCTAGGTTAGAATTATGTGATAAAGACCCTGATTTTGCTGCCAAACATGCTGGAGGAATTTGCCAGTTCAAAGCCACCAATGGAACCACAAGTTGTGGTTGTCCTGAACTTAATAATCCCAAGCTAAAAAGTGCTTATAGTCGATCAGTGATAGAATTTGTTTTAGGTCTTGCGAGAAGCCAGAACACAATCACTTTAACTTTTTTTGCTTCAGGAGGCCTTCGAAACGAATGCGATCTCATTTCAGAGATCTTGATGGAATTGGAAAAACAAAATTGGGCCGGAGACCTCAACATTCAGTTTGTTGATCCTGCATACACATTGAGTAAAACTCATGATGTCAAAAACAACTCAGATCATTTGCAAGTGAACTGGGGGTATGTGGCAGGGGCAAGCGCAGCAGGAATTTTTGGTCTTGGGTGTATTGCGGTTGGGACACAACTAAAAGAGCCAAAACAGCGTAACTGTTGTTATATTACAGGGGCTATTGCCTTGATAGTAGCTTTAGGGTTGAGTACCCAAATCCCAGCAAACAACACAAAAAATCGTGACGTAAAGGTTTTGAGTATAAAAGAGCCTTATTTCAAAGCCATTCAAGGGACAATGAGAACACTGCAACAACGCTTACCTCCAGAAATCAAAATGGAGGTGCAGTATTTTCCAAATGCTCAAGTCTGTATGAGAGATGGAAGGAAAATGGATGGAATCTTTGGCTATGATATTGGTGGCAAAGACCCAAAAACTGGTCGAGAAAGTATCGAAGATTATCGTGATTTGAAGAAATCGATGCTTAACCCACATGGTAGTGCCATCCTAGTTGGAAAAGAAGCCCCAACACCATTTGAAATGGGAACACCATTTTTCGAGCGGGCTCGAGGGCCAACTGGCAAAATACATCGGCTGGATTGGACTCGCATTTAAGCATGAATAAATTCATCGAAGATGCCATTGCAGGCGTCTTCGATGATTTCCCAAATCTTTTCAAAGCCTTGAGCCCCTAAATAATAGGGGTCGGGGATATCCATTCCCTTGAAATTTTCGCTGAAGGTTGTCGCTAGATGGACTTTTGCCTTCTCCTCAGGAGTATGTGCCAGAGATCGTAGATGAGAAACGATCTCTTCGGTCACACCAAAAATAGCTTGAAATGTGTCAAAAAAGGCAGGCTCGAACATCTTAGCCTGATGAGTAAAGGTGATCCCCTTTTCCTTTGCAACACGTTGCATCCGGGCATCCGGGGCGCTACCTAAAAAACTTGAATGGAGGCCACAGCTATCGATATAGACTTGATCACTCACCCCTTTTTGCAAGGCAAGGTGATTCATGTAACCCATCAAGGCAGGCGAACGACAAATATTCCCTAAGCAAACAAAGAGAAGAGCGATCACGATTCGTCAACATCTGCGGCGCAGCGGAATCCGTAGGTGCGGTTCACTATGCCTGGATTATTGCGGTTGCGATGAGAACAACGGAGATCTTCTTTGAGACTTTTCCAGCAACCACCTCTCAGAACGCGGAAAACCCCTTGAAGCGGTCCTTGAGGATTTTCTGGTTCTTGTTGCGACACCTCGTAGTAGTTATAGTCGTACCAATCTTGGCACCACTCATAAATGTTCCCAGCCATATCGTACAGGCCGTACTCGTTTGGTGGATAGCTTTTGACAGTGACGGTGTCTGAGCTAAAGAAGTTCGCTTGTGTGCGCTCGATTGTTGCACCAGTTGGGTAGATGTTATCTTCATTGCCACAAGCAGCTGCAATTTCCCATTCGGCTTCTGTAGGAAGTCTCTTACCAATCCATTTTGCATAGGCAATTGCGCCGTACCATGTAATTCCAATGACGGGATGTTTTGCATACCCCGATTCAATCACGAGTTTTCCACTATGCCGTTTAATGCGCGATTCTTTGAGCTGAATGATATCTTGATTGTTGGCGTCTTTTTCTCCCCCCATAACTTCTAAGAAACGGACAAACTGTTCGTTTGTGACAGGATGGACATCCATTGCAAAACTGTTAATCTGGATCTTATGTCGCGGTCTTTCATCTCGACCACCTTGGTTGGAGCCACGCTCAAACTCGCCCCCCTTAATGATCACCATTTCACTCAAAAGAGGCTCGATGTCTTTGACTTCATTTTGCTTGGGAACGTAACGAGCAACAGTCGATTCGATGTGGAATGCAGCAGCAGGATCAGGATCATATTCTGGGCGCTTGATCTCACCTGGATTGAGAACAGGTTTTGGGTTTGCACCGCGCACAGTGTCTGAAATCTCATGAAGCATTTGTGACTGAGTTTCGGTAATTTCAGGCTCAGGATCTTGGACAGCTACTTGGGCAGCTTCCTTGATTTTTTCAAGCTCGGCCATGGCTTCGTTTTCTGAAGGTTCATGAGGAGGTTCTGCAGCTGGTTCATCATCCCAGTTCAAGACGGCGTCTTCATCTTTTTCAATGGGGTGCTCTTCGGGTCCACGATGGGGGCGAATGAGTTCTTCTAAAATACCTGGCAATGACGAAGGCCGCTTGCCTGGATCTGGCTTGAGACACTCGCGAATGAGGTAATCCCAATCCAATCTAAAGTCGGGATACACTTCAGACGGGAGAGGAAATCGCCCTTCGGGGAAAGTGTGCATCAGCAAGAAGTAAGCGAGAACTCCAAAGGCATAGATGTCTGCTTGAGGTCCTACGGGCTTTTCGCGATAAATCTTTTGCTCGGGAGCGAGAAAGTGGTAGGTTTGCAAAAAGGATGCGTGCAGTTTCGAGAGCTTACTCGAGTCAAAAGGGCCAGTCAAATAAGTCTCTTCGCCAGTTTTCAACGTATTCGTCTTGTTTAAATCGAGAGAAAGGACATCCGCTAGTGTTTTATAAAGGCGGGTCAAAATCGCCCCTTCTCCAACAATGTGAGAAAGACCAAAATCTGAGAGGTAAACATGCAATCCTCTCTCCCCTTTTCCAATTAGGATGTTATTGAGCTTAATGCCACGGTGTGCGAGAGGTGTTCCATTGAGTTGTTTTTGATGAGCATAATGCAAAGCAGATGCAATTTGCGACAGAAGCTCGAGAATTTCATTTTCGTTTAGAGATTGCTTGTTGACCCCGAGGTATTGTGTGAGATTCGTCGTTTCACCAAAGCAATCGACAATGCAATCAGTGACGAGAAAATAGTACCCTTCAGCAAATGAAACATTATGAACTTTCACTATATGGGAATGATCGAGAGTTGCGAGTGTTGCTACTTCCTTTTCGAAGCGTTGAATGAAGTTGCGGTCATTAGCTAATTCTTCAGGAAGAACTTTGAGAACAAACTGCTTCTTCACAAAACGGTGTTCGGCCAAATAGACAGAGCCTAGTGTTCCCTGCCCTATTTGCTTGATGATTGCGTAATCTCCTAGGGTATTTTTATCCATTACCTCACTCTTGCGTCATTAAACTTTGTCGAAAAGCTTATCTTCTCAAATTTCAGCGTTTAAGTAAACCGGTGACGCAACGCATCGATTGATGTGATGGGAGCTTCGCATTTACCCTGCTTGCAAAGATAGATTGTTGTTTTCCCCTCGGTTGGAACATTCTCTTCAAACCGTTGATCAGAATGTCGTTTCCAAAAAACCACGTGATGGGGAATAAATTCAGAAGATAAAACCTCTAGAATTTCTTCTTTTAAATTTTCTTTTTCATCCAGAGCCACAACAATCGTCAAGGCCTCTTTATCGAGGTAATGTTGTAAGGCAATCAGGTGGTAACAAGCTCCTTGAGGATAGGTTTCAATATAGCTTGTCGCGACCTTTAAAATGTCTTCAGCTTGAATTCTCAGTTCTCGATTTTGCGAGAGTTGACTGAGCCGAATCAGGTTTTCTGCATGGATAGCATTTCCTGAAGGCTGCGCTCCATCAAATAGTTCTGGGCGCCTGAGTAAAATAGAGTGGTCGGGGCCTGTTTGATAAAAAGCTCCCTCTTCAGCCTTAAATTCTTTTTCAAGAAAATCAGACATTTCTAAAGCCCAATCCAGCCAAACGTTGCCAAGATCGGCTTCAGCAAGAGTGACCAGCGCTCGAATTAAGTAGGCATAATCATCTAGCCCCCCTTCGTAGTCGGTTTGACCCTCACGAAAATGGCGTTTGAGTCTGCCGTCTTTCCATAGATTTTGGCGGATGAAGTTGGCTGCTGCTAGGCCGCTTTTTAAATAGGTCTCATTTTGAAAGGCCCGTCCTGCCTTGATAAAAGCATCGATCGCCATGGCATTCCAGGTCACTAAAATCTTATCATCTTTGAAAGGGCGTTTTCTGTCATTTCGAGCCTCAAAAAGGAGGCTTAAACACGTGTCGAGACGGGTTTGGATCACAAGCGGATCGAGTCCACGAAGTTCTGAAAACTCTTCAATTGACATAGTGCGGTGTAAGACATTTTTTCCACCGAAATTTCCTTTTGGCGTGACGTCAAAGTACTCACAGAATAAATCTAAATCGTCTGGAGAAAGTAACTGTTGAATCTCTTGAGCATGCCAGGTGTAATATGCTCCTTCTTCTCCATCGGTTTCAGCATCTTCTGCTGAGTAAAATCCTCCACCTTGATGTTGCATGTCTCGCAGGAGATAGTCTAAAATCTCTTCGCAAACTTGCCGATAGAGCGGCTTTTTGGTCAGTTTCCAGGCATCGAGAAAAGCAAGAGCCATTAAGGCGTTATCATAGAGCATCTTTTCGAAGTGAGGAATGATCCATTTTTCATCGACACTGTAGCGGGAAAATCCTCCGCCAACTTGGTCAAATATTCCCCCTCGATGCATCATACTCAGTGTGAGCTCAGCAAAAAAAAGAGAGCGGGAATCCTGCTCTCTTCTAGCGTGCTCCAAGAAAAAAGGCACCTGATATTCTAGAGGAAATTTAGGGGCGCCTTTCATTCCTCCATAGACGGGATCGATGGCCTCATACAAAAGCGCCATTGCTGTATCAAGATGGCCTTCACTTGGGAGCTCTTCTCCTCGAGTCTGAACACTACGTGCAAAAAGATCGACTAGCTTCTCAGCCTGATCGAGCAGCAATTCTCTTTCACCGCTTTTCCAAAGCTGTTTAATGTGGGAGGTAAGCTCTTTGACACCCATCATTTCTTGCCGCGTCGTCGGAGGCATGTAGGTCGTGGCGTAAAAAGGTTTGAGGTCTGCTGTCAGAATCAAATTCAGTGGCCATCCTGACCCAGAAGCCATCAGTGCTTGAGCAAATTCCATGTAGAGGCTGTCAATTTCAGGAAGTTCTTCTCGATCGACCTTAACGTTGATGAAGGTCTCATTCATCAGCGTGGCAATTTCTGAATTTTCGAAGGATTCTCGGCTCATCACATGACACCAATGGCATGTAGTATAGCCAATAGATAGGAAAATAGGTTTGTCGAGCTTTTTTGCCGCTTCGAAAGCTTCTTCTCCCCATGGATACCAATCCACAGGATTGTGCGCATGCTGGAGTAGATAAGGAGACTTCTCTTTAATTAAACGATTTTCAAAAACCATCCTTGCACTCCAAAATTTTCTGTTACGAATTGCTTAGAATACGCCGAGGTATTTCGCTAAGTAGTAGGCAAGAACGAGGATTCCAACGGAAACTGCTGCCCAAATTAAATTCGGAAGCCATTTTACCCCGCCGCCTAAGCTTCCGCGGACTTCTAGTGTTCCAATCCCGTAAAAAAAGTCGTGCTTTGCACTTGCCCCTTCGAAAGCTTCGGGATTGTCACGAATGACTTTGTCTCCATCCATCCCTAAAAAGTTTGCATACTGCCTGAGAAAACCAAGCATGTAAACTGGAGATAAGAATTGATCTTCTTGCCCCTCTTCAATCGCCGCGATATAGTTGGAGCGGATCGATGTGGCGTTCTCGACCTCTTTTAGAGAGAGATTAAGCTCCTTCCGTTTGCTTTTGAACATTTCGCCAATTTGCTTAATGTCTTGAGTCATATGGCTCCCATAGATGATCTAGCTGAAAGACGTTAGACTACAATATCGAACGAAAATCTACAATTAAAAATCCCTTAATGTTAACTTTGGAGAAATCATTTTCATCAAAGTACTATGAATAAACCAGCTTGTTTTGTTGCCCAAATCGACCTTTCCCTTGCCTCAAAGCTCGAAGACGACCTGAAAAATCAAGGCTTTGAATTGTCGAAGCCACAATACACCCTCTTCCAAGCCAAGAAAAAAGGGATATCCTGCACTCTCTATGAATCAGGAAAGCTCACCGTTCAGGGAAAAGACAAACACGACTTCATCACCTTCTATCTCGAACCTGAGATTCTAGGTAGCCTCACCTACTCCTACCCTGATGCCGACCAAGACAAAACGCCTCACATTGGCGTCGACGAAGCGGGAAAAGGAGACGTTTTTGGCCCTCTTTGCATTGGCTCCGTCTTTGCCGATGAAGAAGGAATAGGCGAGCTTTCTAAGTTAGGCGTACGCGACAGTAAGCGGATGACCGATACAACTATCGTCAAACTCGCCGAGCAAATCCGTAAAAAGTTTTCCTACGCCCTCGTCAAAATCTATCCACAAAAGTACAACGAAGTCTACGACAAGTTTCGCAATCTCAATAGTCTTCTCGGTTGGGGCCATGCCACAGCTATTGAAGATGTCCTCAAAAAAGCCCCCTGTCAAAAAGTCACTATCGATAAGTTTGCCAGCGAGCATGTCGTCGCCTCTGCTCTGCAGCGCAAAGGTATTGAAGTGGAACTCACCCAAAGGCACAAAGGAGAAGAAGACATCGTTGTTGCCGCCGCATCAATCATTGCGCGCGCTGCCTTTGTCGAAGGAATGGAAAAGCTGAGTGAAGAGTTTCAAGTCAAACTCCCCAAGGGGGCATCCCCTGCTGTCGTCCAAGCAGGCCGTCAGTTTGTTGCGAAGCATGGCCGCGCTCTTCTCCCACGCATCGCAAAGATGCATTTCAAAACCCTTGAAGAGATCCAAGCAATTCAGTAAAAATAACGGCATGATTACAACACTGCATTTGCGACATTTTGTCCTCATCCAGCAGGCCGTCATTCATTTTGAAACAGGCCTCAACATCCTAACTGGTGAAACTGGAGCGGGAAAAACCATCTTGATCCAAGCCATTAACCTCCTAATGGGGCAAAAAGCCGATACTGACATCATTCGCTCTGGCGAAGACCAAGCAACCGTCACGGCTTCATTTGAAATTGAAAACCTATCTGAAGTCCACTCCCTTTTAGAAGATGCCGGCATCACCTTTGATCCTAAAGAAGAGCTTATCATTAAGCGGGAGATTTCCCACACAAGCAAAAATCGGATCTTTATCAATGCACAGCTAGCCCCTCTACAACTTCTGTCCCAACTCGGTGTGCATCTCTTTGAAGTTGCAGGTCAAAATACAAGCACGGCTCTTCGCTCCTCTGATCAACAACGTGAAATTCTAGATACCTCCGCCGCCATCGATCGTGCACCTTTTCAAATTGCCTATGAAAATGAAAAAAAGCTCCACCGCCAGCTCGAAACTCTCAAACTCCAAAAAACTGACGCAGAGCGTGCCACTCAGCGTATCCAATGGGAACTTGAAGATTTGCAAGCTGTCGATCTTTCAGAAGATGAAGAAGTCCTTTTTGAAGCGTATAAAAAACAGACAAACTCTCAAGAACGTACTCAAAGCCTTTCCTTCATGACTCAGGAGCTCGAAAGCTCTGTGCTCCCAACGCTCTTTCAATTTAAAAAACACCTTCCCTCAAGCGAACTTCTAGAAACTGCCCTCACTAGCCTAAATGAACTCTCGTTTTCACTCTCCTCTGAGCTTGATGATCTCCAATTGAATCCTGAGCAACTAGAAGCTCTTGAGCAAAAACTATCTAAACTCAATGCCGTCAAAAAGAAATATCACATAGACGCAGCAGACATTCCAAAGCGTCTCAACACGCTTGAACAAGAGCTCGAATATTATGAAAAGCTCGACGCGCAAATCGAAACACTCGAAAAAGCCCATGAAGCGGCAAAGCTCGAATGCGCTGTCCTATCTGAAAACTTAACGAAAAGCCGCCTCAAAGCGAAAAAAACTCTTGAACAAGAGCTAACCCAAGAAATTCGCCTCCTCAATATGCCAGATGCCATCTTCCAAATCGAAATCACTCCCAAAGAGCTTGGACCAGAAGGAGCTGACCAAATTGCCTTTTACCTCGGAGCTAACCGCGGCGAAAAGCCCGCTCTTGTCAAAAGTAAAACAAGTGGTGGAGAACTTTCCCGCCTCTTTTTTGCTCTCAAGCTACTCCTAGCTGAAAAAGAAGCCATCCCAATTCTCATCTTTGATGAAATTGATTCGAATATTGGAGGAGAAACGGCAACCCTCATTGGTGAAAAACTCCTCGAACTGAGCCAGTCTCGCCAAGTGCTTTGCATCACCCACTTTCCTCAAGTGGCGCGCTTTGCAACTCACCATCTTCTCATTTCAAAAAACACAGATGAAGAACGGACCCATACGACCATTGAATCGTTAGAAGGTTCCCAAAGGCAGGAAGAGCTCTTGCGCATGATGGGCGGAAAAGCTGTCCTATCTTAAATCTCAACTGTTTGATAGTTCTCCATTGTCAGCGCCGTTACTCTGCCATCTACATTGAGTTGAAAACCGCTAGGAAAATCCATGACTATTTTCTCAAAAAAATTGCGACCTCTCTGAGAATACTTTGCAACCAGTCTTCCTACCTCTTCTTCTGTACGAGAAGGAAATTCTGAAGGTCCCTTGTCTAAGGCAGCAGAATCAACCACCCTGTCGTAAACACTCCCTAGATAATGCATGTGAAGCAATCTACTTTAATCCAGATGAAACATAGGAAGAAAGTTCAAATATTGAAAATTAAAGCCTATGTTTGCTTAGAGATAAAAGAAACCAACTACCCAGTAGCTCTCTTGGTATAACTCCCTAGCTGTCTCAGACTGCTGCGTATTTCAGAGAAGTTTTCTTCCAGTTCTCTGATATAATTTTGATCATTATCTTGATCATTATAATGACACGTAGTTTGGCTCTCTTTTTTGTGACTGTTCCATGTGCGTACTTTAATGGGAGCGGGTGGGGGTGCTTGTGTGCTCCAAGTCTCTTTAATGTATTGAATAGCATGGTTCCCTAAGAATCCCAAAACTCCGACGGAGCCAATAATAGCACAATTCACTAAACTTGAATATTCTTGGCAGGTAGGTACGCTTAATAGTGTTTGACAGACACTTTGTCCAATAGACAAACTTATTTTAAATCCTCCATTTTAGTATAAATAATATAGATTTTTGAAGCGTTTTTTTCAATCAAAAAAACAACTAACAAAGATTTGTTTTTAATTTGATTGTGCTCAAGAAATTGAATAATGGAGATTAATCTTCTTCTTCGTCCTCGTCCTCTTCCATGAAGGGATAGAGGTCTTCGTCTTCCTCCCCTTCGATCTCATCACTGCCCATATCACTACGGGGATCGAGAAGGAAGGCTAAAGAAGTGGCTCGAGGAAGAGGCAAATAGTCGCTTTGCTCTTCTTCGGCTGGACGGCGCGCATGAAGAAAGCGCCACATCGCAAAGACAATGTAGACAGCAGAGACAAGCGCAATAAAGAGAAAGAGGCCCGACGGACCAACGAGTGACATGAAAAGAGGTGAAATGAGAGGGCCCACGATACATCCTGTTCCATAAATGATCAGCAGCGCGCAGGTGATTCCTACGATATTTCTCTCAGAGAAATAGTCACAAGTGTAGGTAATCGAAAGTGGATAAATGGTAAATGAAATCCCCCCAAAGAGAACCATAAGTGTGAGAAGCAAGTAGTAGGGAAAGTTGTGGCTGTGAAAAAGGGCAAATGTGAGTAACATCAGTGCCAGGAAAACCCCAATGATCACCTTGCGTCGGTTAAAGATGTCGGAGAGGTGCCCAATGGGCCATTGGAGAGCAAGTCCTCCAAGGATGGTAAGACCCATGATTTGTGAGATTTGCATGATACTCAAGTTGACCTCTTTACCAAAGATTGGTCCTAAACCATAAAAAGAGCTCATGATCAGTCCTGCGATGAAACAGCCAATGGGTCCGAGTGGAGCTTTTTTGAGGATTTGGAAGATGTTGGTAATGGAGGACTCGAGCATGAGAGGGCCACTACTTTTCATCATACAGACTGGTAGGACCGAAACCGAGCTGAGAAAGATGGTGATGGCAAATGGCAAGAAACTCTTCATAGGAGCTGCATTCAAAATGAACTGTCCAAACCCCTGCGCCATATAGAGGGTCAGCATGTAGAGAGAAAGAATTTTTCCACGCGTTCGTATTCCTGTAGAAAGGAGCAGCCAGCTTTCAATGACAATAAAAAAGCCCGAGGCACAGAATCCCACAAGAAAACGAAAAAAGGTCCAACTGACTGGTCCAATGATAAACGATTGAACGAGAATCACTGCAGAGTTAATCGAGGCAAACATGGCAAAGGTGCGGATATGGCCGATGCGGTCAATGAGTCTTTCCACATAGATGGAGCCAAGCATGACGCCAGTATAGTAAGCTGCATTGAGTATCCCGATGATAATGTTGCTGTATCCTTCAAAGGCAATTCTCAAACTAGCATAGGTATTGAAGAAGCCATTCCCAAGCATAACAATGACAAGACTGACTAAGGGTGGTGTAACAGATCGGATGACTTTTCTCATGCAATCCTCTTCTTAATGGCAATCTTCGTTTCCGGTTCTAGAGAAATCCAGTGGTTTTCTTCTTTTTTGAGGGGTTGATTGATGATCATGTATTTTTCTTTCTCAAAGGGGTGTTGGACTTCCCCTTTTTTGACAATCACTTGCTCAAACGTGTAGTGGATTTCAATGTGACCTGGTTCGATGCGCTTAATCGCCACATCTGTGTTTGTCAGGATGGGCAAGAAGTATTCAGACTTTTGTCCGAGCAATTCAATCACCCCTTCCTCAATTGCTGCTTGAAAGCCTGTTTTTCCAACTTGTGAGACAGATTGCAGCAAAATGACAAATAAGGTGTCGTCAATGCCAGAAAACTTCTGAAGTTCCAGGTAGCACTCGATTAAACTCTCTTGAGAAAGAGAATCACATCGGTCTAAATGGTAAACAGCATTTTCTCCATCAATGAGCTGCAACGAGGGCCATTCACGATTGATTTCATGGGCAAAATCGACCGTCATTCGCTCTAAACTGGGATCTTCTTGAATTTTCTCATTGAGGTTAGGAAAGTTTTCAGGATCGTTTTTGACTTTTTTTTCAGCACCGGCATAGACCCTTTCAAGAAAAGAAAGGGGTTTTTTCATGGCTTTTGAAGATTCCTCAAAAGCCCAGTCGAGTAAGTTAAGAGTGATTTGAGACACTTCTTGAAGGGATAAGAGAAAGTCCCACTGGTAACGGTTCAAAATGAGCGAGCAAAGATTCAACTCTTGCTCTTCTGAAATGCGAGAAAGAACCTCTTGTTGATTGCCGAGTTGGACCAATTGTCTGCGATTTTCAATTGGTAAGTCTCGTGGAATGTAACGACTTGCGAGGTAGGTTTGAAGGGTTTCAATGTCTTTTTTAGATGTTTTTGCAAGGCTTTCGAGGAAGTGATAGAGTTTGGGATTGATCTCTGAAAGTTCTTCAAAGTCTTGATAGGCAAGGACGATTTCTTGGAAGGCTTTACTGAGCTCTTTAAAGCGGGATAGTAGGCAAGATTTTTTCCGGTAGACCGCTGTTCGTGTCAGCCTATCGTGGATTCCTTCAGGAGTAAGGCAACATTCTCGTTTAAGGGTCTTGTTGCATAAGTTAATGCTTTGAATTTGGCGGTACTGGTTAGCGCGCGCTTTGCGCTTCACTTCGCGCCACATATGCAAATAATCGAGACGATGGGTTTTGAGGCGGTATAGCTTGATGCTTTTTTGATCTCTTACAGGGTTGGTGATAAATAGAAGAATTTCATTTGGAGAATAAATCGCTTTAAATTCGAGAGCATTTTCATCTTCACTGACTTTCTCAGATTGAATGTTCATAAAGATCGCATTGAGAGACTGGCGCGGGTCTGTATGTGTCTGTTCTTTACGCGCCTCTTCGATATGGTCTTGTAATGCGCGAAAATAAAAAAGCTTACGCGCTGCCAAAGCCTGAGCCACCGCATGCCGAGACCTTTTGTACTTTTTATAGGGAAAGACTCCGCAAGTCACAATCGATAGAAAGAGTTTGAGAACGTATTTTTGTCGAAATTTTTCGCGAAAATGTTGGGAAACCGCCGCTTGCCAGGAGGCTCTATGGTTGACATTGACAGAATGTACATCAGGTAAGGAAGGGTGTTGCATGCTCCAGCAGTCTCTAGGTTAGACCCATCTACCCTGGTTGTACAAATTTAGAACATATGTTCCAAGTTTAATCTGCAAGCATGGACGAGAAAATAGTAGACATAAGCGAACATCACAATCCCCTTTCCAGTCCAGAGAAGCGTCCGGACCCAGTTGGACATGATGAGATTATTGAGGATTTTTTTCGAAAATCGGACACTGAGCTTTTGATGCTGTGTCACCTGAAATAAGAATGTTGCAAGCCAGATGAATATGAGCAAAATCAAGTTAGTGATGGCGAAAGTGGTGAGTTCCCCTTTAGAAACTCCAACTAAAATGATGGCAGTAATCGCTTCAACAAGCATCACAGGACCAAGAAAAAAGGCTGTTCGTCGAATATGAGAGCGCTCATACTCGACGAAGCCTTCTTTTATCTTCTTATAGAGAGGATAATGAATGATCTGACTGTACCAGGAAACCCCAACCATAGCCCATGTCACGAAAAACTGAACAAGAGTGATAATGACGAGGTTTTCCATCAGTGTTCCTATTTTTTCAATTCAAACGAAGAAATAAAGTGTGAAAAGTGATCTTCAAGGTAGTTCTTTCCATCACATTCCATCGCTAGAAGATATAAATTGTTATCTGCCATCACAGCACGGCCCTTAAAGTAGTTCCCTTTTGCTTCGATAAAGAAGTCGAGAGCTTTATACCCTTGAACTTCGGTCAAATCGGCAAAAATGAGCTTATTTTCAGGATTCTGTGTGATCAGTCCGTTGAGAAAGCTTTCTAAGCTCATATCGGCATGTGCCTGATTGACAAATGGTGGATATTGCGCCACTAAAAGCATGTAAACGGCTTTTCTTTCATGTGCTGCAACATACACATCATAACGAAGGTTATGTCCTTCATCTGAAAGAGGCATGATTTGCTTTACATGTTCAGGAGAGCTTGGCAGTGAAATACTGCAAGATCCTGGGATGGAGTGAAACTTTTTCCACCCCTGTACTGTTTTAACTTGAGACTGCCCAGTTTTGACGGCTAAATATGCCTTTGCTCCGCCAAAAGAGCCTCCCGCGCTACTACAAAGAAGAGCAAGCGAGCCAACTGCAGCTAAAACCCTTCCTTTCACGCTCTTATTCCATAATTTAAACATTCGTCCCCCTCATATAAGTAAGATTGAAATCTCTTTATGCCATGTGTGTGACAGCAGAGACTCCCCATCCAATCACAAATAATACAATGAATAGCGCAAGCCCACTTAAGAACAAGTTGAGCAATGCCATCCACGCAGAAAATTTTTGAACTTCTCCCAGCGCATGTAAGTAAATAACAAGCATCCAAATACCTAAAACGATATTAAGAATGGATGCTCCAATATTCAGTCCAATTGTCCCTGTTGTCATCTCTTGTTGCTCATACCCCACAACAAAGAGGTTCCCTCCATGGGCAAACATCAAAATGATCCAAATCAGAATCGTCCCAATTGTCGGGACACTCGTCCAGAAACTCGCAGCCCTAACTTGTTTAAACGAAGTCTTTCCCTTGATCAACTTCCCGACCCAAAAGGTGAAAGCCGAGGTGATGTTAAATAAGATGTACCCAACAGGAATACACAAAATAAGTGCGATGAGTAAGATGACAAAAAGGTTCAGATCTCTTCCTAGAGATAAAAACTGGGCGACCTGAAGCATGTACTGAAACCCGAAAATTGCACAAAGCGCAATAAACCGATGGTTGACGTCATAATTCATGAGCGCTTGCATCGTTTGACGCGGTTTCACCCAAATACTCAACCACGGATTGAGTCCGAGTTTAGTTTTCATGATGCTTCCTCCGATGTCCCTTCAATTTATCGTTTGATCGGCCAAGTGGCCACCCTCATTTTTAATTTATATCGAAACAATTAACTGAGCAAGAAAAAACGAATTATAACAAAATATTAATAAAACTAATTCGTAACAATCTAGAAACTAAAAAAATAGATGAGGCGCAAAAGCGCCTCAAGTTAAGCAACGTGTTGGAAGTAAAGCACTAAAGACATTGCGGCAAAGACAGGAATCTTGATGGGTTTTACTGCCAACGTCTTATGCAAGATATTAAACAAGCAAAGAACTAAGAGTGAAGGATAAATCACTTGGAGTACAGGTGATAGCATTTGAACAATTCCTGTAAACTCAAGCGTTGAGGTGACGGCTGTTAGGATCAAGATCAATCCAAGAGAGTATTCGTACTTCACTTTCTCTCTAAAGACTTGCTTTTGAAGAAAATCCGCACAAACGACTGTCAAGGCGATAGCCGTTGTTAAGCATGTGAGGACAATCGACATACATACTATGAGCCCAGCGTGTTTCCCTAAAACGATGTGTCCAAGGCGCCCAACCAACTGGTCGATCGGAGTTCCAGCCAAGGCATGACTGAAATGGGCTGCAACGTAACCAAAACCGATATAGACAATGCTAAGAAGCGAGGCCCCAATTAAGCTTGCCTTGAAAACAGAAGCGAGAAGAGCTGAAGCCTTGCCTTTCTCTCCAGCTTGCTGCTTTAATCTTCCATAGACTAATGAGGAGAAGAAAAAGGCAGCGATGAGATCCATGGTGTTGTATCCCTCTCTAAGCCCATATAAGAACGGATGGGGAACGTGGCTTCCAGCCATGGTTTCAGGAGTCGAAAAGAAAAGCCCTTTCACAATGATAAAGACAAGAGAAAGGACCAAAATTGGAGAAAGGACGTAACCAATTAGGTCTAAGGTCCGACTTTTCCTCCAAGAAAACAGAAAGATAAGGAAACAACTAATTAAGCTAAAGGTCAGCATGTGCATCCCTGTGAAGTAAACCTTTAAGGTTGCAAAGGTAAGTGTCACCAATCGAGGGATTCCTCCAAAGGGGCCAATGATCCCAAGAAGAACTAAGATGACGATGAGTGCCGGGATCTTCCCAATTCTGTTAAAGAAGCTTCGATAGTCACCTTCAAACAAAGTGATCGACATGAGCCCTGTAAAAGGCATCACCACAGCTGTTAGAATGAGTCCTAGTAGAGCAAACACAATGCCGCTTTCCACATTTTGACCAATAATCAGTGGGAATGTGATGTTCCCTGCGCCAAAAAACATTGAAAACATAGCCAACCCGGTTGATAGGGGTGTGCTCTTTATCTGACTCATTTTATTTACCTCGCTTGTGTTGATTTAAAATAGAAAATGTTTACGTAGACTAAGAATTCGACATGCACCCTACAGGCGCACGATAATGACTAGATTGACTGGAAGAAGGTGTGATGAATACATCGCTCGTCCACTACTTTTATAGTATGCGCAAAGCATAATCTACTCGAGATTTCCTATCAACCAAAAAATTTTAGAGTTTTAATTAAAATTTGTTTCATTAAATTAATTTTATTTGATAAACAGGGGTTAAGCTGAAAAACAAAAATGAAAAAAATGTTTATAAGAAAGTTCGATCACCCTTACTTGAATTTGATAAAAAATTTAGATATCCATGATGAAACAGCAAGACAAAAGCTGATCGAAACTCTGACGTTTAAAATAATCAAAAAAAAGCTGCTTGTTCACCTCTTTCTCATCCTCATCACATTCGGTTATCATTACTATAAGCTGCGACTAAGTACGACGCAAGCTGTTGATGAAGCTCTGACTGCCCGTAAACTCAACGCTTTGTTTTCTTTAAAAGAGACGGACTTGACAGCACTCAAGCAAGTTTACTCAAAAAAAGAGCTCAGTCACTTACAAAAACACCCTATTACAGATTACCATCTTTTGAAGATTCTTTACTTTCAAAGAGGTCCTTTCAAATACAAGAAAATCTGGCAAAGCCTCTTCCTGTCAGCTCAAGCAACGCCTCCCCATGATATCGATTCGATTAACCTTTATTATGACCGTCTCACAACAAGCCATAGCGTGCCGCATGAACAAATCATGAAACACCTTCGCAAAAAGATTGAAGGACGGTGTCCAACAGCTCTCACTACCCAAGAAATCCAAAGAGCTTTCAAAGAGCTCATGGAT
Organism: Simkania sp.; assembly: GCF_965215465.1. Taxonomy (GTDB): domain Bacteria; phylum Chlamydiota; class Chlamydiia; order Chlamydiales; family Simkaniaceae; genus Simkania. The sequence continues at coordinate 1,281,899 of NZ_OZ244056.1, read as the reverse complement.
TCTCAAAAAGCTTCATAATAAATGCTCAAAAGCCTGTTTTAGATGGGGAAGCTGAAAAGAGTACCCTGTGTCCAAGAGTTTCTTAGGTTCAACCCTGATACTAGCGAGCATGAGCTCTTCTCCTTTTTGACCAAAGAGAAGACGGATCATCAGCGCTGGAAATGGAGGACCAGGCCAACGTTTAAGAGCTTGAGCTATTTTTTTCGCAAAATGCGCATTCATCACGGGGTTAGGGCTAGTGAAATTGACTCCCCCTCGAATCGAAGGAGTCATGATGACATGGTAAAGAGCTCCTACGAGGTCATCTAAAGCGATCCAGCTTACATATTGGTGTCCATGACCCATCTTTCCTCCAACGCCCAGTTGAAATGGCAAAAGCATCTTTTTCAAGGCGCCACCTTTGGAGCTTAGGACCATCCCAAACCGAGTTGAGACCACGCGAACTCCAGCATCTTCAAGCTCACGAGCAGCACGTTCCCAATATTGGCAGACCTTCGTTAAGAAGAGTCCTTTTCCAGGTTCACTTTCTTCGGTGAGCACCTCATCTCCTCGATCACCATAATATCCCACAGCAGAGGCACAAATGAAGGTCTTTGGTGGATTTTTTAAGCGCGATAAGACCTTTACAAGGTTTTCCGTTCCTTTGTAGCGACTTGTTAAAATCGCCTCCTTTTTCTTTTTAGACCAAAAGCCCGTCCCGACATTTTCTCCAGCTAAGTGAATGACAACATCAAACCCTTCAAACTTTTCATGATCCGCTTCCGCTTTTTCAGGATTCCATGCAATCTCTCGCTTGGCTGCAGAACCTGATGTGCGGCTTAACCTCCAGACTTGATGCCCCGCAAACTCTAGAAAATCAACAACGGCACTTCCAACAAGCCCTTTAGAACCACTGACCAAAATTTTAAGTGGTTTTTCATAAGTGTATTTCTCTAAAAGGTCTAAATCGTTTTGCAAAATCTCATGCTTGTACTTGAGAATCCTTGTTAACCGCTTTTCCATCTGTTTATTAAGGAAATAGGTCAGAATTTTCGAAAAATGGTGTTTGAAGTTGAATTGATCCACAATTTCGCACGCATGTTCCCCTTGGTCACGCAGCTTCATTTTGTAGACCCATTCATCAAATGGACCATCTACTTGTCTCGCTTCAAAGCCTTCATCTGGGTCAAATTGACAGTACTCTAGAATTGCTCGTTTCGTGATGCACTTTAAGAATTTTGCTTGGATGTGGAGCTTAGCCCCGACTTGATTAGGTTTTCCTTCAGATTTAACGACCTGTATGGGTTCCCAAGGAGCAATAGCTCTCTTTTCCATATTAGGGCGTAAATGCCAGTTCATGACCTTTTCCAAAGGCCGATTGATTAAAGAACGGAAGATGAACCGACCAGAACTCATCTTTGATTGATCCACATAGTCATAAAATCAATGGATTATGAAGCGAAGATGACTTTTTGAAAAGCAGAAAGGTGAGTCCTCTGGGACTCACCTTAAATGATCTCATTCTTATTTCTTGCAGCAGCTTCCGCACAAATACTTACACTTGGCAAGGAAACTAAGTCCCCAAAGGCCTGAAAGGCCTACCAAAGCATAAACCAGGCGTGCTAACCAAGTTGAATCGCCACCAAACAACCAAGCGACAAAGTCGAATTGGAAAAATCCCCAGAGTCCCCAGTTGAGGGCTCCAATTAAGATAAGAATAAGAGCTATCACACTAATGACTTTCATATGATTGATCTCCTTTCACTCTCCTTTCTTCATCTTAAACAGTTTTTTTGAAGTTGTCAAATTTCCTCGGAAATAGCTAAGCGATCAGAGGTTTGATGTTAGAAAAATCAAATTTTAAATTGACTATTAATCGTTTGTAAATAAAATTTTTGTTCATACTTAACACTCGGAGCCCAGATGGCGCTCTAAAAACTTTAGAAATTAGAGGCATGCGCAAGTCAAGACGCACAGCTTTCATTAAAGCAAGGAGTTGAAGGTCAGTATGAAAATGGTCAACAAAATTTTTAACATTATCGGGATGGCAATCATATGCTGTTTCGTTACCCAGGCAGTGGCTAGCGAAAATGTCACCCCCTTTAAACAATTTAACTTCAGTCTATGGTCGGAATACACTCGAGTTGATTTCGACGGAATGACACAAGCTCAAAAAACTGAAAAGCTTCAATCACTTTTTAGAGACCAATTAAATTTCGTTAAGCGACATGGTACACGTAAACTGATTGTCAAAATTTTAGACCCTAGTCAGTTTGCATTCTTCCATCCTGCAAATTTTGATGGCGAAAAGGAAGACAACTTTTACTTTTGGGCTTGCCAGTTAGCCAATTATGCCCAATTAGAAGCGTTATTCGACGTCAATTCTTTTAAACTCACATCAGAATCGATCTTTGACCGCCTAGCAGGATGCTATGGTCTACTAAGGGATTACTTCGGAAAACAAGACAAACCCTTTGGAAACTTCCAGAACGTGATCGAGAAAATGGAGTGGATCGCTTGGGTCAATGAGATCTACGAAGCAAAAGAAAGAAACCAGGCATTGATTGCAGGTATCACTCTAGATCCACAAGGAATAGGCAACTTGATTTCTTATTACCAAAACTTGGTCAATGCGTTTGACCAGTTCCGATTCGAGTCAACGCCAGGATGCAGTGTCCCAGAATGGATCCCAGAAAACTCTTATTCAGGCCTCAAAATTGGAATGCTTCTTCCAATAGACCTAAAGGACTTTGCCTTGGCAAACTGCGCAGATTTTCCTCTTCACTCAGAACTCAGATCTCCAAAAGACTCTTCAAAACTAGGAATTTCTGTTCCAGAAAACTTCCCTTCAACTGCACCTAATTTTGAACCTCCTCCTTGGAGATCAATTGCCTACCGAAATTCATTATTAGATGTGATTTATCTAAATTTTGGTGATTCTCGTTTAGTTGCACATATTTACCAAAATTATGAGGTGCTCCCTCACCCTGAAAAAATTGCTCCAGCAAAGACTCTTGAAGCAATTAATCATAACTTTCAACTCGAAACATTTGGAATCCCATACCTCAAAGGTCCTGGATTTATTAAAGCCTCTTCATCTTCTATCAATGTTCAGGGGAACTACACTTTTTTCCGCACAGGAAGTACAAGAGGTGAAGGACAATTTATCCATGACCAGCAAATTCAAGTGTTTTTACCAGGAACAAATGAAAAAGTCATAAGAACTGTTGTAGGAACTCCTGCCAGTAACAAAGAAATGACTCTTTCATCTCCGTTCAGCGCAACTCACTCTTTTGATAAACTCGAATATTGGACAACAGCTACCCCTTCTAATTGGACAACTCCAATGATTTCCCAAAGGGTAAACTCTAAAATCTATTTTGTGTTCAGCTCGAGTTTCGAGTCTGAGAAAGATAAGTACTTTGGAAACTGGCATTACGGGAATTTCTCGCGATTCATTCATAGCTTTTTAGCGAGATACTTCTTTATAGGCCTTAATGGCGAATATGCCTATCCAACAAATAACCTAGTTCTCCATGACTTCACAACCCTTCCAAATGGAAAGCCTTTTCCAGATGTGAACTGGGGACTTGGTAACCAAAATTATTAAGCTCTTTGAAACCTCTCTCCAATATGGGATTCCTCTCGAGGAATCCCATTTGACTTTTGACCACCTCTCAATTAAAATACTTAACGTGAAAAAGAACCTGAGCAAGGATCGATGTCCCATATTGATAAAGAAAGTCTGAAAGCCTTGGCAAAGCTTTGCCGTATCGAGTGTGATGAAGAAGCACTAGAAAAACTCCTAAAAAATTTAAAATCCATTTTGAACTATATGGATCTCCTCAAAGAAGTTGACACCGAAGAAGTTCCCGAATGCAACCACGTCTTAGAATCCGTTCAAAATGTTATGCGAGAAGATAAAACAGAGGAAACTCTCAATAGAGAGACCTTCCTAGCCAATAGTCCATCCCATGTTGGTGGGATGATTCGCGTTCCCCCTGTGATTAAATTTTAAATAAGTGAAAGTGAAACGATGTACCGAAAAACTGCGCACGCTTTAAGAGAAGGCTTTTTAAAGGGAGAGTATACAGCTTCTCAAATCGCCTCTTACTTTCTACAGCGTATACAGCTTCTAGACCAAGACCTTAACGCTTTTTTGAATGTTATCTCTGACCGTGTCATGCAAAAAGCAGAGGAACTCGACATCAAAAAAGGAAAAGGAGAACCTATGGGAAAACTCGCAGGGGTCCCCATCGCTCTGAAGGATAATATTCAGATTCGAGGCGAAACTACGACCTGTGCTTCTCGGTTCTTATCCAATTATACTGCTCCATTTGATGCAACAGTGACCAAACTTATCGAAGCAGAAGATGGTCTAATTTTAGGGAAAACTAACCTCGATGAATTCGCAATGGGATCATCAACCGAGAAATCTGCTTATCAAATCTCACGTAATCCCTGGAATCTCTCTTGTTCACCAGGTGGATCTTCAGGCGGTTCTGCAGCTGCAGTTGGCGGACGCTTATGCCCCCTTGCGCTTGGAAGTGACACTGGAGGCTCAATTCGCCAACCGGCATCCTTTACCGGAACCGTTGGATATAAACCAACTTATGGTCGCGTTTCACGCTTTGGCCTGGTTGCTTTTGGATCTTCACTCGATCAAATTGGCCCCTTTGCCAACTCAGTTGAAGACATTGCCATGATTATGGAAGTGATGGGACGACATTGTGAGTACGACTCGACAAGTATTGATGCCAATCCAGAAAATTATCTCGATCACCTATCCACTTCACTCCAAGATAAGAAAATCGGAGTCCCTTGGAAGTTTCTTGAAGATTTCAGTGGCCCGAGTGCAGATCATTTTGCTAAAGGACTGCAAGCATTCAAAGATCTTGGAGTTGAAATCGTTGAAGTAGAATTGCAAAAACTCAAATACTCGATCCCAATCTACTACATCCTTTCAACAGCTGAAGCTTCGACTAACCTCGCCCGTTTTGACGGAGTCCGATATGGAAAACGCTCCGAAAAAGCCGACTCGATTGATGCGATCTACGACCTTTCTAGAGAAGAAGGATTTGGAGACGAAGTCAAACAACGGATCTTGCTGGGAACATTTGTTCTCTCCTCCGGCTATCAAGACGCCTATTATAAAAAAGCTCAACGAGTACGCACACTACTCATACGGGAATTTGAAGAAGCTTACAAAAAATGTGACATTGTCGCGCTCCCAACAACGCCCACACCTGCATTTGAAATTGATAGCATCCCTGATCCGTTGCAAATGTACTTGCAAGACCTTTACACGATCTGCGCTAACTTAGCAGGTCTTCCTGCTATGAGTATTCCAGTGGGATTAGACTCAAGTAAAATGCCTCATAGCATTCAACTGCTTGGTCCTCAACTTGCTGATGGAAGAGTGATGCACTTTGCCTATCAACTTGAAAAAGCCCTAGCTCTTTCGAGCTTTGTCCCCCCTCTATTTGACAAGGAGGTTCAACTATGAGCCATGTTTCTTACGAAGAATGGGAACCAGTCATTGGTCTCGAAATCCACGTCCAACTGAAAACGCGCTCGAAGCTCTTTGCTCGCTCTCCCAATCGTTTTGGAGATGAGCCCAACACGAATATCGATGTGATCGATACCGGACAACCAGGTGCTCTCCCAGTCCTTAACCAAGAAGCTGTCGACAAGGCCATTCTTTTTGGCTGCGCTATTGATGCCGAAGTTGCACCCTTTAGTAAATTTGACCGCAAATCTTACTTTTACCCTGACAGTCCTCGTAATTTTCAAATCACGCAGTTTGATAAGCCAATCATTATTGGCGGTCAAGTCATTGCAGATGTCGAAGGAAAATCGAAAGAGTTCCAGATTCACCATGCCCACCTGGAAGATGATACCGGGATGCTCAAACACTTTTCTGAGTTTGCAGGTGTTGATTACAATCGCGCCGGAGTTCCCCTTTTAGAGATTGTCTCTGAGCCATGTATGTTCTCCCCAAAAGAAGCTTCGGCTTATGCCATGGCTGTCAAAGCTATCATGCAGTACCTCGATGTTTCCGATTGTAATATGGAAGAAGGCTCGCTTCGTATCGACACCAACATCTCTGTTCGCCCTCGAGGAGATCAAACGTTGCGCAATAAGGTCGAAGTGAAGAACATGAACTCCTTCACCAATATGGAGATGGCAATTGAGGCTGAAATCCGTCGCCAAGTGCGCGCCTATACAGCCCATCCCCATGAAGATCCAGCAAATGTGATCAAGAGTGAAACGGTTCGTTTTGACTTAGAGAAAAAAGAAACCGTACTCATGCGCTCGAAAGAGGAAGCCAAAGACTACCGCTATTTTCCAGAACCAGACCTGCCCCCCATTGTTCTCAAAAAAGAGTACATCGAAAAAATTCGCCAAGAGATGCCAGAACTTCCTCACGAACGGTTTGAGCGCTACGTCAACAAGCTTAAACTCTCAGAATACAACGCATCAATTCTTGTGAATGAAAAAGGACTTTCAGATTATTTCGAAGAAGCCCTTAAAAACTGTGACAATGCCAGCGCGCTTTGTAATTGGGTCACCGTCGAATTTGTTGGGCGTCTAAAAGATAGCGGCACTCCCCTCTATCAATCCCCCATTTTACCTAAACATGTCGCAGCTTTGGTCAACTTCATCGACCAAAAGAAAATCACAGGGCGAATTGCCAAAGAAGTGGCCGACATCATGGTCCAAGTCCAAGGCAAAGACCCTGAGCTCATCATTCAGGAAAACCCTAACTTTCAAGCGGTCCACGACACCTCAGCGATTGAGCCATTTGTCGACCAAGTCTTAAGTGAAAATGCTCAATCTGTCGAAGACTTCAAAGCCGGAAAAGACAAGACCTTCAACTACCTCGTTGGCCAAGTGATGAAGCTCTCTAAAGGAAAAGCTTCTCCAGACGTCGTAAAAGACCTACTGACGAAGAAGATTCAATCCTAGGATTGAATCTTCAGTCGTTTATGGTTTGCCATCTAAGTGTTTGACGAACTTTGTAAACTTCGAATGACTTCCACTAGTGCAGAGAAGTTTTTCTCGTATCCCTCTGCAACATTAAAAGTGAAAATCTGGCTCATTTTCTCATGAACCTTCCAGGGTGTTCCTTTTCCGCACTTACCAAGAGGATAAGCCCCAAAATCTCTTGGAAGCTGAGCATTTGGATGCTTAATGACTAGAAAATAAAAATTCTTCTCATTGTTAATGGTTTGACAGGTACGGACCCAATCACCAAGAAAGAGATTAAAAAGAGCTGTCAGGTGCTCACTCTTTTCCTTCAAACTCTCAGATTGTAGAAGGAGCTCATAACGCCCTTTAATGCTTGCATTGTCTTTGAGCTTTGGATTTAATTCACTCCAACGCTTTTTGAAGGAGGCAACGGCTCCATCAACTAAATGAGCTCCCTCAAAACATCCTCCAAGTTTTTTTTCATTTTCCAAATTCTTGTTAAGATCTCGGATGATAGCTTCGAGGTTGATCGGACCAGAAAAGCTGTTAGGTAGAAGATCTGGGCTAAACGTTTTACCTTGAAGTCCTTTGAGGACGAGCGAGCAGGCATCCCCAGATCCGCCTTCACTTAACTCCTTTTCAGCCATCTCTCGATCAGAGTGTTTGAAGTGTCTTAAAGCTAAACCTTCTTTTGATGTGGAAAGCCAATCATTCCACGATAAGCCGTTTGTAATTTCATAATCACTGCTATAATTTGACGTTACAGACGTTGTATTTGCCATAAAAATCCCTCGAATTAATTCTTTTTTCTTTCCCCTAGCCTTATTCAGCCTTATGGGGTGCAAAAAGTATACTCCTTTTGAAATTTATGATGGCATAGATAAATACAGTTTCTCTAATTCAAAAAAACTCTATGAATGAATAAAGTTATAGGGAACTAGCCACTCGATTCAAGCAAGACTTCTAAACCGGTAGCTAAGCAGGAGTAAAGTACCTCTCCTACCCTTCGGTATAAATAGCCTTCTCCTCGGCTACATTCCCCCCAACTCCTATATGCATTTCGACGAGATTCCTCAAGATCCATGTAGCGACGGTAATCGAACACTGTTGATCCATGAGCACAATCAAAATGTCCATGAGGGTATTCTTGATAAGAAAAATAATGACCAAGCCAATACTCTCCATCTTCAAGGAGTTGACTCACTCCATTCCTAATCTCTTGCACAGACATGCTTTCAGCATTTTCTAGCAGGGATGCCAAGTGAATAAACCTAGCAGGATTCTCCTCTCCTCTCAAAAGGTCAGACAAAGAATAATCTGCATCAGGAATTTTACTTAGAAACTCCTGAGCATCATTAGAAACAGCAAACCACTCATTTGTATCAGGATGGCATAACTCAATTCTAAAAGGAATGGCAATATCCTCTACCTGCTTAATCGCTTTTTGCCCATCTTTATTCCTAACAGGTAGATCGAGTAGAGGAAGATAATTGTGTTTTTCTTGAAGACTATAGACTTCTTCAAGCAACTTTTCGTGATCTACTTCTAGGGCTCGACTGAAGGGAATATTTGCCTGCGACAGGGCTGAAAAATCTTCAGCTTTTAACCCCTTTTCTAGGAGTTTTTTCAGCGTTGTAGGATGAATCTCTATCCATTGATCCGATGGTTTTAGATAAAACTCAAACGAATGGGCAATTCCTATATCATTGATTGTCTGGATCGGACGTTTTCCCTCTTTGTTTCTAAAAACTGGGACTTCTGAACAAATAGGATTAAAGCGTCGATTCTCCTGTTCCACTTCTTGTGCAACTTGGTCGATGAAGTCTTTTGGACACTCCCCTTCAAATTTCTTCATGCGTTGCTCGAATTGCTCCAAGCTTAAATCAAGATCAGCTATCCGTTCTAAATCTCGATTACAAAAACGATGATCTGCTAAAAATTGAAGTGTTTTTTCTGGAACAAGTTGCCACTTTTCAGAGCGGCGCTGGTAAAACTCAATCCCAGGAATCTTCTCATAATAATTTCTGACTTCAGCTTGTCCAAATCGAAGCAGGGGCCCCGTGTTACACATTTGCAGATAGGAAATACGATCAGGTGGGCAATGCTTCTCTTTGTTTTTCGGATCAATTACATACGTTACGTCTTTAGTGTAGCGTTCATCTTCACTCCGAAGAAGCGCTCGCATTCTCACATCTATCGGGAGATGCTCTAATATATCGGTAAACACAACAGGAACAGTAGGAGCAAAGAGTCGCACTCCTGGAGGTGCATGATTTGCAATGTGATTTGCTAAATTCATTTCAAATTCCTTGCCCTTTCCGGTCGTGCAAGAATCTAGAATAATCGTTGCATTGGGAGCCAGCCTCTTTAAACATGAATCGCTTGGAAACTCATCTAGAACATCAACGCCTAATGTGAAGCCATAATCTTTAGATAAAGAGAAGCTTTTTTGCTGGCCGTGCGCATGAATAATCAATAAGTTGATTGGCTTCTCATCAGCAAAACGATCTATACCACCACAAAAATCATAAAGACTTGTGATTCGTTCTCTACAGAAGTTATACGTTTTGGCTAGTTGAGAAAAGAAATACTTTTTCGGAATCGAGTCGCTTTGAAATGCTCCATTATTGTCATGCGAAGTGACCAAGACAAGCGAATTAGGCCTGTCTGGATCTGGTACAAAACAGTTATTGCCACTTTCAAGATACTCATCATAGCCTTCAGGAATGCCTTTTTCAAACATCGTATAAAGGCGGTTAAAAAGAGCTTTACCTGTAAGGTCTGGGAAAAGAGCTGTCAGTCCAATTGCGCGAACGGGAGAGAGACCTTTATCCATCAAGCGCTTGAGTTGTGAAGAGGTCAACCCTTTATCGATGATCATCCGAGCTGAATCGACCCCAATTGGTTGCCATTGCTTGGCTATTTCATCATAATATTCAATACGCTTGACTCGATTGAGTTCGTTTTGACTGACATCTTCAATACGCGGGATAGATCTGCCTTCCCCGTAATCTCTAGAGAAAACCTCATCATAGTCGTTTTCCAGGTCATAGTAGAGGCTCACATCCCATCGGCTGCACATAGGTTGGCTTTGTCTATCGTATAAGCTGACTGGGGATTGGAATGGCTGAACAAATGAAGCCTCCCCGAACGATGTATAATTAGTTAAACTCATATCTCCCCACAATTTTTAATAAAATTATACCATAATTATTAGTTTAACTCAATTATATTTTACATATTTAAATATTTAACTATTAATTATTTGTACAGTTAAAAAAGCGAAAAACTATCTTTATATTCTGAACAAAGCTATAATCCTTCCGATTTAGAAAAAAAGTGAGGAATTATGGAAGTAACTACTTCTTCAAATATTAGCTTGATAAGTCTTGCTGAGCTGGCCACTTTGACAGCTTTAGAAAAATCAATACAATATCTTCCAATCACTGGCCATCTAATTGGCAGAGTTGTTGGGGCAGCAATACTCTCAGTTGCCGCCGCACTTGAAATCGTGACGCAAACCACTTTGATGATGCCCGCGATTATTTATGCAGTTGGAAAATCCATATATCAAAGAAAGATGGATTTCACCCTTCCATGGCAACATCTGCAACGGATTCAAAGCGCCGTCTACCCTCTTTTCTTTGCAGGCGGTTTTTCTCTGATCCATCCTTATGTTGGACTTTATACGACCCTGCAAACGGATAAAATTGCAGTGCTTGGAATGCTCGGATCAAATCTCTACAGCTCAACTGAAACTCCCTGTAGTCCTATTCATAGTCTCTCAATCATTGAACGGATCGCGAAAAAGATCCAAACGGTCGAAAAAGATTCTAAAACAATCGAGATCTTTCCAGAGTCACATCTCAATGCGATCCGATGCGCCCTGGACTACGAAAAAGGGTTTCAGCAACTACAAGCTCAAGAGTTCCTTTACAAATTGACGAACCTTAACCTCTATGCCATGGCAGCTATTCTGGGAGCCATTGAGAACTCCGGCTTAAACGTAGAAATGAAAGAAGGCTTAAAACGGTTATCAGGCGTCCTCATTCCGCTTTTTGGATTCATTGATCTTATCACAGCACTCGCTCTGCAAGCATTTTTCCTAACAACGGGAGTCAGCCATTGGGTGTCAGGTCGAGGCCCCACTTATACCGAGGTCACGGCAAATCCGCTTATGCACGTCGAATTTCTCATTCAAACCACATTAAAAACGGTTGGGCTCTTGATCGGGACTTGCGTTTGGTTTTTGCACCACCCTTTGTCGGGATTCAAAGCAAGTCTACTACCAGGAACAGCTTTCTTCAATCTTCAGCTAAATTCCAGCTTAGGAAAATTGGAATCGCGCCTTAAATACGGGAAAGAAGGTTCAATTGAAACCGTGCCGATCTTACTTGAAAATGGACAGGCATCAGTGCTTTCTATCCCCTCTCACAGCATGCATAAGACCTATCTCACCATTAAAAAAGTTGAGGGTATGTTCGATCTCTATTGGACCAACTGACCAAACGTTAAGGTTAGAAAAGGATTATCTCTAAATGAAGCAATGGAGCAAGTAGGCTCTATGGTCAAAGAGCGCTATCCTTTTATGGATATTGATAAGATGATGGAATATCCTGTTCGCTCAAAAGAACCAGAGTTTCCTGAAACAGAAAGCTTCAAAATTGATGGACAAGGAAGCCACACAAATTGCGTTGTTTCCAATCTCTTCGGAATGCTCGAAACTCTTGACCAAACAGAAGGTGTCGATGAATCAGTTAAGGCCATGCGCTACCGAGCGATGCGTGATGCTTTAATCGAAGAATATGGCTTTTACAAACATGACTTCTACCCTTTTGCACCATCAGGAATCAGTGGATTTTTCTCTTCTTCAGACAAACCAATATAAGGAAAAACTAGATGTCTAACTCAATCCAATTCAACCCTTCAAACTTTTTTGCAGAGCCCTCACTCAAGGCACTTGCCGCACAGACTGCTGTGGCAATTGGCCTGACCATCCTGCAAAAATCAACAGAAAATCCAACACTCAAAAAACTACAATTCCCTTTGATGTTTCTAACGATTGGAACTGTTGGATACTATGCAGGAGCTGCTGCAATCGTTAACTTAATTGGGACAACACTTCTCACTGGATCAGCTTATTATTACCTCAAAGAAAAGCCCACAGAATCTTCCACTTCAAATGCGAACTCGACTGAAACCACAAGCACTAGCCCTGCTGCCTCGCACACTTGGTCTGATAAAACGCCAAAAGAGCTGGAATCCATCATTGACAGCGTCGATCAACTCTACCGAGACTATGAAAAACAAGATAAACCTCCGGGAAGCTATTGCGTTAACTTTTTCAAAAACGACAAGCCCTTTTCTGTAAGCACTCATGCGACGCGAGATAAAGGAACGCCCCTTATTGGAAGTCCAGAGACGCACTCTGCACCTTGTAGTTTATGCAAAGCAGATTCGAAGAAACTCTCAGATGACTTTAAGTTGCTTTGTTCCTTAAGCAATAGGCCTCTTATCATTGACTCAACATCTCCAACCGTGAATTGGTTTCAAATGCCCAAAGAAAAACAGTTAAAGATGCTCATCGAGGCGCAACAAGTTCAGAAAAAGTTGCAGCCTCTTATCGGAAAAGATCAGCTTTATTTAGAGCTTCATTGTGGTAGCCACGCTGGTCAGACCCAGTGGCATACCCATCTTCGTTTTGAACTCACCTCATCTTGGAAAGGTCTCAATTGGTGGAACCGTATCGGTCTTTAAATCACTCCCCTTTTTAGATCTTCTTATCCTAATTTATATTAGAGAAGGAGTGGCAGTTAGCGTAGTGTGTTTTACTCAAAGAATAAGCAACCTATCAGCGAATTCGTTTTATGCTTCAGCACCATCAAACGTTGATTGAACCTTCTTCTGCAGTTGTCGTTGCAGCTGCACTCTTTCATAAACTTCCAAAATTAGTGGGACCTACCGTTTTTGTCATTAGCGGTAGAAATGTAAGTGATCAAACAATTCAAAAAATTATCTGCGAAAAAAACAGATAAAAATTGCTCGATAAAAACACCTCTTTTTTAATAAAGACAAAAGAAGAGGTGTTTTTATTTATGTGGCAAATTTTATTCGTCCTTTTGCTTCTTTTGTTTTGTCAAGGCTGCGACATTAAAGGCGCGAACGATCCCTATTCTTATGCTCCCTCTAGTTCTCATTCAGTTTGGAGCCCTCCTAAGAAAGCCCAAAAGCGACTGCCATACGATGAACTCAACAAAGATCTCGATGATTACACAGAGTTCTCAAAAGAAAAACCACTCACTCTTGCAGAAATCATCGATGTCGCTCTCTACCACAATCCTCAAACCAAAATGAGTTGGGCCAATGCGCGCATTAGCGCTGCTGAATACGGTCAGTCTTTGCAAAATGAGTTTCTTCAAGCTGAGATCGAAGGAGATTACTCGCGCACAAGATTTGCCGAGTTTACAAGCCGACAGCGAACGATCGTCTATGAAACGCAATACGGTGGAGAGCTCCAACTCACCTACTTAATTCTCGACTTTGGACAAACACGCACTACAAGTGAAGCGGCACTTCAATCCCTTTATAACGCTGACTGGTCGCATAACAGCCAAATTCAAGTGACAATCCAAACGCTCATGAATGACTACTACCAATATCTCTATCAAAAACAATTGCTGTTTGCAGCAGAGCAAGATGTTGTCAACGCCAAGATTTCACTTGATGCGACTCAAGAGCAGTTTCAACGCGGACTTGCAGATGTGTCCGATATGGTTCAAGCCAAAACAAGTTATTTGCAGCAAAAGCTCAATGTCGTGACGCAAAAACAAAATCTGCATACAGCCTATACCCAATTACTCAACGACATGGGGCTTCCATCAGACAAACCCATTTTCTTCGAAGATTACCCTGAGACAATTCAAACTTTTGAATTAGAAGATCTCGATATTCTCGTTCTCAAAGCAAACCAAAATCGCCCCGATTTGATGGCTGCTGAAGCCGCAGTCAAATCAAGTCAGCTCAATTATAAAGCAGCAAGACTGCAAAACTTCCCCACAGTCAGTGGAGAATTTGACATTGGTCGGCAGTATTACAATAGTGGAGTGAGTGATCACTATGACTTCACCGCTTCTGTTTCTCTCAATTATCCCCTCTTCCAAGGGTTCTTCATTGAAAACACCATCAAGCAAGCAAAAGCAGAAATTGAAAACTCGAAAGCTGCCCTTGAGCAGGTTCAACTCAGTATCATTCAAGAAGTGTCCAACTATCGTAGTGATGTGGGTTTTGCGCGAGAATCTCTTCAATATGCTGAGGCCTATTTAGAATCTGCAGAAGAAGATTACAAAGTCAATTTATCTAAATACAAGGTCGGGACGGGAACGATTGTCGACCTCATCAATGCCCAAACTGCTGTAGCAGATGCGAGAGCAAAGCTAGCAACAGCCCAAAATAGCTGGTACACCTCAGTTGCCAACTTGGCCTATGCAACAGGCATTCTAGTCCCACCCTCAACACAGGACGGATATGAAAAAACATTTCATTAGTATTTTTGTCCTTGTCTTAGGAATTTCACTCGTTGGATGTTCAAAAAAGCATGTCAAACGGGAACCAAAACCAGTTCCTGTTAAAATTGCTCGAGCTTACACCAAAAATGTGCCTTACTTCATCAAAACGGTAGGTCACATGGAATCGATCAACATCGTGAACATCATGGCTCAAGCAGACGGACGGCTGATGAAAACCTATTTCGATGATGGAGACTACATTGAAGAAGGTGAACTTTTATTCCTCATCGATCAAAGGCCGTACATCGCTTCATTGAAAAAAGCTGAAGGAGCTCTTGAAGAAAGCCTTGCGAACATGATGTATGCGCGTAGAACAGCTGAGAGAAACTCTAAACTTGTCCAAGACGAATACATCTCTCAAGATACATTTGATAGTTTGGTAACCAATGTCCAAGCAGACGAAGGAATTGTCAAACAAAACGAAGGAGCTCTCGATGATGCAGAAATCAACCTGAGCTATACGACTATCTACTCCCCTATCACAGCGCGCGCAGGAGAAAGGCTGCTCGACGATGGAAACCTAGTTTTGCAAAATGCTGAAACTCCTCTTGTCACACTCAACCAAATCTGCCCCATCTATGCGACCTTCTTTATCAATGAAAAAGACTTACAGAAGATCCAGCGCTGTCAACATCATTCAGTTGGGGGATTAGAAACCATCGTCTCGGTCGAGGACCCCAAGGTTCCCAGCTACAAAGGCCCTTTGACTTTTATTGACAATGGAGTCGATCTTTCAACAGGAATGATTAAGATGAAAGCGACACTGGCAAATGAAGACAAAGCCCTTTGGCCCAATCAGTACATCCAAGTGCAACTCAATCTCGACACCATTGATGATGCCGTTTTAGTTCCTTATGAAGCAGTGCAAAACAATTCCAAGGGAAAATACGTTTTCATCGTCAAAGGAAATCAAACAGTTGAAATGCGCTCCGTCGAAGTTGGTCAAAGACAATCCGACGACACCATCGTGATCACAAAAGGGGTGAAAGATAAAGAAAAAGTGGTCACAGAAGGACAAATTAGCCTCTACGATGGGGCTAAAATCAAAATTGTGAAAGATGCAAATGAGGAAGATTAACGGATGAATTTATCAGAGATTTTTATCCGCCGCCCTGTCATGACCTGCCTCGTCATGGCGACCATTCTCTTTTTTGGAATCTTGGGCTACAAAGCGCTTCCTGTGAGTGACCTTCCTGATGTCTCTTTTCCTACCATTGAAGTCACAACCAGTTACCCTGGAGCCAGTCCGGACACCATGGCTGATACCGTGACCTCCCCTTTGGAAAGACAGTTCACTTCAATCGATGGAATTTTAACGATCTCCTCTTCTAGCACGAATGGAAATTCAACAATTGTCCTCCAATTTGTTCTTGATAAAGATATCGATTCAGCGGCGCAAGATGTCGAAGCTGCGATTAACCGAGCCACACCTAATCTTCCTGATGATCTTCCAAGCAACCCAACTTACAAAAAAACCAACCCAACTGAAACTCCTGTACTTTACTACGCGATTAAATCAGATTCCATGACTTTAGGAGACTTGTATGAGTACGCTTACTCTCTTATGGGGAGACGTCTTGGCATGGTTGAAGGAGTCTCTGATGTCGATGTGTATGGTTCTCCTTTCGCAGTCAGAGTACAAGTTGACCCCGATAAGCTTGCTGCCCATCAGATTGGAATTGATCAAATCGCCAACGCCGTTGTCAAAAGCAATCCACAGAAGCCGGTGGGTAACCTTTACGGCCCAGACGTTGAGTACACGATTGATGTGGATGGCCAAATGCACCATGCGGCCGGGTATAACGAGCTTATTGTCAGAAACAATAACCACGCTCTCGTCAAAATCAAAGATTTAGGTCACGCATTAGACTCCCTTCAAAATGACAAATACAGTCTCAATTACTATACTGCAGACTCCAAAACACCTTGCGTGATCATTGCAATCTTAAAGCAAAACACTGCCAATACCATTAAAGTCATTCAAGGATGTGAAGCTCTCTTAGATAAAATGAAAGATGAACTCCCAGGTTCTGTGGACGTCGTTAATCTCTTTGATCAATCTGTTTGGATCATGGAATCAGTCGATGATGTCCAGTTTACCCTATTCATCGCGTTCCTCTTAGTGGTCGTCGTCGTCCTCTTTTATTTAGGAAAATTCATTGATACGATCATTCCGATTTTAGCTCTTCCCATGTCTGTTGTGGGAACCTTTGCCATGATGTATCTATATGGCTTCAACATCGATATCTTCTCTTTACTAGCCATCACCCTCTCTATTGGGTTTCTTGTGGACGATGCCATTGTCGTCTTAGAGAATATTACACGCCACGTCGAAATGGGGAAAAATACTTGGGAAGCAGCTCTTAACGGTTCCAAACAGATCAGCTTCACGATTTTGTCGATGACTCTTTCCCTTTGCTCTGTTTTCATTCCTATGATTTTCATGGCGGGCATCATGGGACGCATCTTTCGTGAATTTGCCATCACCATCGTCACAGCTGTCTTGATCTCAGGTTTCATTTCTCTTTCCCTCACGCCAATGCTCTGTAGCAAATTTGTTGGTGCACACACGGTTCATGCAGATAAAAATTGGATCGAACGGTTCTCAGATAAAATCAACGGCGGGCTGCAGAACATCTATAAAAGGGGATTAAACTTTGTCTTTAAACACCGTTTTTCGACGCTTTGTGTCGGAATCGCCTCCGTCATCTTGACGCTTGTCTTAGGACTGAGACTGCCCACGGATTTTCTTCCATCTGAAGATTTAGGATTCATTCAAGGCTTTGGGATTTCAAGTGATTCAACCTCACCGTTCAAGATGATCGAGTACCAGGAAAAAGTTGCAGAAATCGTTCGATCAGATCCAAACGTTCTCGAAGTCGTTTCTGCTGCAGCCATTCCAACATCCAACCAGTCCCTGTTCTTCATCAAGCTGAAAGACTACAATAACCGTATGCCCATGCGCATGGTGATTCGTGAGCTATTAGGAAAGCTCCACGAAATTCCAGGAATTCAAGCCTTCATGCGACCGCTCCCCCTACTCAGCCTCGATGTAGGTACAGGCATCAGTATGGGAAACTATCAATATGTCGTCACTGGCCTTGATTCCCAGAAGATGTATGAAGGAGCGGAAGAAATCATGGTTGAAATGCGCAAAACTGGAATGTTCTCACAAGTGACAAGTGACATGCACAACAATGCGCCCTATGCCAATATTAAGATTGATCGAGATCGCGCTTACGACTTAAATGTAACGGCTGAAGGTCTGGAATATGCTTTCGATTATGCCTACGCAGGGGGGGAAATCTCCCTGATTAACAGCGTCGCCGATCAGTACTACGTCATTGTGGAAACATTGCCCAAAGATTATGGACACGTCGATGATCTGAATAAACTCTATATTTCAGCCTCATCGCAAACCCCTTTGACCACTCTGAGCCAAATCAACACTGTTGGAGAAACCTTCCCCACTCAAATTCCCCTTTCAGAAATTGTCAAAATCGAAGAAGGAATTGGTCCCTTAAGCGTGGCCCACCTCAATACGCTCCCCTCTGCAACCATCACATTCGATACAAACCCTGGTGTCCCTCTTGGAACAGCGATTCAAGAGCTCACCAAAATTTCAGATGGAAAACTTGCGCCCGGGATTACAGCAAGTGTTCAAGGATCGGCAGACATTTTTAAACAAACCTTCCAAAGCATGGGATTTCTCTTCGTCGTCACCCTCTTCCTGATCTATGTCATCCTTGGGATTCTCTATGAAAACCTCGTCCATCCGATCACAGTGATGTCAACACTGCCTCCTGCAGGGTTAGGAGCCATCCTCACCCTCCTCATCTTTGGACTACCTCTTTCGCTTTATGCCTTTGTCGGACTCATCATGGTCCTTGGTATCGTCTTGAAAAACGGAATCATGATTGTCGACTTTGCAAATGAAGGAATCAATGAAGGGAAAAATCTCCACGAAGCGATCTACGAAGCCTGCCTGGCCCGTTTCCGCCCCATCCTGATGACAACCTTTGCCGCAATGATGGGAGCAGTCCCCATTGCACTTGGCGTGGGAGGGCTTACTGCTCAGTCGCGTATTCCACTAGGTCTTGTCATTGTAGGAGGTCTGACCATTTCACAAGTGCTGACCCTATTCTTCACACCCGTGGTTTTCACCTATCTCGAATCGATACGAGAAAGAGTGCATGAACGAAAACGTCGTAAGAAGACTAAAAATCCAGACGAGCCCGAACCGTCAGGCCCTGAAAGTTAAGATTGCCCCCTGTTGACCCTCGGTTAAAGAGATCAAACGCATGGGAAAAATCCCACCACATTTGCTCTTCCCATCCCCACTCGAGACCAAAATGGAACTTCTCTTGATAAAACCAGACATCCCAACGGAGCCCCACAGCCAGTTCTAATACCGGAACCATTTGGTAGCGCTCATTTTTCAGACGCAATAGCAAAGCCGAAGCGCTATCTTCACGCAGTCGCAGCCGAAAGCGACTCCACTCTGCAGCAAGAGCCAAATTGCCGAAAATGCTAAAGTTTTTCGTGAAGCAAAAGCTATTTTGTAGTCCCCCCCGGATTCCCATTCCCCATTGATCCACATCATACCAAATCCGATCCGAATTTCTCACACTGCGGTTAGCATCAGAATATCCCTCGCTTCGCACACGATAATCTTGATCCGACCAGTACCCCTTTAAACCAAAGAAGGGACGCAGCATCAGATAAGGACTGACATAAAAGAGACGAGCCCACTCGAGATCGAAAATGTTCATGTGAAAGTCCCACTTGGCACGAGACTCCTCAACACCTCCAACCAAAAAACCTGTTCCCAATAGCTCTTCTCCAATCGGTGTATGAAAACGGTCAGTGGCATCCGATCGAAACCACGTATACTGCAAATAGACATCCCAGCCGTCATGCCCTAAATTAACCCCAAGTCCAGCTTTAAACCCTAGGTGTCCCTCGAAATTGGGTTCATAGACCCTTCCGCGAAAACCACTTTGCCCCGTGACAATGTACTGCAATCCATCTTCGCGAGCTTTCCAGTAAATCAAACTCGCAGAAACGTAAGGCATTGCCACTCCATTTTGAACATAGGTTTGTCCTTTTGGAGTGATTTCATCAGTCGGGGGACGCACAGGTGCCATTTGCTCAGCCGCAAACAGACTCATTGAACATAAAAGAAATATCGACAACCGCTTAAACATAGGAACATGTTCTCAAAAAAAAGAATTATTTCCTAGAGCGTGTTGCAAAATAATATTTCATGCGAGCAGGCCGCTTGCATGAACCAAATGAAACTTAAACGCGAGATGTAGCAGCAAACTTGTTTTGCATTTCTGTTCCCACTCTCATCACATCTTCGAATGGATTAATCGGTTTTGGGATTCTTCCCAAGTGTTCCAATTCTGCTTCGACCTCTTTTGGATCTTTTCCTTGAATCTCTGCAATGACCTTTAGTTGGTCTTGAGCAGCTTCTTCCTTTTCAGCGACAAAAGCCTCGAAGCGAGCTGGTAAGCTGTTAATTAGAATATCTGCGTCTGCAACTCTAGCATTCATGTCCATAGTACGCTCTTGAGTTTCGGAGATGTTTAGTCCCATAATCGATGACACGTAAAGTACCTTCTGAGGATCTTCATTGAAAAGCTGCACATACTCCCGAGCCTGGATATACTCTTGAGGACTTTTAAAAAGCTTGTTAAAGCTACTTTTAACATCAGCCGCAAAATCTGATTTAAGATGATTCAGGTCACGCAATTCCCCAACATTTTGAATGGCTGAATCAAGGCGTCTTGCATTTTCTTGGTGAGCAACGTGTTGCATCTCCCCAATTTGTGAATGACGTGCTGAAATAAATGTACTGATACTCATGTATCTCCTCCTTCTTTCCATGATAGCGACTATTATAACAAATTATTTATTATACATGTAATTAAAATTTAATGTTTTATATATAATTATTATTTTAATTTTGTAAACAATTGGAAATCAGCATCTCTGCTAAAGCTATTGCCGAGGATGAAATTGGTCGAAGGCTTGGTACAGATGCTTATTCGACAAATGGGTGTACCGGTCTGTTGTAGAGATATCTGCATGACCAAGTAGCTCTTGAATCACACGCAGGTCTGCTCCATGATCGAGCAAATGGGTTGCAAAAGAGTGGCGCAGGGTGTGAGGCGAAATGACCTTGTCAATTTGCGCCGCTTTTCCATAATGCTTGATACGTGCCCAAACTTGCGTCCTTCCAATACGCTTCCCCTTTTTTGTGAGAAAAAGAGGCTGATCTTTTAATTTTTTCACCTCTCTTCGAAAGCCTAAGTAATGGTCGAGGGTTTCAACAGCAACTGCGGCAATCGGGACGATCCGTTCTTTGCCTCCTTTTCCTCTGACGTGAACGGTTTTGTCATCGACATCATGAACGTTCAAATTACATAGCTCAGAAACCCGCATCCCCGTTGCATAGAGCATTTCTAAAATCGCTTGATCCCGCGCCCCAATTTCAGTGTCCAAGTCTGGCTCTTTGAGAAGCGCCGTGATTTCGTTTTCCGTGAGAACTTCTGGGATGAGCTGCCACAGTTTGGGCGACTCAATTAAAGCTGTCGGATCTTTTGCTATGAGCTTTTCTCGTTTTAAAAAACGGAAAAATACTTTGATTGCCACAAGAGAGCGGGAAAGGCTGCTTGAAGCATATCCCTTTTGCTTCATCTGTTCGATAAAAGAAATGATCTCTTCTTGACTGACAGCATTTAGGCTTTTTTTCTTTTGGTTGGATAGAAAACTGCGCAAATCGCGCTCATACGCTTCGATTGTATGAATAGACAGTCCCTTTTCGGAACCGATAAAATTTAAAAAGTCCTGGAGCGTTTCTTCGTAAGACATACCCCCCTATTTGTAATAGGGGGGAGTATTTTTAAGCTAGTTTCTCTTTGAGATTTTCCTTCAAGCGACGCTGCTCTTTCTCCGCAATGAGACGGCGTTCTTCTTCTTGGAGAAGGGCGATTTTTCGTCGCGCCACTTCATCGGTTTTCTCATCATCAACAGGCTTTTTCGACCAGCGATAGTAGCTGTATGCGCCAGTCCCGGCCCACATGGCTCCTATCACACCTGCAGCAATAAGTGGAACAAGTCCACCAGAGAAAACTGCAGTCATGACCGATGCTGTCATGAAAAGTCCCATGAGCGACATGATGACCTTATCTCCAAGCTTCGGATCGCCACTTTTGTAAGCTTGCCATAAGTAGTAGCCATCAACTGCAAGCATTCCAACAGAAACAACAACCCAAATCACGGCAAGAGCAATTCCAAGAGCTCCACCTGTTGCACCCATTCCGACAAAGAAGGCAACAGCTCCAAGAACACACAAGAAAGCAATGGCTGCATTCATGCCAATGTTGAAGTTGGTGTTCTTGTTCACTTCTCCTAAGAACTTTTTAGCATCTTCGACAGCTGTCAAATCCTCAGGATCTTGTAAACGCTCTAACAATCGATCCGCTTCTGACTTTTCGAGCTCCTCTTTGACGAGCTTCACAGTTGCAGGATCAGCCATTCGCCCAAGCTCAGCTTCTTTCAATTTCTTCCCAGTGATAAAAGCTGACTTGATGTGCTGCCCGATTTGCGCAATGGTAAACTCATCATACTCATGCAACTCTCCGTATCTTCCAGCAAAGCCTTGGATGTAGTCCTTATCTCCTTGAGACAGTAACTTTTCATCTGCTTCACTGACATCGATAGGTTTGACATTCTCGCCATCCCAAATACTTGGATCATTGACAACCTTGAACGCCATTTCTCGACGATCATCTCGCTTTAAAACAAGCTTATTCATGATATACTCGATTCCACCACGGAGTTTCTCACGCTCTGTTTTAAACTCAGGGTTGTTCATGGCTTTGCTAAGCCCTACCTTAAACTGGATCCCTTTACCCATGCTGATAGCACAAGGAATCGCAAGAAGTAAGTACATCACTCCACCAAGCGCAGAACCGACATTTCCGGTAATCGCAGCACTTTGAGCAACAGACTGAGAACCACTCGATGCAGCGACAAGCGAAAGGATGCGAGTTGGAAGCATCACAGCTCCATAAGCAGTTTCAAAAGCGCCCCGAGCCATGGTCACCTTTCCGCTAACCTGACCCCAAAAGTCGCCAATCTTACTGGCTTCTCTGTTTTCAACATAGCCACGACATCCGGCTATATAGCCTGTCAAAATACTGGCACCGGACGTGATTCCAAGAGCATTATCTGCTGGAGGTGTTGGTTGATTTGCAACAGCCAATTGCACCCCATGAACCATCCGATATAAACTCGAGATATCGCTCGTCGCATAGATAAATTCATTTGATGGACCTGTCACAAGCCACCAAGGTTCCTTCATCTCTTTTTGAGCAACTCTATCTGTTTTCACCGCTGTTTCCAGCAGTGAAGGAGGATCTAAATCGGGTTGTTTAGGCTCACCTCTTTTTACAGCAGGTTTTGCTAGAATCCGATCAGATTCCTTCATTTGAGATTCTTCAATAATTGTTTCGGGCTGATCTTTAATAGATTTGAGCCCGGATACAAGTCCCAAATCAGATGATGTAGAGGTTCTGACGTGAAGACTACGGTTTTTCAACACGGAGTCGCTATGGCCGTCATTCGTACCAACAGAAGGATTTTGTAAATTCTGTGTGAAGAAAAACGGCAACAGCGACCCACTCAAACTAGCTATTAAAGAATAGCCCTTTTGGTATACGCTTGAGGCGAGGCGGCCTGCACCTGCAGACACCCAGCCTCCGCTCACAGGGGAGCGTTGACTTGGACGCGACGGTATCTGTGACGCCATTTTTCAACTCCATAATAGAAAATTAAAAACTTTTGTTTACAGGTTAATAAAGTTTATTATTTTAAACGGTAAAGTCCCGCTCTATTATTGTAGTAAATATTTAATTAAATATCAAGAAAAGATTAAGGTAGAAATTAAGATAAAGTTTCACAAAGAGAGGTGAGAATATCCCGTAAAACTTCAAGAGGACGGAGTTCAGCGTCAAAACGGACGATTTTCTCCTCTGGATAGTGAGCTAAGACAGGGATCGTCTCCTGCTCGTAAATCTCCATCCGGCTATGCAGGATTTTTTCGTCAGAGTCGTCAAAACGCCGCTCAATGAGAGCCCTACGCTTAAGTCTTTGAACCAAAACATCTTTCGTCTTAGACTCCAGAAGAATGATCTTTTGGATCTCTACATGGCTGTCTAAAATCTCAGCCTGATGCTTCGTCCGAGGAATGCCATCAAGGAGGATGAGCTGCTCATCTGGAAAATAGCGGTTCGTCGCAATTAGCCCCATGACATAATGGTGCCAAATTTCGATGGTGATTTCATCCGGAACTAACTTACCCTCAATGGCATAGCTATGATAGAGCTTTCCCGCCGGCGATTCAGGTGACAGGCCCCGAAAAATATCCCCCGAAGAGAGGTGATAGTGATTTCCAGCACTACTCAAGAACTTACCCTGAGTCCCCTTTCCCGATCCTGGAGGACCGAAAATCAGAACAGCACGTAATTTCTCTTTCACTTCGGAAATAAATTTACTCATAACCAGCTATCAATAAGAGGGTTGAAAAAACTTCTTACGATCTAAACCTCTGAATTCACCTTACCAAATCCTAAATTAACGTCTACTATTTTTTAAACCGCTAATAAACAGCTACATAAACCATACATAATATATTAATAATATATTTACTAAATATTAGTAATTTTTTCACGAAAAATGATATAATTAAACTAAATAGGATAATAGTTGGGGAAGTACTATGTCTTCAGGGACAGCAGCATTAACAAAAAATCAACAAACCTACGAAGATCTTAAAGGCCTAGCAGAGAAAGGCTTTGGGATTGAAGTCGGTCGCGTCGAACGCGACGGCGTGATGTACAAGCGGTACGTGATTCCGTACACAACGGAAGGAAACCCTGTACGTACAAGTGATCTCAAAAGAACCTTAGACTCTGAAGATATGGGCCTAGCTGCTCCTAAGATTAAACAAATCAATCAGTTAGCGAAAACTGTCATTGACTCCCACCGAAAAAACCACGATTCAAGCACACAAGAAAAGCGTCAAAATGCCTTCTTCAACCGAGAGGGTTTCCACTATGTGAAGTCTGATGAGATCGACAGAGATGATTCTCATGAGCACTTAGCGCAACCACTCAAAGCTGATGAATACGCCACTTACAGCAGCGCTTTTGGACCAAGCGTCGATGGCATGATAGGTGAACATAAAAACGTCCTTGATCTCAAAGCCAAGTTAACAGGCAAAACGATCGAAGATACTCCGAAAGAAGATCTAGACAGACTCCTTCAAGGTGTTCAAGATAAAAACTTCGTCCGCATTTTTAGAAAAGTTCTTGCAGAGCCTTCGCGTCCAGATACACCTCTCACACAGATTTACACAAAAGCACTTCAGTTATACGTCAAAGAGACCGTTAAGACTTTCCGTGTATCCTTGGACCCAACTTCTCTAGAAGACGTTACAAAAGAACTCAATAAAGCTGCCCACACGAAATTCGACCCAGTAGAAGCAAATCCAAGCGAAACCTGGCTTACCGACAACGTCGATGAACTTGGAAATACGGATAACGCAAAAGTTGTTTTCCAAGCCATTCACGAAGTTGGTTCTAAAGCAGTCGATGCGGATAATCATACATCAACTACAGCGGAGCACGCTTACCAAGCACTTGTCACAAAAGTCAACGATTATTGGTTAGAAGCCAACAGACTTGCCGCAATTGACCATAGTGTTGTCATCGAAATCCCTGAAGATCCACGCTCAGCCGCTCTTCACGGAAGCTCAGGAAGCTCTACAGGAGTACATGGTTCAAGCACTCCAGAGCGAATGGAAGTGGCCAAAGCAGTTCTAAGCAAACCCGATGTTGAAGGAAAAATAAAAGAAATCGATCAAAAAATTGAGAAAGCGAAAGAGCATATTGCGGCCATCGATCATGCATTACCATCTGCACCTTATTCAGACCCATTTGAATTGGAAGCTGCAGAAAAAGTCGGAGAGGCAGCTGTTGATTTCCCTGAAGTCGTATCTTTGGAGCCTTTTGATGCAATGTCCCGCTTAAGAGCGAAAATAACTGAGCTTGAAGAAGAAAAAGCTACACAAACCTATCTTGCGGATCCTCTCAAGTTTCAAGAAGAGATAGATGCATTAAAAGAACAGAGACGTTTAAAAGTTGGCGAAAAGGAAAAGGCTTACAGATTGAGTCTCCTTAGCCCTACTAAAGGAGCAATCCAAACACAAATTGATGCACTAGATGTGTCAATTACTCGAATGGAAAGAGTTCTAACTAAAAGAAGAACTCCTGAAGAAAAAGTGACGCTTCTGAAAACTTTATTACATCAGCCTGTTAGCAGTGCAGTACCCAAATACGCAGACTACAATACTCTTATTACAAAAGTTCTTACAGCTGATACATATCCAAATAACTTGACAGAAGCTGAAGTCGCTGCGCTACAGACATGGCAAATCCCTGAATCAGTGGATAAAAGCGATGCTGGAACATTACTATCAAACCTAAGACTCCACCTCGATGGTGATGCTTTCGAAACCCGTCTTCCTGAAATAAAAGCAAAAGTCTTATCTGTTGACACCACATCAGTTGATTATCAAGGTTATACCTATAATAAGGGCCATTACAGAGCAGCGTACGATTTCTTACAAGGTAAAGGAGGCGCTACTCCATCCGATTTAGATGATCCTCTTGCTAAGGGAATGCTTTATGCTCTCAGGGTAGCTCATGAAGATCCAACTAACGCTCCTAAAGATGCTGATAGCCCAGCCGCTTGGCGAGTAGAAATGAGCAAAATCTTAAAAGCAAAAGAATTCGAGGCTATTGGAACAGAGCTCGAATAGAGAGCTGATGCGATTACAGCTACTATGACTTTAGATCTCCTAAAAACTTCTGCTGGATATACGACATGGGATACAGATAAAAAGCCGCCAGCTTTAACACATGACGCGACCCCGGACTATCATGCACTTTATCAATATCTCATAGGTGCGGAAGAAGCTAGTACACTAGCTAACGAAGGCCTCTATGCATACATAAGTTTACCTGACATTCCTGCGACGATTACAGATCCTGCGAAGAAAATTGAATACCTACAAGATCAAGCTCTTCAACACTATGCCTATTACAAACTAACGAATGATACCACACACGCGATCGCTTTACCTTTAGCAGTAAGTCCATCAGCTGACGATTTTGAAGCTGCGAGGAAGTGGTTAAAAGATCCTCACTCAACACTAACTGAAGGTGCAAAAAAAGGTATCCTTTTCGCGCATGATAAAGGTATGTCATTGGATAACCCAAGCGATCTCCAAGAGATAGAAAAGACGCTTCGGGTTCTTGAGCAAGAACAACGAGATCCACCTGATAGCTTCGGAGCTCATACCCCTTCTAAAGAAGATATCAATGCAGTACTTGCGTTCTTAGATGGCCGCTCAGCAGGTCCGTTGACTGAGAATCAAAGAAAAACATTCAAGCAAATGCAAGCTAAAGCATTAAGTGAGACAACACCTCCAGTAACAGCTGCTAAAGCTAAATATTACCATGACAAAGCAGTAGAAATGCGCTTCGAGCAGGTGACTAGAGATGTTGATGTAACTGGATGGACTCCACAACTAGAACACTTTGAAGGAGCACAACTTTGGTTACAAAGTGCATCACACACTGAACCTAGCGAGGATGTAAAAAAGGCACTAGCTTCATTACATATTGATAGAGACAATTCTCTCACAAAAGCCGAAAGGCGTTTAAAGACTGCTCTACGAGCTTTAGGCCTTGAAAAAGAGAATAAGCCTGTCAACACAGACTCTCATAATCCATCTGCTGCTGATTACACAGCTGTATTTGATTACATAGCAGGTACTACAGCCGGTCCGTTGAATGAAGATCAACTCAAAACATTCAAGCAATTGCAAGACGGTGCACCAACTACTTTGGCTAAAAAACTTGACTACTATGGAGAAAATCTTAATGCAGGTAAACGTATTCTACAGCTTGAGGCTGCGCCTGCACCTATGAATTTCGATACTCATACTCCAACTGCCGATCATTACGAAGCTGTACTTACATACATTGCCGATCCTTCAGCCGCCCCACTGACTGACGCTGACCATCTCAAAACATTTGCTCAATTAAAAGCGAATACTCCTGGAACTCCGAAGGAGAAAATTGAATACTACCGTAGAAGCCTTAATGTAGGAATGAATGCTTTAAGACTTGAAGCAAACCCTATAGCTGATGCAGATTCATACACTCCGACTCAAGAAGATGTTGTAGCTGTAGCCAAGTTCCTTGACGGGTCTTCAACAGCTCCATTAACTGACAACCAGCGCAAAACATTCGAGAAATTGAAAGCAAATACTCCTGGAACTCCGCAAGAGAAAGTTGAATACTATTCTAAAAATATTCGCTTGACTTCTCCCGACTATGCGGCGGCGATAACAGCAGTTGAAAGAGACCATTCAGGAACAAATTGGGCAGCAGTATGGGCGAATGTGGATGGTGTAAAGAGTTTCGATCTAAGCACTGTTAACCCAACTTCAGTTAAAAAGTCTGACTTTGAAAGCGCCCTCAGGAAGCTGAAAGCTGGACAAACGCTGAATAACAAAGAAAAATACGCAGCTAAGTACGTTTACGATATGGTAGAACCTCGCCTTAGAAATGGTGACACAAACCAAATAAAAGGATACATATTTGCAGTTTTCTTTGCGAGAACTACGGCGAACGTAGCAGCTTAGTAACTCTGGGAGTTGCCGCAGCTGCATGAGCCTTTCACGTTGGGATTGGTGACTTTAAAGCCCGATCCCATAAGTCCTTCTAGATAGTCAATTTCACAGCCTAGTAGCCTTGCTAGCATCTTGCTTTTCACGTGGATGTCTATCCCATGCGAGGAAAAGATCGTATCATCTTCTGCTGGACTTTCTGAAAAGTCGAGCACGTACTCAAATCCCCCACAGCCACCTGGTTTGTCTGCAAAGCGAAGAGCCCAGCCTTGCTTGCCGTCTTGCTCTAAGATTGTTTTAAAGCGCTCTGCTGCCCTTTTTGTCATGGTGATGGTGGTCGGGTCTACCTCTTCGGCAATAATCTCATTTAAACGGGCTATCAGAGAGTCGATTTTCTCGTCATCAAAACCATGACCTAACATGCCCACCTCAAGGGTCTCCCATGTTGCTGCCTGGCAGCCGACGCAGTGAAGGCCTGCATTGGTTAATTCCTGAGCTAAGCGCTGCCCTTTATCAGGGTGCTTGGCAAAAATGTCGTCGATTGTCATTCCCCGGGTGATCGGGTGCTTTTCTTTTTCTGTCACTCCATTCCTCTAGTACTTGATTTTGACGCAGCCGCCTTTGATTTTGCATTGGCATGCAAGGCGCTCAGATTCTTGTTCTCCTAAAAAGTCGAGCTCTTCTTGTGTAAACTCTGAAAGGTGCTCCATCCCCTCTTCCACTTCAATCACACAGGTCCCACAGACCCCTTCCTCACAAGCAAAAGGAATTCCGGCATCTTCGCAAGAAGGCTTGATTGGAGCTTCTTCTTCTAGTTCGATTTCTTCTTCTTCATTAAAGATTAGTTTTGGCATGCAATCCTCATCTGTTTGAAGAACTAATTTAAACGATCTGTAGGGAATAAATCAAGCAAACCGATAAGACCTCATGAGACGAAGCTTTTTTAAAATTTTTACCACCTGTATCAAAGAGAAAATTATTTTGCCACTATCTGCGAGCTCTGTGATGAAAAAAATAAAACTCTTATCCAAAATCGAGCTAAAGTATTGAGCTCAAAAAAAAAGGTGGACCGAAGTCCACCTTTCACTTAGAAACCCATTTGCGGGTTCGAACGAACATTCTCATTCGTGTCCTGCAAAAGTTCTTCTGCAGTTGCTTTCAATGTCTCAATCCCCTCGGGAAATCCAACATTCACAAGCAAACGATTCAAGTAAGTTAACTCTGCTTCGAGCAAGTCTATTTTGCTTTCTTGTTTCGCAACTAAACGGACAAGTTCGTCCTTATTAAGGGTTTTATCCATAGTGAAAGCCTCCTATTACGGCTATATTAAAATAAGTCCTTTCAACTATACTTTCATTATAGTGTGATTCTTACTATTTTACAAACAAAAACGATTTAAATTAGTTGTTATTTAACAAATTAAAATTTTCGTTATATTTAACGTAAATAACTATAAAACAACCATTTGCGAAAAGTGTCATTAAAAAGTTTATTCGTTTATACAAAAAAATAAACTACTAACGAACTTAAAATTGAAACTATTCTGTTTGTAAAAGACAAAATTCTTTTTTTACAAAAACCCACTCAGAAGTATATATAAAAACGATTTTCTATTATGTTTATTAATAAAAACAGCTCAATTTAAATTGAATTTATTTACGAATTTTATTATTATTTTAAGCATATTGAACAAATAAAAAGAACGCATCAATAAGTTCGGTATAAATCATAATTTTTTATTGATGAGTTCGAGAATAAAAGGTTTTTTTTAGGAGAAGGATCATGAGCTTCCTTATGTCAAACCCCCTTACCAATTTTTTGGGGTCACTGTTTACCTGGGGTTCTACAACCCAAGAAGCAGACCCAACAGATGTCATCGTAGACATGTACGGGGCAGAAGATGAAATCGATAAACTAGATAAGACACCGCCTACGTTAGTAAAAGATCCCTTAGATGAGCATAGAGGTGCTTCATCGTCTACACCAGTTCCCCTTTCAGATTCATTGCATGTCAAAGAAGAAGTTGTTTCTTACCCAATAATCTCGCCATCTGAACGGTCAGAAATTCTCGAGCGCATGAAGGAGGGTAAATCTATCTACCCTGAGATCTCTGAGCGAAAGGTAGAACCCTTCAAATTCTTTGGACCAACAGGCGTAACTAAAGCAACGACAGAATCTGATACGGATGGATTTACTTTGATTGGGAGTTCTGACTCCGCGTTTAAAAAACCCTCTCTTCCTGCAACAGGCATTCCTGTTCCCTCTAGTTCAACTAGGGCTTCGACTGGAACTTCAAAAACAGAGCTAGAAAGCCGTACCTCAGAAGGAAAGTTAGTGCGCTGGTGGGGATTTTTCAACAGAAACTGCAATGGACATTCACTTGTTGGATACAAAGAGTTTTGGAAGGCGATGAAAGCTTTCCCTTTCAGTCATACAGCGAAGATTTTTCATCGTGAGGACCGCGACCTTGATCAACATCGGCGCAGTCTCGTCGCCTTCAATGAAGCACACGGCAACTATTTGGAAGCTTTAGAAAAACCCGTCAAGGTCTTACAAAGCGAAGTCAATGGACACTCTGTTGAAGACCAAGTGAAGTATTTTGACGCTGCAAGTCGTGAAATCACAGATGTTACCTGGGTGAAGGAAAATAAACTCAGACGAGGAAAGGTCGAACGAGACTTTAAATCAACAGCTCTTCTCAGCCTCATCGACTCAATCAGCCAAAGGATCATCAGCTCTCCGCCTGAAGCATTAAAAGTCATCAGTTATGTCAACGATCACCTTCTCCCCTTCGCAAGGCTGCGTGAAGAAAGAGAAGACAGTAAAGATGGAGTCTATGCTCAACCGATTGAGCACCACGTGAATGAGAAACGTGAAGTCATGACTCTAGACATCCAGAGTCATAGAGACCTCTCTCAGTACAAACTAGAGCAAAGCAGGTTTACGCTCGCTTCGCCTTTAGCTAAGCAAGAATTCGATACAGGATCAGCTATCTATGGTATGATCATGCAGCGCACTCTCCCAGAATTAAACAGAATTGCCCCAAAAACGCCAGAAGAATTCAGCCGAGTCATCAACGAAAACCTCGCTGCCACAACCCAACTTCTGAACGATGCTCTAGAAGGCAAAAGGCCGATAGATGCAAACTGGAAGCGAGAACTGCGCGAGCTTTCAGAAGAGTATGACTTCCAAATGTGGCAAAACGAGCGTTTGGCTCCCCATGGTACAGCTCTTAGAGGGAGTTTAAATAGCCACTCACTTGCCGTACAGGTCCAAGGAATCGTATTTCAGTACTCGATGATGAAATCAAGCGAAGAAAGGCTTATTAAGGCTCCTAAGAATCGCATTACAAGAGGCGTGTACCTCGAGAATGTCAAAAAATTCAGGCAGGCGCAGCCTGTACTGCGAGGAATCGTTGAAGCCATGGGTAACAAGTTTGATAAGGTTTTAACGCTCAATGCAGCGTTAGCCTTTGATCCTTTGTCTCCAGACAACCCTATCAAGCTAACAGAGAGTGACTTAGCGTAAGTTGCTGATTATCAATCACCTCTCTCTCGGCTCTTAAAAGAGTCAGCTGAATGGACTGTTTAAACAGTCCATTCATTTTATCTAAATTAAATAATAAAAATTTTAGTTTATATGTAATTAAATTTTAATTTTTACGAATTAATAAAGTTTAAAATTTAAAATAAACAAAAACAACGCATTTAAATTTTTAATTATGTTTTTAATTAAATAAATTAATTTTTACTATCAAGTTTAATAAATATAGTATGTTATAATATATATAATATCAAATTACAAAGAGAACAAAAAGAGATCTAATTAACAAAAACTATTTTATTATGTTTTAATTTAACTAAGATGTTGTTTTGAATGTTAGGTTTTAATATAATAAAAGAACTAAAAAATTAAAATAACACCTATTTAAGATTATAATCTTTTTTAAATGGAGAATATAAAAAATGACAGAAACAAGTAGAATAGACTCAAGAGTCGATGTCGCTGCTATCAACACAGCGCTCGGACTTGACGGAGATTCAAAAAGCTTGAACAAAGCAATGGATACGCTTCATAAAGATTATTCTTTCGGGGATAACTTTAAAAGCGAAGGTAACTACGCTGGAGTAAAAACATTTTTTAAAGTTGCTGCATTCGTTCTTACGCTTGGTGGCCTAGGAATTTGGGCAGCTAAGGCGAAGATGCACCAAAATGATCAAAATGCAGCTCGCGCTTTGATCCGTAACCCAGCAGAGTTCACATCTCAAGTTCAAACACTACATACAGCTAAAAACAACGTGGCTGACGCTTTAGGTGGCAAACTTTCTGTAGACGTACGTGATGAAATCACTGTCGATAACTTCGAGAAAGGACAAAAAGGTGTCCGTTCCCTTCAAGATACTGTCACTGGATTCCAAAGATCTGTTGAAGCTCTTCAAACTGCAATTGATAAAGTTGCTAAAGAGAGCGGTATGAATGCTGATGAGCGCAGAGCTCTTTATGGCGCTTTTGTTGCTTCAGCTATTGCAGAGGGCGATGGCCTGACTAAAGTTCAGACAGGTGGATCGTCTCAGCAAACTTTTGCTGTCGAAGCTGCTAAAACAATGTGGTACACTGGAAATGCTGAAATTGCTGGTAAAGACATTGCTGCAAAAATGAAGCGAGTTCAAGATCCTACAGGTCAAACTCACCTTCAGCGCATGGCTTCTCTTCAAGATGCCACTGTTGCGTTTGCTGGTTTAGGAGACGATATTTTAGCGGAAGCTGCTAGAGTTGTTGCGATCAACACAAATGGATCTGTTGATCTTACAGGAGATTTAGCTACAGCAAGATCTAATCCTCAGGTTAAAGCTGAATACGACGTGATCAGAGAAAAGTTCGCACAAAGCGCTGCTCCAATGATCAAGACTGAAGTCAATAGCGCGATTGGACGTATCAACGCTGCTCGTGATATTGAAGCTCTTAAGAAGTCTTTCTTAGAGGATCGTAAGTCTGAGCTACGTGCTCTTGCTGGTAACGGCGAGAAAGGTGAAGCTCAATTGATCGATGCGATGAACTTCTTAGCTCTTGACACAGAAGCTAAAGAAGCAACTGCTAAGACAATGGGCATTCCTCTTGAGACTTTACAAGCACGAAATGAAGCTCTTGCGAAAAACGCTCCTGAAGTAAGAGAATCTCTAAAAGGTTCTGAGACTTTCTTAAGAGAACTCAATGACAACTTCACAAAGTATGTTGCTGAGAAAGAAGCAGAAGCTCAAGCAAATGCTGATTACGTTGGATTACTTCTTATGCAAACACCAGTTGCTGAAGGTAAACCAATTGAAGCTCACACTCAGCTTATTGAAACTCTTAAAGCTGGAACTGAAGTTGAAGTTAAAGTACCAGTTGAGACTGATGCTAAAGTTGACTTCCCGAAAGTTACTGCTGCTATCGATAGCGCAGCTCTTAAAGGAAGCAAAGCGCTTAAAACAGCTGATTACGTCAGCCTTCTTCAAATTGTTGTTGGATCTGGAAAAGATGACACTCCAGGATCTCCAACACTTGCAAGAGCGCTTCTTGACAGCTTACAAGACAAAAGTCTCCTTAGCGGAGTCTTTACACAGCTTAAAATCGCAAATGCTTCAAAAGATACAACTGAGATTCAAAGACAGATTCGCGAAGCTAAGAGCGGTGTTACAACAGCTCAAGAAGAAGTTCGCAAAGCTAAAGAGCATAGAGACAGCTTCTACAACAAGTACAGCGCTGCTTACAAAAAGGCTGTTGAAGACGTAGGAGCACGCGAAAATGAACTTCTCGATGCTAACCAGCGCGTTCTAGACCTTGAAGCACAAGAAAGAGCAGCAAGTGCACACGTAGGATCTAATGCTTACGTTGTAGATGTAACACTCGATGGAGTGACATCTGATTCAGCTCGAAAAATGATTGCATCTCGCCTTGCAGAAGGATTGAATGCGACATTCACTAAAGCTGATGGAGACTTAAAAGCTCTTCGTGAAAAGCTTGCTTCAGCTAACGTCACTACCTCTTCTACAGAGACTAGTGAAGAAGCTGATGGCAAGAAAGACGCTGAAGGCGCTGCTTAATTTGCGGTAATTGATTACCATCAATTCATCTTATAAACCCGTGGGGTCCTCCCGCGGGTTTTTTTTACGGCCTGAGGGTGGATTTTCTTTTTATGATTGCTTTACCTTTTCCCGCCTGACAGCGCGCTTGATCTCACCAACCCAATGCGGGGTTGCCGTCGATCTCCGCACTTTGCCAGACCGAAAAATCTTAAAACAATCATCCTAAAAGATACTCCACCCTCAGGCCTTAATTTCCATAAAAATCTGCTGAAGAACATCAACCCAAAGACCTCTTTGGGCCTTATACTGGATAATGCCCCCTAAATATGGATGGCTTTTTTGGAGATGGCTAAGGCCGCTTCTTTTAAGGCTTCGGAAAGTGTGGGATGCGCATGGCAAAGATTGCCAAGCTCAAAGGCTGTCACCCGCTTCTCAATTGCTAGGGTTGCTTCAGCAACAAGCTCTCCGGCATGGGCTGAGAGAATGTGAACCCCAAGAAGGGTTCCGGTCTTTTGATCTGCAATCATTTTGACAAACCCCTCGTCTTCTCCACTGCAGCGAGCTCGAGAGTTAGCCTTGAGCGGGAATTGCCCCGTTTTGATGGGCAGATTCATGGCTTTGGCCTCGGCTTCGGTCAGACCTACGGCTCCGACTTCAGGATGGGTGTAGACAACGCTTGGGATAGCAATATACTCGATATGCGGGCTGTGGCCAGCGATAATCTCTGAGACAACGTACCCCTCTTCTGAGGCTTTATGGGCCAGCATAGGGCCATCGACGAGATCTCCAATGGCATAGATATGGGACTGCTTAGTACGGAAATTGGCATCAATGGGTAGAAAGCCTCTTTTATCGGTTTCTAGGCCGGCTTTATCTAAGCCGAGCCCTTCGGTGTAGGGGCGGCGTCCGATAGAGACAAGTGCGACATCGGCAGTGAACTCAGCAGTGGTTTTGTCGCTTTTCTCAGTTGTGAGGGTCACACCTGAAGGAGTCACTTCAGCAGATGTCACTTTAGTTGAAAGGTGGAAGGTCATTCCCTGCTTGGTCAGGACTTGTTGAAGGCCTTTCGAGAGGCTTTCATCGAGCGTTGGACAGACGCGGTCGAGAAATTCGACAAAGGTGACTTCGGTGCCCAAGCGGCTGTAAACTGAACCTAGCTCGACACCAATGATTCCAGCTCCCACAACCACCATCTTTTGAGGGATCTTTTTGAGGGCTAGAGCGCCTGTTGAAGACAGGACCTTTTTTTCATCAAAGGGAAGAAAGGGAAGAGGCGTGGCTTCCGATCCCGTTGCAAGGATGAAGTTTTTAGCTGTGATTTCTTGCCCAGAAACGGTGACTGATGTGGGAGAAGTAAAGGTTGCTTTCCCTTTGATATGGGTGATTTTATTCTTTTTAAAAAGGCCTTGGATTCCTTGGTTAAAGCCTGCAACAACTTGGTCTTTGCGTTTCATCATTTGCGAAAAGTCGAGCTTTGCAGAGGCATTGATGCCATGTTCTTTTGAGTGATGCAGAATTTGGGCATAGAGCTCGGATGATTGCAACAGTGATTTAGAGGGAATGCACCCTACATTGAGGCAGGTTCCTCCTAAATTGGGTTCTTTTTCAATACAGGCAGTTTTCAGTCCTAATTGCGCAGCGCGAATGGCAGCAACATAGCCTCCAGGTCCTGATCCAATGATAACGACATCGTATGTTTCTGCCATGATGATTCTCCCTTAAAAATCGAACAAAAGTCGGTCGGGTTTTTCGAGCAGCTCTTTCACTTTCACTAAGAAAGTCACAGCTTCCTTACCATCTACAATGCGGTGGTCGTAGCTGAGAGCAAGATACATCATGGGACGGATAACGATTTCTTCGTTGATGACAACAGCTCGTTTCACAATGTTATGCATCCCTAAAATGGCGCTTTGGGGCGGATTTAAAATGGGCGTTGAAAGCATGGACCCAAACACTCCCCCATTTGTGATGGTAAAGCTTCCGCCTTGTAAGTCATCGATGCTGATAGATCCTGAGCGCGCTTTTTTCGCATAGTCTTGAATAGCTTGTTCGATGCCTGCAAAGGAAAGGTTATCACAATCTCGAATGACAGGAACCATGAGTCCTTTTTCGGTCGAAACAGAGATGCCCACGTGATAAGAATGATTATAGACGATTTCCTCTCCATCAATGAACGCATTGACGTCAGGGAGTTCTTTTAAGGCAGCAACGCAGGCTTTCACAAAGAATGACATGAACCCAAGTTTGACCCCATGTTTATCTAAAAAGGCATCTTTTTCACGCGAGCGAAGTTCCATGACTGCTGACATGTCAACTTCGTTGAAAGTGGTCAACATGGCGGTATTGTTTTTCACTTCGACGAGCCGTTTGGCTATGGTGCGTCTAAGACCACTCATCCGTTTGCGCGTTTGGCTTCCCTCTTTGACTGGAGCTGACTTTGGTGGTGTCGGCGTGGGCGGCGTCGCAGGAGTGGGTGCAGAAGATGGCGGCGGTGGGGCTTTCTCTTGCCCAATAGAAGCCACAAAGGACTCGGGCGTGCGTCTAGCTCCTTCGCCTAAAGGTGTGGAAGTAGGTGGTGGTGGCGCAGCTGCTTCTTTTTTCTCAGCTGCTGGCGGCGGGGGTGCAGAGGTCGCTTTTCCAGCGGTATCAATGGTTCCAATGACTTGATCGATCGTCACAGTTTCGTCAACTTTTACGAGAAGTGTCAGCACTCCTGCTTCGGGCGCATGCACGACTTGGTTGACTTTGTCAGTTTCAAGCTCGAGAATTTCTTCGTCTTTTTCAACATACGATCCACTTTCTTTCATGATCGCCGCTACAACGGCTTCTGATACAGACTCCCCGGCTGATGGAACTTTAATTTCTACTACCATTCCTACTCAAACGCCTCGTTTAAAAATTTGGCTACCTCAAATTTGTGCAATGCTCCTGATCCTGCGGCAGGTGATGCACTCCTAACTCTTCCGACATAGCGTAATTCGAGTTTTTCTGGAAGGAGCTTTTGAAGCCTTGGTGAAATGTAGTCCCAGGCTCCCATGTTTTGATGCTCTTCTTGCACCCAGAAGCAAGTACAAATGCCTTTGTATTTTTTTAAGACGTTTTGGATTTTTTCTTCATGCAGAGGATAGAGTTGCTCGACGCGGACAATTGCAATATCAGAAGCCCCCCGTTTATCCCGCTCTTGAACCAGGTCATAGTAGACCTTGCCTGTGCAGAAAAGAACTCTGTTTGCTTTATTCGGAGGCTTGGGGTCATCGATCACTTCTTGAAAGCTCGTCCCTTCGTCAAATGCTTCAAGCGGGCTACTTGAAGGAGGAAAACGGAGCAATCCTTTAGGTGAAAAGAGCATGAGTGGTTTTTTCATGCTAGTGATGCCTTGACGTCTTAAGACATGATAAAACTGCGCTGCTGTTGAGGGAACCGCAACGTAAATACTATCACTTGCGGCAAGCTGCAAAAATCTTTCGATGCGCGCAGAAGAATGTTCGGGCCCCATTCCTTCATATCCATGAGGCAGAATCAGGGTAAAAGAGGAGTGACTTCCCCACTTTTGCTCTGCACTGACAACATACTGGTCAATGGTGATTTGCGCTCCATTGGCAAAGTCTCCAAATTGCGCTTCCCAAATCACAAGTGACTTTTCATAGACGAGGCTATAGCCATATTCAAATCCCATAACGGCATATTCAGACAGAGGCGAGTTGTAAACATCAAAGGAAGCTTGATCTTGAGCTAAATGGTTGAGTGGCACATAGGTTTCTTGGGTCTTTTGGTCTGTCAAAATGGCATGACGGTGGGAAAAGGTTCCCCTTCCACTATCTTGCCCTGAAAGGCGGACGTGCACTCCATCTGTTAAAAGAGAGGCATAGGCTAAATACTCTGCCATTCCCCAATCAATTGCAGGGGTTTTAAGATCTCCCTCACTCATTTTTTTCCGATCTTCAAAGATCCGCTTCAATTTGGGATGGATGGTAAAATTTGAAGGAATGGCGCAAAATTTCTCAGTGAGTTGCTTGAGTCGGGTCATCGGAATACCCGATGGCACATGCGTTAGAAGAGGAGAAGGTTTTTTCTCCTGAGGAAGCTTCACCTCCCTTTTTTCTTTTGCAAGGTCTTTGGTTTCGAGCAACTCTTTTTCGAGCAACGCTTTAAATTCATCTTCACACGCCTGAGCTTCTTCCTTCGAAAAATTCCCTCTCTTGACATTCCGATCCCGGTAGATATCCCGGATATTTTTGCGCTCACGAATCTTTTGGTAAGCAAGTGGTTGGGTGAAACCTGGTTCATCTGTTTCGTTGTGGCCATATTTACGAAAGCAATTCAGTTCAAGAAAGACATCACAATGGAACCGTTGACGGAGGCGCATCGCAAGTCTCGCAGCAGCCAAACAGTTTTCCGGTCTCTCCGCATTCAAATGAAAAACCGGGGCGCCAAAGCTCTTAGCAATGTCAGTGCAATATTGAGTGGAACGGGACTCATGAGGATGGGCAGTAAAACCGAGCTGGTTGTTAATGACAATATGGATGGTTCCCCCTGTTGCATAACCTGGAATGTTACAAAACTGCAGTGTTTCATAGACAACACCTTGCCCTGCTATGGCTGCATCTCCATGAATGAGAACAGGGACGATGGTATTTGTCCTGCCAGATCCTTCTTTTTCTTGATAGGCTCGGGTTTGTCCTTCCACAACGGGATCAACTGACTCAAGATGGCTGGGGTTCGCCGCCAAATGGAGTTCCATGGATTTCCCTTTGGTTGTCTCAACTTGAGCTGTATATCCCATATGGTACTTCACGTCACCTGTCCCTTGAATGGTGTCAGGAATATAAGTACTTTCAAACTCATGGAAGATGGACGAGTACGACTTGCGCAGGATGTTTGCTAAGACATTGAGTCTACCTCGGTGAGCCATTCCCAAAACAAGCGTTTGAACACCTTCTTCTCCCCCCTCATCAATGAGCTCATGCATCAGAGGAATGATCGTTTCTCCTCCTTCGACCGAAAAACGCTTTTGACCCGGATATTTCATATGAATAAAGGACTCAAAAACCTCAGAGGTATTTAAGTGGTGCAAAAGCCGCAATCTCTCTTCGTGAGACATCGGAAAGGAAAAGTAGGGCTCAATCTGCTGTTGGATAAACTTTTCAACTTCGGGTGTTTGCATTCCCATGTACTCGAAGCCGACGAAACTACAGTAAGTTTTTTGTAGAGCTTCCACAATCTTAGAAAGAGGTGCTGTCTCTTCTTTCAAAAAGCCGCAGGTTGGAAAGTTTTGACTCAGATCACTTTGCTTAAATCCCAGGGTTTCGAGTTTGAGCTCTTGGATTTCTTCTGGTTTGGGAGGGCCATCGGACAGCGGATTCATGTAGGCTGCTCGATGCCCAAAAATGCGGTAAGCTTCAATGAGATGAAAGACTCTTAAATCGGGACTTGTGGGTATGGCGCATACAGCTGTAGATGGCAGGCGGGCGCCAAAAGCCACCCCTTCAAAAAAACGCTGCCAGGAAGGGTCGACCTTCGAAGGATCTTCAAGGTACTCTGAATAAAGCTTTTCAATAAACGTTAAATTCGCAAGGTTTGCGTACTCAAAACGGTGATCATTCATGGATTTCCACCCCCAAATTTTCGTATAGCATATCGCTTTCCATTCGCCTATCAAATAATTTTTCTTTGAAAAAAGAAGGCAGAATCGTATAGAGGGGATGGCTTAAAATGAGGCACCCGAATGCCCTGGTGGACAATTGCCCTTTCTTTTTTTTAAGGCAGTTGCTACCCTAGATCAAAAATTTACAACGTTTTGATATTCTCATGATTAAAAGTGAAAGGTTAAAGAAATTAGAGTTAGAGCTTCATGACCTAGACGAATGGATGAAACTCGGCCTCGTCCCAAAAAAGGATCTCGAAAAGCACCAGCGTGAAATCGACGCTCTCGCCAAGAAAATCGAGGAAGAAAAAGATCGTTTACGAGCCTTAAAGGAAAATGGTGAAAGCGAAGAGTACAGCGTTCCCAAACGAAACCCTCAAGCACGCCAAGCTTATCAAGAGCCTCATACAATCCCTGGCGTTGAGATGGAAGGTGATAGCGGCCTCACAGATGCAGGCCTTGATTTAGAAACCGAATCTTACGACACAGAAAGCACTACCATTTCAGATGAAGGGACCGGAGAAACGACGATGCACGACGAAGAGGAAGATGATCCTTTCAGCGATAAAAACCGTTGGCGTCGTGGAATCCTAGAAGATCCCGACTCAGATTCGTGGTAATCTCACTTTATTTCCATATCCCCTTCTGCCAGAAAAAGTGCCCTTATTGCCACTTCTTTGTTGTTCCAAATGATGATCAGCGTCGCAAAGCATTCCAAGATGCCCTGCTCAAAGAGTGGGAGCTGCGCCTGCCTCTCATTCAAGAGCATGAAGTTGCCTCCCTCTATTTTGGAGGAGGCACACCCTCACTCGCTCCAGATGTTATCGAAGCAGTCCTGGAAAAGACAACTCAGCTGAAGCTCTCTCCGAACTGCGAAATCACCGTAGAAGCCAACCCCGAACAAATCACCCCAGCTCTCGTCAAGCGCTTCAAAGCAATGGGAATAAACCGCCTAAGTGTGGGGATTCAATCTCTTGATGAAGAGCTATTAAAAGTCCTTGGACGTGGCCACACCGCTCAAGAAGGCATTCAAGCCGTGCAAACCATCGCTCAAGGGGGAATTGAAAACATTACCATCGACTTAATGGACGAGCTCCCCCATCAAACCTTAGCAAGTTGGGAAAACACCTTAGATCAAGCAGTCCAGCTTCCCATCACCCATCTTTCTCTCTATAATCTCACCTTTGAGAAAAACACCGTCTTCACAAAAAACGAAAAGCAGCTGCGACCCCATCTTCCTACACCAGAGACTTGCAGCAAGATGCTAGAAATGGCGTGCGTAAAATTAGAGGCATCAGCTCTCAAGCGGTATGAAATCTCAGCCTTTGCCAAGGAAGGCTACGAAGCCATTCACAACACCGGCTACTGGACGGGTCGCCCATTTTTAGGTCTTGGCCCCTCAGCTTTTAGTTTTTGGGAAGGCAAACGCTTTCAAAATGTCTGTCATCTTAAAAAGTACTGTGAAACATTAAAGCAGAATAAAGTCCCCGTTGACTTCGAAGAATGTCTCCCCTATCCAGCCAATCTTCACGAACAGCTTGCCGTCCACCTGCGCCTCCATCGTGGAGTGAACCTGAAAACATTTCCTCTGCCCCCAACGGCACAGCCCATTCTCGAGAAACTCAAGAGCGAGGGTTTCGTTCTCGAAGCGGGTCAGCAAATCTGCCTAACAGATAAAGGGCGACTCTTTTACGACACCGTCGCCGAAGAAATTATTTTAAGCTGAGCTGACACATAAATTTGTTGTTGTTAAATACTTATGCTCTTATGCTCTTATGCTTTTTACCGTTTCGAACGGTCATAATAAATGGAGGAAAATATGGCAACGATAGCAGCAAGTTCAAGTGCCCAATTAACCCAAACTACCACGATTTACAATGAACAACAAGACACCATTACTGTGTA
Source organism: Simkania sp. (assembly GCF_965215465.1). Lineage (GTDB taxonomy): Bacteria > Chlamydiota > Chlamydiia > Chlamydiales > Simkaniaceae > Simkania. The sequence continues at coordinate 1,239,998 of NZ_OZ244056.1, read as the reverse complement.
TCTTGAAGGTAATGAAAAGGCTTTAGCTAATGATGAGGTTCAATATGTTTATAAGTATTGTTTATCTTGTGGTCACCAAAGAGGAAATGATAAATGGGACTGGAAATACATACCATTTGGCTTTTCAGGAATGACCTGCGCATCAGCAAAATGTCATGCGCTTTGCCTTAAGATAGATAGTTTTTTACCCTTAAGCTGATTTTCTAATCAGTAGTGATACCAGCTGACAATCTCCTAAAGGGGAAAATCAAAGGTTTTCCCCTGTATTGAAGAAATCATTCATTGAATTTCAAGGCAATGGAGTTCATGCAATACCGTTTGCCGGTGGGTGGAGGACCATCCTCAAAGACATGCCCTAGGTGCGACTCGCAGTTACTGCACAGAACTTCTACGCGGACACTGAAGAGGGAGCGGTCTTCTCGATAAGAGACAGCATCGGGCGAAGTGGGCTTGGTGTAACTTGGCCAACCAGTACCTGAATCAAACTTATCATCCGACGAAAAAAGAGGTTGTCCGCAGCCTGCGCAGCAGTAAGTCCCTTTTTCATGATGATCGTAATACTTTCCAGTAAAGGCCTGCTCCGTTCCTTTTTTTCTGAGGACTTTGTACTCCTCTGGAGTGAGTCTCGCTTTCCACTCATCATCAGGCAACTTAAACATTTCGACCTACAACAAAAACCGCTGGTTTTTTCTTCAAGTCAGGCAAGAGTTCTTTTTTCCATGCCTTCACCTTCTTTACGATGACTTCTTGATCTGGCAATGTCAAGTTCCAAGCAACACAAAGTGTCGTGTCACCACCCAGCTGTTCGAGTAAAAAAGAGAGGAGTTTTTCCGTTCGGTACGGTGCTTCAATAAAGATATGAGATTGCCCTTTGAGTTTTTCAATGAGTGCAACTTTATTCTTCAAAGGTTTGTGTTCGCGCGGCAAGTAGCCGTGAAAAGTAAATGCCTGGCCAGATAATCCCGAGAGCATCAAAGCTAAGATGATCGAGGAAGGCCCAGGATAGGCTTGAACGGGAATGTTTTCTTTTCTTGCAAGTTGGACAAGTTGCGCTCCGGGATCGGCTAATACGGGAAGACCACAGTCAGAAATCAGTCCCCAGCTCCCTCCTACCTGGAGCAGTTTGAGAAGGTCTTGAAGATCTTCCTTCGAAGAATGCTCATTGAGAAGATGGATGGGCACATCGCGAAATGTTTTGGGCTCTTCATAAGTAAACCGTTTGAGAAAGGCACGGGCACCTTTTTCACTTTCTGCAATGATTCCAGTTAGAAGTGGGACAACATCTGATAAAACAGATGTGACAAATCCACTTGAATCCAGAGCGGGATCAAGTGCATTGGGAAGTAAAATCAATCCTTTAACCATGGGCCATCCGGGTTTTAAGTCCTGCAATAAAACGGTCGAGCAAAAGAGGTAAGTTAGCGACTTTCATTCTTGATTGCAATTCAAGTTCGAAGAGGTCTTTGAGTCCTTCTTTAAAATAGGTAACCGAAAGGGTCTGCGCAAGTCGTTTATATTTTTCCAGAGATTTGTGGGGAAGCTTAGGGTACTCTTGCTGGATCATTTGTTCTTCTTTTCTTTTCAAACAAGATGCTACGACAAGCCCGAGTTGCAATTGATAACGGAGCTGCCCAAGAAATGAGTAGATTTCTTGTGCGTCTAAGCGGTGCAATGTCGGAAAGTGAATGTCCCCTCCCCAAATGATCGCTTCTGAAAGGTGCCACCCTTTTTGTGACACTTGAAGAGTTGCAATCGAGCGGACAGCTTGCAAGTCAATTTCAGGCGCATCGCCCACATAAGTGATGAGTTTTTGAACTTCTTGCATCAGAGCTTCAAAATTGGCTGAGCAAAACTCTGAAAGGTAAGCCGCTGCATCAGCAGTCATTGTCTTTCCGCCTCGTTTCACTTCTTGAAGGAGCCAACGCTTCAATCGACTTGTTCGTTCCCAGGGTTTTTCTCCAGATAGATCGAGCAAGACCATCTCTTTTTTGAGCGGCTCATAAAAACGGATCGCGCTTCCCGCGCAAATCACGTGCATGCCATCTGGAAGATCTGTCAATGCCACTTCGATAGACTCCCCTTTTTTGAGCTTTTCGACTTCGTCATAGACAAGAACCCGTTTCGAAGCAAAAAGTGAGGGAGAATCCAGCTCTTCTATAAAAGCTGAAAGAGAGGTTTCTGAGCTCCGCATCCAATGGGCTTCACCCCCGATTTGTTCAATCAGTCTTTCGATCACAAACTGCCTTTCAAAAGGATCTGCCAGGGCCACCCCATAAAGTGGAGAAGGATGCTCTGGAAGTGATTCATCTAATTGTTTTTCAAAGGCTTCAGTCTTAATGAACTTCATGATACCCTACAAAGTACTAAGAAAAAGAAGGGTAGCACAATCTTGTATTTCTCACTATCACTTCACAATCACTTATCATAAACGATTTTTGGCTTTGGAACCTTCGTTTCTTGGGTATGCAGCTAAGATTTGCAAAAACAAAGCGTTCTCAGACTTTTTAATGGAGCGGGTTGGATAGCCCACTAACTATCAAAAAAACAGTACATCGCCCTTTAATTCGAAAATTTGCTTGGCAGACTTGCTCTGCCAAGCTATTTATTTAACCCCTCCCCAACCTTGAAATTAATCGTAATTGAAAGTATGATGTTTGCAAATTAAATGAAATTATTTTCGAGACATGGTTTTAAAGAATATATTTAAACGAAAAAAAGCAACTAAAACAACTAAGCGTAAGAAAGCTGCTGCTCCTAAACGGAAAACAACAGCTGCTCGAAAGGCTCCTGCGCGTAAGAAAACAGCGACGCGTAAAAAAGCTGTGACTCGCAAAAAAGCTGCTCCCAAGAAAAAAGTTGCTAAAAAGAAAACGACAACTCAGAAGAAAACCGCCCCTAAAAAACGGGTAGTGAAAAAAGCCGCGACTAAAAAGAAAGCGGTCAAAAAAACAGCTGCTAAGAAAAAAGTTGTCAAAAAGAAAAAGGTTGCACCTAAAAAGAAGGTTGTCACGCGTAAAAAAGCTGCTCCTAAGAAAAAAGTCGCGACTAAAAAGGCTGCGCCTAAAAAGAAAGTGGCCCCCAAAAAGAAGACCACTTCGAAGCCTGAAATTCAAGTTCAGATCCCCGAGCTTCCTAAAAAGAAGCGGGTGATCATCAAGCTCCCAAGAAATAGATTTCTGACAGCCGAAGGTTGAAACCGCCGCGTTTAACCCCGGAGTTCGACCTAGTCGAATCTGAGGGAATTCTCAATTTTCTTCTCAAAGTTCCTTATGATAAATTGGCCGCATACTTGATGAAAGTAGGGACCAATTTTTCATATGGAAGAGGGATGAAAAGAAAAATTCAAGCAGGTTGGAATAGATCGCACTCTGGGGTTTATGCCGCTGGTGCCGCTGTTTCCATTGGGCTGACTGTTCGCCCTAAGAAATAATCAATGATCTTATGATTATTGCTCAGTTGAAGAATGCCTTTCATCACTGCATTTAAGCTTTCTTCATAGCGTCGGATCCATTCTTCAAGAGATTGCCGATTAAGTTCAAGTTGCCTGTTTTCATTCAGTCTTACATTTGGCAATAACACCCCATCCTCGTGGTACATTGATATAAGACCTTGAATTGATAGCTCTTGTTGGAGTTCGGAATCTCCACTTTCTAAACCACTTTCAACTTTGCTGCATTCGATATAATGCTCAGGATGAAATTGGGTCAGTAAAACATTACCATTTTCACTTAATGCGGCTTTGATCACACCATCGACTTTCAAAGCAACTTCAAGTCCTTCTCCGATTTGATCTACAGCTTGCGAATGTGCTGACGATCCAAAAATTTCTTCACCCAACATTCCTCGGAAAGTATCTCCAGCTTTAGTCGGCTGTATCTCGAGCTTTTGTACATCAAATTGATCGCTCACATCTTTGATTGTCCCACCTTTAAAATAGGTATTGGTGATTTGCATTCCGCGACAAATTCCCATTAGGGGCTTGTTGCGCGTTACAAACTCGTGAATGATTGCATACTCTTTCATACTTTTCTCGTAGGAATGATAAGGGCGGTAGAAAGCAGACCCTGGAATGTAAAACTCTCTTTCAACATCAGCTCCGCCAGGGATGATTGCTCCATCTGCATAGTCTGCAATAAGCTTTGCTTCATCCTGAATTTTCTGCGTTTCAGAGCCCCATGGACCATTTGTCATGAGGTGCTGCGGAATACTGAGATTTCGGTCTTCGTAAGCTGCAATCCCGTCATGTACTTCTGATGACAAACCTTGTGAGATACCTGTAACATGGAAAGGATGCTTTAAGACTAGTGCTCCACGCCTCTCCAGTGCCTCATTGACATCACAGGCCCAGGAATAGCCATCAAATGACCATCCTAGTGCAATCACTGGTCGCGTGATTCGATGCGCTGTGCAGTTTTCATAAGTGAATTTATCTTTGGCATCGACGAGTAATACATCGGTTAAGTCACATGTTTTCATGACAGTTTTCTGGACATCAGACTTGAGAAAGTTCGCTCCAAAGAGTTTTGAAGAGACAATTTCAACACCCTTTAGTAGGCTTTCATTGAAGCATGTCCGACTCAAGTCTGACTGAAGGAAGGAACAGTGACTCATTCTAGCTTGGAAAAAATTCGCATTAGAAAGATCACAGTTTGAGACAAAAACTCTGTTCATCACTGTTTCGATAAAAGAAGCATTGTGCAACATACACTGATCAAAGCGGACGTCTTCGAGCATCGCTTCATCAAAGTTCGCACCTTTCATTTGACATCCCACAAATGAAATGTTGCGAAACGTCATGTCATCGAATTGCTGAGCCCCTATCTGAAGTCCTTTAATTTCGCGGCGAAAGTTATGCTCATTTAAAAGCGCTTCAAAATCACTTGCTCCCCACAGACAGTCTTTGATTAAATTCCATGCAGACTGAGTAATAAAAGGCTGCTCGAGCTTTTCTCCAGAGTCTTTACGATCTTCGATCCGTTGTTTCAACTCCTCTACAACCTTATCCCAATCGTTTTGGGTCATGTCTTTTCCAAACTTCTCGCGATAGAATTCGATGGCTTGGTTTCTAGCTTTTGAACTTCGGATCACTCCCATGAAGACTTTGGCAGCCATTTCGAGGTAACGTCCCTCTTTATGCTCGGCTAGGGCCTCACGGAATTCTTTGTAAGCTTGGAAGAGAAGGGACACAGTGATGAGAAGCGATGTCCCGTAGTAAGCTGAAGCCAGATAGACCACTGTTGAAAGGATTCGCTCTCCACGATCGAAGATCGACTCAGTTTTTCCATCAAAGACGTCGCATGCAATCTGCGCGATATCCATAGAGAGCGTTGCGCCATGAGTGAGGAAAAGCCCAAGCGTAGGGTTAAAGAAGAAAAGAGTCGCTGAAGCAACAAGGGTCGCAATTTTCTTCACATTGGGCGTTTCTTCTTGCATGTGTTGATAGACCTGCCCCGCTGCTGAGCCTAATGAAATTGCTGTTGCCATTCCTTGGTGCAAGCTAAGAAATGGAATGGCAATGAGAGCAATACGTTTAAGGTTTTCTGAAGAGATAAAGTCGACACGACTAAAAATGGGGTCGGGGCGTCGGTTCACATCAACATTTGAAACGAAGTTTGTCATTTTTTCCTCACAAATAAAATTAATGCGAAGATTATACCTAAGACGAAAATAAAAGCCCCCTATTGAATAATATTATTGATAAGGGAGAATTGAGATTGCAGATTGTGGCAGTTAGTGTTATGATTTCCTTTTTTAAAAAATGAGGTACTCACGATGCTAGGAATGGATCTGAAGGGAAAAAAAGCCTTTGTTGCTGGAATTGGGGATGATCAAGGTTACGGCTGGGCCATTGCAAAAGCCCTAGCTGAAGCAGGCGCTGAAATCATTGTTGGCACCTGGGCCCCTATTTATAAAATTTTTACTACCTCATGGGATGCTGGAAAGTTTGATGAGTCGCGTCAACTCTCTGACGGGTCTCTCATGAACTTTGCGAAGGTTTACCCAATGGATGCCTCATTTGATACCCTCGATGATGTGCCTGAAGAGATTCGGGAAAACAAACGGTACAAAGCCTACAGTGGCTACACTCTGTCAGAAGTGGCAGCAGCCGTTGAAAAAGACTTTGGACAAATCGACATTCTCGTTCACTCTTTAGCAAATGCTCCAGAAGTGAAAAAGCCTCTGCTTGAAACTTCACGAGAAGGTTACCTCGCAGCGATGAGCTCTTCTGCTTACTCGTTTGTCAGCCTCGTGAAATTCTTTGGTCCTTTCATGCCTCCTGGCAGTTCAGCTCTCAACCTGACTTATTTGGCATCTGAGCGCGCTGTTCCTGGTTACGGTGGCGGCATGAGCTCAGCAAAAGCCGCTCTTGAAAGTGACACGCGTACCCTTACATGGGAAGTGGGGCGAAAATGGGGTATCCGAGTCAACGCTATTTCAGCTGGAGCTTTAGGAAGCCGCGCAGCACGTGCCATTGGATTCATTGGAAAAATGATCGAATATGCCCACCAAAATGCTCCTCTATCAAAAGAGCTGAAGGCTGAAGAAGTGGGTAAAACCGGATGTTTCTTACTCTCCCCTCATGCGTCTGCCATTACAGGTGTCACCTTGTACGTCGATAATGGATTGCATGCGATGGGTGTTGCAGTAGACAGCCCTTCTCTCAAAGAAGACTCAACGGAAGAAGCGCTACAAAACGCGTAAACCAATGACAGTTTCTGGTGTGCGGTCTAAGGACCGCAGACCGATTTTCCAATCATAAGAAGTGAAATCTTTAGGACCATTTGTTGCCATTTGCGCAGGCCGATTGCCTCGATTGATGTGTCCCATGAAATTTCCCTCGCCTTTTTCTAACGAGAAAATGAGCTTCATCGTTTTTTTATTTGTTTTAATCTCAATCGTCTCTCCGAAGTAGAAGACAGTTTGTTTCTTCCCGTCGACAAAAATCTCCACGTCGGTGTCGTATTCCGTAAAAAGTGTCAGCTCCATCCGTTCTTTTTCATTAGGAACCTCGACTGGATAGGTAAAGTCAAGTCGGTCTCCATTTTTTTGGAGCTGCATGTGGGATTGGCAAACGAGAGAGTGAAGCTGCTCTTCATTACCCCAAAGATAACGCATGAGGTGAAACCCTTTGGCATGCCACTCTGAATTTTGTGTGAGCACTTGAAAAGAAGATGGTGGAGTCACAGTTTTTTTCTCTTCAAATGGAAAGACAAGAGCCCCTTGAATATGAATCGAGTGAGCTTGAGCGATCCGTTTTGACATCACTTGGCCATGCTCTGCCATGAAGAGATCATACAAAGTGAGCTCCGGCCTTCCCGCCCGCTGGTACTCTTGGATAGGCTCGCCTGAGTAAACCATGAGCTGGGGATGCCAACGAGCTAGAGCCTCTTCGAGAATCCAGTTCGGCTTTTCTTCCAGAATTTGGTAGGCCAGTAAAAGAAGTCCCCATTCATGGGAAAATTGAGGAACATACGTTGGGATTTCTTCTCCTTGCATCGCTTTTTGCAGGATTTGGTACAGAGGTGAAGTCACTTCCTGCGCAAGTAAGGTTTTGTAAATCTGGGATAGCTCTTGCTTAAGCGGAGGTTCGATCACATGGTGATATTTTTGCAGCAAGTAATGCAGAGGCAAAGCGCAACGGATTTGATGACTTGGAGTTCCTTTTTCGGGATATTCATGAAAGTAGAGGGAAAATCCATCTGAGAAAAATCCAAACAGGCGCTTCAAGAGCACTTTTCCTTCTTCAACTTGCTGCCCAACATGAGTACGGAAAAGAGCAAGAGCAAAGCAGAGATTTTCGTAAAGAGGAATGAAATCTTCTCGGTGGAGAAATCCCGTTTGGGAGCTTTGCTTTTCATAAGCCACTTCTAATGCTTTCATTATGACATCGCCTCTTTAAGTGCTTCAACGATTCCACCTTGATCAGCTGGAGGCGCAATGATATCAGCAAGGTTTTGCAGAGCCTCTGGCGCACCATCCATCGCAATCCGTGTGTCCCCGACTCGGAGAAGTGGGATGTCATTATTGTCATCTCCTCCAGTAATTAACGGGTGCGGAAGTGAGAACTCCTTCATAAAATCTTTGACAGCAGCCCCTTTATTGGCATTGGCGTGGGTTACGAGGACCAAATAGAGTGACCGGTCAATGGGATCGTTGATCACGCTCGTCTGAATCCCCTCGATCGAATTTAATTTCTCTTCGATCGCTTCACATGCTGCTTGCGTTCCAAAACATTTAATCAAAGGAAACGTGCTTTGCTGATGCAGGTCAAAAGTCTCAACTGCTTGCCAAGGCTCAGCGCAAAGACGCGTTAACTTGTCTAGATAACTCAGCATTCGAGGAGAGTGCTTAGCAGGACGGTAATAGCAAAAGTCTCCTTTGTCATACCCTGCATAGACGATAAAATCACCTTGCTCGGTTTCATAGAGCTCATCTAGCAGTTTCAAGACGTCAAGCTTGAGATAGTTTTGCTTGATGCGCTTTCTTTCTGGCATGATGAGCAAATCAGCTCCATTTTGAACGCCGAGTAAAAACGGAAAATTCAATTTGGTCAGTGTCGTCATAGCAAAAGAGAAGATCCGTCCTGTCACCAAAACGAACTTCCACCCTTCTCGATGGAGGGTTTCAAAATAAGCTGCGACACGATCGGGGATCATATGATCTTTAGCTGTGATCGTCCCATCAATATCTAATGCGATTGTTCCTTTCATCATGAGTCCATTTTAACGGAAGCGCAGAAAAAACTCTAGACGGGAAAAACAGAAGGGGTCAAAATGTAGCTTATGAAGTGGTATCAATATTTTCTTTTTCTCCTTCTTCTTTGGGCTCCATTGCAAGGCGCCGAAGAACCCACGCAAGGTTTTCAACAAACATTAGTGGCTGATCAAAAAGATACACCCCAGGATCCATCCAAGCCCAAACAGGCCCCTAACCCAGACAAACCTGTTGATCATGACGATAAAGCCGTTCCCTCAGAGGAAGCAGAAGACCAACCTGATGAGAGTGATATCAAAAAAGCCACCGAGTCGGTCGAAACAGCATTCATTAAAACAATTGTCGTTTTAGTAGGATTGCTTGTTTTGGTAATTTTAACTGTCTGGATGTTTAAGAAGATTTCTCACGGACGGCTCCGCTCGTTCAATTACATGAAATCCATCAAAATTCTTGAAAAGCGTCCTCTAAGCCCCAAGTCAATGCTTTATCTAGTTGAGGTGGGAGGTAAACAAGTGCTCTTAGCAGAATCTCAACTGCAAGTCAAAAATGTGGCAACACTTGATTGGATAGGAACCGACAAAGACCTTTAAAAGCCATCAAACTTCTATACCGAATAAGATCACAGCGTTTAGATAGTGTCAGCTAGCCATTTGTAGAATAACAATATTTATACCATTTCGGAAAAATAACTTAGTGAATATAGCTGGACTTTTTTCGGTTAAAATTGAGTTTTCGATTTCGCTAACCAACAAGTGGTTAGCATCAATCTCCAAACTGAATTTTCCCTCGAAAACTTCTGCGCTAATTCTGTAATTTATTTTTCCGAAATGGTATTAGAAGCCGACTCTCCAGCTGGGAGTCTCTTTATCCATGTACTCTGCGTATTCTTTGTAGCTCTTTTTTAGGCTTCCAGTGCAAACCTCAAAAACAGGCTTCCGCTTCAGATGATCCTTCGGTGCTTCCACACGCCCATGTTCTACATCCACTCTCAACCCAGACCTCTCAGTTGTAAAAACTTCGTCGTTTTTACTTCCTCGGCTCTGAAAACATTGCATGATATATCCCACTGAGAAAAAAGTGCTCCACTGAATTTCTTTGAATAACTCAAGTGACACATCAACGCGATTGGAATCAGGATCTTTTTTCATTCTTGCTGCTAGTTCAGTGTTAAAATTGTTGAGTTGAACTAGGGCTGATTTATGAAAGTTCTTTTTTCGATTCCACAAAAACTCGATGCGCGCAATTACAACTTTCATCTCAAATAGAGTTTGTTCGTCATTGTAATTCATTAGCGCGTTAAGGGCTGCCGCTCCGATCGCAACTCCATATTCAATCGAGGTTTTAGACCATGTGAAACGGTTTTTCACTTCCTGATAGTTTTCAAGGACTTTATTTTTCAATCGATCTAAAAGCCCTTCTGTCACATCTCCATCGTGTCGAGTAGGGTAAATATCTTTGAAGATTTCAAAAAGGGAACACACTGCTGTGACAAAAATCATTCCGATATTCCAGGCAACGGTTCCAAATGTCATAGGAATCGCGCCAAGCCCTGCGCCGACAAAGTACTTAGGCAACGATTCAGCAGGATGCGCAATGTATACTTCATTGGTCGCCTGATCTTCCATGCAATAGTAATATGCCGGTTGCTTCGTTCTATCCGGCCGCTCAACTTGATAGAGTTCGCCATTTGGGGCTCTTCTATTTGCAGTAAAGAATTGAAATCGACCTCTGACTTCCATATCAGATTCGTCAATCCCAAGATAGCGCTTGTCATCAATCACTCGCGTAAATGCTGTCGTTAAACTACTCGTTTTCATATGTCCACCAAAAGAAATTTGTAAGAAATGCTATAAAATTAAGCTAAAAAAAGCAAAGCAAAACAATCAGAAGTGCGGAGTACGTAAAATTTCAGATAAAAGAAACATTTTGCGCTTATTTCCTGTTGACTCAACGAGTGTTTGGACACGAGCTTTCTTCTCTTTGCGCCAAAAGTGTTCATCTCTTTTGACCTGCAAAGAATTGTATGCTGGTTCAGGAGGCTCGACAGGAACCTCTCGGCGCAGTTGAGCTGGATTGGGTACTGAAGTTCGCTTTGGAGGTGAAGGAGCTGGTGCAGGTTGAGCCGGCCTCCTCTGAGGAGGAGGCGCACTTTGAGTAGACTCTTTCTTTTTCTTTGCTTTCAGCAAGCGAATAAGTCCAACCAAAAGGAGAATAAAGAAGGGAAACAGCCCTTCAAAATCACCGTTTGAGATCGTCCTGCCCTCCATCTTGGTTGTCATGCTCATCTCCTGCTAAGGAGTTGCGCATCCGGGTATCTGATTGGATATTTTTCATGCGGTAATAATCTAAAATCCCCAGATTTCCAGATTGGAAGGCCGCTGCAATCGCTTTAGGAATCTGCGCTTCAGCTTCTACAACAAGCGAGCGCATGTTGGTCACTTTAGCGATGTTTTCTTGCTCTGCAGCAACAGCCATTGCGCGTCTTTCTTCAGCCTTTGCTTGAGCAATGCGCTTGTCTGACTCCGCGCGATCTGCGCGCAGTTTCGCCCCAATGTTTTCTCCAACACTGATATCGGCAATGTCAATTGAGAGAATTTCAAAGGCGGTTTGAGCATCGAGTCCCTTATCAAGGACAAGCTGGGTGATCATTTGTGGCGCTTCTAAAACATCGGCATGTGTAGCTGAGGCTCCAATTGCATTGACAATCCCCTCGCCTACTCGAGCAATCACTGTTTCTTCAGTGGCTCCTCCAACAAGCTGCTTAATGTTCGTCCGAACTGTGACACGAGCGCGGCAAAGAAGCTGCACTCCATCTTTTGCCACTGCCGTGATGTACATCGAAGGATCAGAACTTGGGCAATCGATCACCTTCGGATTCACCGAGGTGCGAACGGCATCGAGGATATCACGCCCAGCTAGATCAATGGCTGTTGCTTGTCTCCAATCTAGAGGGATGTTGGCTTTGTCAGCCGCAATCATCGCGCGGACAACTTCAAGAACCCTTCCACCAGCTAAGTAGTGAGTTTCAAGATCTGCAACCGAGATCCCTTTCAACCCTGCTTTATAGGAGTTGATCCGGGCATTGACAATGATTTGAGGAGGAATTTTCCTCAAACTCATTCCGACAATATTAAATAGGTTAATGGGTGTTCCAGAAACAAACGCCTGAAACCAAAGCTTGACGTACTTTGCAATGATGAAAAAGAAAATCAGAAAAATCAGTGCAAAAACAAAAATCAGAACATAAAGTCCTATTGAGAGACCAGTTTCAGCTATCATGAGTCTTCCTCCTTAACGATAAATCGGGCCCCTTCACCGCCGATGATTTTAATTTTTGATCCTTTCTTGATGAAGCCGCTTTCCGAAACAGCTTGATACGGCTTCCCCTCAACTTTGATGCGTCCAGAAGGTCTGAGCGACGTCAATGCCTCTCCAACCTTCTCAACAAGTTCTTTGTCATATGTAGAAGCAACATACCCTTCTTGATCATCCGCGAGATAGAGATGGCTCTTATGGCATGTCCGTTTGACCTTCCATAGAGCAAGCCGGATGGTCAAGACGAGAAACACAATCACCCCAACGACATAAAAGAGGGCATAAATGAGAGAAGTTTGTTCCCAAATGCTAAGAAAAAGGCCTGCAGCGAGAAAGAGACCTCCCATCGTACCGAGGATTCCTCCGGGTACAAAGAATTCGAAGTAAATTAAAATGAGACCAATGATCCCAAGTCCAATGGCAACAAGCATGCTTATTTTTTTCCTTTAAGCTCAACAGGGCGCACGATCAGACGGCTCCCTTCGACACGCACGACTTCAATTGCCATGTTTTTCTCAAGATACCCTGTTTGCGCCATAGCATCATAGAGATGTTCTCCTATGTGCACCTTTCCTGAGGGGCGCAATGGGGTGACCGTCTCACCAAGCTCACCTTCTTCTGGCATGAGTTCGCGAGGAATTCCAGCGACGAATCCCTCCTGCTCACCATGCAACACAAATTTGGAAAATCTAAAGAAGCGGTGTGAATAAAAGCGAGCCAGCAAGATAATCAAGACGATTGAGAGAATCAACGCCGCTGATAGCCATGCTAACCGTTCTAAAAATACCGCTCCGATGAGTTGAAAACTATCCCAGTGAAAGAAGTTCAACTTATCGATTCCCGGTAACATTAAAGCAAAAAGACCTATAATCGTCAAAATAATCCCAAGAATTCCAACTACTCCGAATCCCGGAATCACAAAGAGTTCGATCATCAGCAAAATGAGCCCAGCCCCTAAAATGATCAGTTCAATCCAATGGATCGCTTCTACAGAAAAACTCGCCAGTAGGATTAAAGCAAGACACGCCAGCCCAATAGAACCGGGAATGCCAAATCCAGGCGTATTAATCTCAATATAAAATCCAATCACAAGCCCAATAAAGAGAAGCGACATGATGATCGGATTGGAAAGAACTGTGAAAAAAGTGATCCGCCAATCTTCAAAGCTAATCATGACAGCATGAGGGATATTTTTGAGGTAAGGCTGCTCAAAAACGGGAGACTTTTTCGCGGGCCAACTGAGTGCGTTATCTTCCAACTTTTCCAAATAGGTCACTGAATGGTCCACTTTGTAATCAGCAACCCCTAGGTCAATCAGCTGTTTGGCATTCAAAGTGAGTAACTTTCCACGCCCTGAGATGAGGATATCGGGATTTGACCCTCCTGAGCGAATCTGCGTTTCACTATCTAATTTTACAATTTGGTGGTTGCGGATGACGAGAATCATATCCTTATCCACCATCCCCTGAGCCAAAAGTTCGTTACGTCCATAGAAGTTAGCTAAATTTGAAAATTCAGCGCGCAAGGCGGAGTTGACTTTTTCAGGAGCCGTCTCCATGGCACCCTCTTTTGCTAGAACCGGTTCTGCAGCCCCCATCAACGAGCTTGGGTTCACAAAAATAAAGCGGCAGGCATAAGCAATCATGGCACCTGCTGAAACTGCCCAATCATCGATGTAGGCAATGATGGGAATTCCATATTCCAAGTCCATCTTTTGGAGCAGGTCGACAATTTTTAGTGAGGAAAGAACTTCCCCTCCAGGTGTATCGACATTGATCACAACAAAGCGAACTTTTCGTTTTTTAAATTCTTCTAGAGCAAACTTAAAATATAGGTAAGTGGATTGACGAATAGGGTGATCAGTAGAAAGCTGCAAATACCCAATGAGATTTTCCTCTGTTTCGCTATAGTGAATATGCTTTTTCATTTTGGTCTGCAACTCAGCAGGCGTGACATAATCGGTCACAATTCCTTTGTAAAGGTGAGCGATATCTTTTGCACTCTTGTCAGGAAAGTAATTGGCTTCAAATTCCTTGTCTGTAATGACAAGGCTGACGAGACCTAAGGATTGCATTCCCTTTAAATTTAAAATCAGGGGCTCAAAATTCTTAGATCCTTCCCTTTCAATGATGGGTTTCCCTCTCTCGTAAATGAGCTGATGATGGGGATCAATCATGGCATCGGCGAGCTGCACTAGTACTGGTGCTCGTTCCAAGCTCTGATTGATGAGTCCCTTCACCATGCTTCGGGCGCGTTCCCAATTCATTTCGTAATGGACTCCATAAGGAATATCCCCCCATGCGACATATGGGGTCACGAGAAGTTCATCTGCCACAAACGGAATGATCGCTGCAGGTCCAACAGCACGTCCTTGGATATAAACGACGATCAATTTGTCATTATTATTCCGCAGTTCAAATAGGTTTTGGGCAAAACTAAAAACTTCTTGGAAATCGCCAGAAGAAGAGGAAAGTTGAACGATGACTTTGCCACCTACAGTCTCTTTGATTTTTTCGACTTCTTTGAATACCGGACCCATTTCTTCATGACCTAGATACCCATTCACAACGAGAACATCTTCTCGTGCTTGCAAGGCTCCACAAATCAAAAGGAAAAGGAGCAATAAGTGTTTAAACTTGTCGAATAAAATCAATGATCAAATCTCGTGTTTTGATTAAATGATCTTCACTATGTGCTGCCGAAATGAAGCAAGCTTCATAAGGAGAAGGTGAAAAGTAAACACCTTCTTGAAGCAAATAGCGGAAAAACGTTTTAAACCGTTCGTGATCGAGTGCTTTCAAATCTTCAAACTTTTTCACTGAAGTCGGCCCCCAAAAGAGAGTAAACATCCCAACTGTTTCTTGCAAACAAGCATCTAAATTCCGATCTTTAAGCGCCATTTGCACAGGTTCAGTAATCAGCTTTGTTTTATCAGCAATCATTTCATAAAAGCCTTCTTGCTGCGCAAGGTCAAGAGTTTCGAGGCCCGCTGCCATCGCAACCGGATTGCCCGAAAGAGTTCCTGCTTGAAAAACACCTCCTGTTGGCGCCAAAGAGTCCATGATTTCTTTCTTGCCACCAAATGCCGCTGCAGGAAATCCACCTCCAATGATCTTGCCCAAACAGGTCATGTCTGGCTCTATTCCATAATAACCTTGTGCTCCTTCAAGTCCCACCCGAAAACCACTGATCACTTCGTCAAAAATCAAGACCGTTCCAGCACGAGCTGTTTCAGCGCGCAATGTCCTTACGAATTCCTCAATTGAAGGAACAACGCCCATATTTGCTGCAACCGGTTCGACAACCACCGCAGCAATTTGATTCGCATACTCTGGATCGAGAAAGAGTTCCTGGATTTTCTCTACATCGTTGTAGGGAAGTGAAATTGTATGCTTCACAATGTCATTTGGGACTCCTTGAGATGAGGATTCATGACTGATTTGACTGACAGCTGATCCCGCCCGGATCAAAAATGGATCGGCATGCCCATGATAGTTGCCGTTGAACTTAATGATGTAGGGACGCCCTGTATAACCGCGAGCGACTCGAATCGCGGTCATGGCCGCTTCAGTTCCAGATGACACGAAGCGGAGTTTCTCAATACTTGGCACAATTTCGGTAACCTTTCGAGCTAACTGCTCTTCTATTCTCGTCGCGATCCCAAAAGAGCTTCCGTCTTCCATGCATGATTTCGCTTGAGCCACAACCGATGGGGGGGCATGCCCAAGTAGCATGGCTCCCCAGCTCATGCAGTAGTCAATATAGCTCTTACCTTCTATATCCCAGATGGTGTCACCCTCCCCTTTTTCCACAATCATAGGATCCACCCCAAGGCCAATAAAAGCGCGTACAGGAGAGTTCACTCCCCCTGCAATGACTTCTGCTGACTTTTCAAATATTTCCTGACTCTTCGTGGCTTGGGAAAGACTCATAGGGAACCTCCTGTAATTGTGCTCATCATTGTCAAAAAATCCTTTTTTTATAAAGGAGATTTTTTCTATCATCTGCTTCTAAAAATTACAAAGAGCCAACGTTTTGCATAATTAACGAATATTAAGATCGAATAAAGATGATAAAACCTTTTCTTTAATTTGTACAAAAATAGACAGTTGGATATACTAGCATGCGAAAGGTGAACTATGTCTAAAAAAGTTTTACAAAGAAAAGAGGAAGTCATACATGTCAGAAGCAATAAGCGGTGATTACTCAGAAGATCAAGTCGTAGCCCCTGAGCCGGCAGAAGCGGCGCCTGAAAATAGAGGCGGCTACAGAGGGAGTTCAAATATTTATACACTCCCCTCCTCCATCGCATCGGCTCACGACCGTGCGCAAGCTCATGCTCTTGGAAAAATTAACCGAGATGTCCATGATAATAACCGCGTCATGCGCGCTCACATCTATCCTATCATGCACGAGCTTTCAGCTCTTCTTCGTGAAGGGGAAGATGGCATACACGATTTAGTAGAAGCTTTATCTCATCTCAATCTCGATGAAATCGCTGAGCTCTACAGAGCTTACAGAAAAGAGTTCATGGATGCGACGAGTGATGGTTCCATCAATGATGGAGCTGCACATGATCTTTTCCCTGAGGACTTGAGAGAAGTCTCTCCTCATCAGCTGAAAAAGATCGAAGGAAAGATCAAAGAATGGCTTGACCATTGTAAAAACGTCAACAACCAAAAGACACAAGATCTTTACTTGATGATTCAAATTGGTGTTGCTCTTTTAACTGCATTCCAAAACATGCAAAAAGAGATGAGCCAATCAGGAAATTACATGGTCCGTAACCAAAGAACATAATATGTTTACAACCGAAGAAAAAAAGCTTTTGCAAACAGCTTTAGGAGAAATTGGAGAGCGGATCCAAAACGATCAGCCGCTGAACAAGGACTTCTCGAACAAGGACCTAAGCGTTCTTTATACTTTGGCCTACAACTTATACCAGTCTGGAGATTACGACCAAGCCAAGGAGATCTTTCACCAGCTTGTCTTATCCAAACCGCTTAAGCAAAAATACTGGCTTGGACTTGGTGCTTGCCTCCAGTTGGAGAAGCAGTATGAAGAAGCCTTAAAAGCGTGGGGCATGGCTTCTATCCTAGATGGATATGATCCCCTCCCTCACTTTCACGCTGCAGAATGCAACTTTGCTTTAAATGATTTCGAACAAGGATGTGAAGCTCTCAAAGCTTCAAAGAAGCTTCTCACTCCTGAGCACCACCAACTCAGTGCAAAAGTCGCGCAGCTTGAAACGTATTATAAAAATGAAGCAGAAGAAGGAGCCTAATTTATGGGAGAAACTCTCACTCGTCCATTTGATATGAGCGACCTAAGAGTCTCACCAGATGAAGCCGTCAAAACTCTTGATGCGAAAACTCTTGCTTTACCTAGAGAAGGAACGCGCCCTGTTAAAAAGGACGCCTATACAGACTACCTTCCCCTAAAACCGGAACCAAAAGTTGTTCCGCTAAGCAGTCCTCCTGTTCTCCCGCCGCCGGAACCACCAGCAGTAGCTGGAAAGAAGCGCAGGCGTGAAACAGAAGAAAATGAAGAAGCTGCTAAAAAACAAAAAGTTTCAGAAGAGGAAGTGGTTTTTAAACCTGTCGCTCATTTTGGGATGCCGTTTAACACGTCTTCTGGCAGTGAAATTGGACTCACTCCCCATCCACAACTTGTGATGGCAAATGCGGTTGAAGATTGTACGCATACCATGGCAGTTGGCCGCGAGCTAACAGCTGCGACGATTTTAAAAGTTGACCACTCGAAGCAAAATGAGATCAGCGAAGAGTTTGACGAAAAACTCGCTGAATCGATTCGGATTGCTCGAGACAACCAAAAGCTCGACTACCTGAAAAATGCCATGAAGTTCCTTGGAATCACAATTGGTATTGGAGGTGGGATCCTCGTTGCATTAGGTTCGTCAGCTGCAGGTAATTTCTGGGGCTCACTTTATGGCATGGAAATGACATTCGGTGGTCTATTAGAACTGGGATCGTTCTGCCTTGACCAAGTGGGTTATAAAGACTCTACATGGTCTTCCATGATGGCACTTGGAGGAGCTCTACTCACATTCCATGGTGGACTCATGGGGAACAGTTTTTTATTTGATAAGCTTCCTAAAAATCTTGGCACTATAACCTCAACAGCTCTATCTTTAATGCGAGGGTATGGCGTCATGAAAGGAATTAGCAATCAAGCTGAATTATTCGAACTCTCTGGGGAACTTACCACCCTAACAAAAGAGAGAAAGTCGGTGTCTGACGACATCAAAAAACATTACGGTGCATTGAATATTTCCGATTTCAAACACCTCTTTAAGACCGCAGAAGAATTTGTTGAGCAAACAAACCAAGCAGTCAAAAGAGTGATTCAAGGCACATTAAAAGGTTAATAGAAAGGATTGAGGTTAAATTATGTCTGATGCAATCGATTCGATTGACGGTTCTTTTGAGGATCTGATTGAGCTTTATGAAAGCTCTCATGATAAAGCAGGAAAAAACTTATTTCCTGTTGATGAGAAAAAAGAGCAACTTGCCACACTAGAAGCACTTGTTAAAGAGCAACATCGTGTACAAGAAAACCCGAATCAAAAACTCGCCACAATTCATGCGATTCTTGATGATCAATTCGAAAAAATTGTGACCGCTGAAGATAAGCAAAAAGCACTCGAAGGTGTTTTGAGCGGTGAGTTCCATGCTTCGCATCAAGTGGAGTCAAGAACTTTTAGTGATCCTGCGGAAAAACTCGATCAAATCGAGACAATTATCCGTGATCAGGGTCAGCTTCAAAATCACCCTCATGAAAAGTTTGCCGCTGTTCAAGCGATTTTAACTGGGCACAGTCACGGGCCTACTCCTTTAGATGAAATCAAGAAACCAAGCTTGGACCTCGTTGATCTCTTTGAAACTTCTAAGGTTGTTTCTGGTCAAGCTCCAGATCCCGTTCTCGATCAAGCAAAGAAAGAACTGCTGACTGAGCTGGAAACAATGGTGAAAGAACAAGAGCAGCTGCTTCAAAATGCTGATCAAAAAGTTGCAACGATCCAGACAGTTTTAAATGATGATGTCGGAGCAGCAGCAAAGCATCAAGCAATCGAAAGCGTTTTAAATGGAGAGCTTCTCCTACAGCAAAACGATGCATCAAAACCTCTTGAAAATCCTGAGGAAAAACTCTTACAAATTGAAAGCGTCGTTAGCGACCGTCAAGGCCTCTATAGTAATCCGCATATTAAATTTGCGAGTATTGAGGCAATTCTTGGAGATCATTCAAAGTCAGCCAATCCGTGGGTACAGGCTCACAACTCCCTAGGTCTAGTGGAGGAGTCAAGCCGTCGCATCATCAAAGCTGAAGAAAAGCGGCAGAAAGAATTGCGCAATCTTTGGAAAACAGGAATGGACGATAAAGCAAAACTTTACCCAGAAATGGCTTGGGATCAGAAAAAGTGGCAATACGCAAGTATGGCCATGATGGGAGCTTCTTTTGCTGGCCCTTGGGCAGCAGGATCCTCCGATCGCATTGCAGGAGTCATTCATCCGCTTGTTTCACGTATCTCAGGCATGGACTTAGCAACGCTTCAAGGGCTTGTTGAAAAAGGTTGTAACATGGCCCCTGACCTTGCAAACAATCAGGGATCTCAACTGATTCAGGTTGGTTCCCAAACAAGCTCTCTAGAAAAGAAAGATAGAGAGACTTTGCATGATTGGGAAACACAACAAGAACGTCAAGATTTAGAAACACAGCAACAGCTGGTTCAAGAAGCGCGTCAAAATGACAACTCGCTTAAAGAGCGCCATCTTGAAGTCATCAAAACGCTGACTAGCATGATTGTTGGCCGCTAAGGCTTGTCACAAATTCGTGATCAAATTAGGATCCCGAGTAAGGTAACTTGCTCGGGATTTTTTTATGATTATCATTCTCATGGGGGTGTCTGGTTCTGGTAAATCCGTCATCGGCATTGAACTGAGCAAGCAGCTCGATTGGCCTTTTTACGACGCTGATGACTTTCATAGCGAAGCAAGTAAGAAAAAGATGCACGCTGGAATCCCTCTCGACGATGATGATCGCCTCCCCTGGTTAAATTCCCTTGCAGACTTAATCAAGCAGCGTGTCGAACTTGAAGAACACATGATCCTCGCCTGTTCGGCGCTCAAAGATTCGTATCGCGTCACTTTAAGTGTTCATCCTTCCTGTCAATTTATCTACCTTAAAGGCTCGTTTGAGCTCATCAAAAAGCGCATGGAAAACCGCAAGGGACATTTTTTTAACCCCGAGCTACTGCAAAGTCAATTCGACACATTGGAAGAACCCACCCATTGTTTGGTGGTCGACATCGATGATACCGTGGAAGGAATCGTGAAAACGGTCCGAGAAAAGTTAAAGGTTTAAAGTTTCTGAAAATTTCTTTAGAATGACAATTTTGTGAAAAATTGATCTGAGGTCAATGCGTTTTCTCTTAGAAAAACTCCGTTTTCTCGTTTCAACTGGGGAATATGTCCTCATGATTTGGAACGTCACCCTTGCAACGTTTAAGCGTCCGCCGCATTGGTATCTCATTCGCGAACAACTGTACAATATTGGTGTTTTATCACTTCCTGTTGTCGCGATGACAGGTTTTTCAACAGGTTTGGTATTAGCTGCACAATCGTTTTTTCAGCTAAGCGATAAAGGTCTAGCTGGAGCAACGGGACTCATGGTTGGAAAAGCTATGATGACAGAGCTCGGACCTGTCTTAACGGCATTTATGGTTACAGGTCGCGTTGGAGCTGCCATGTGTGCCGAGCTCGGAACGATGTGCGTCTCTGAGCAAGTCGATGCATTAGAAACGATGGCTGTCAGTCCCAACCGCCATTTGATCTCTCCCCGTTTCATTGCGGGGATCTTCATGATGCCGCTGCTGACGATTTTTAGTATTTTTATGGGGATTTTTGGCGGCTACTTGATTTCTATTTTCTATTTTCGGATGCCTCCAACCACGTACTTTGACCCGATGCCCATCTATATGGATAACTTTGACCTCTTGACAGGGGTTGTCAAAGCAGTCATTTTTGGAATCATCATTGTCACGATTTCGTGTTACAAAGGATTGACGACGCGAGGTGGAGCTGAAGGGGTTGGTCGCTCGACGACGAATAGCGTTGTCATTTGCTACACGTTTATCTTATTTACGAACTTTCTCATCACCCTTGGACTCAATTTATTGCAAAACGCAACGGGGTGGTTCAAATGATTGACATTCATGATCTTTGGAAATGTTATGAAAACAATCAGGTCTTAAAAGGACTCACCCTCAAGGTCGAAAAAGGTGAAACACTGGTGATTTTAGGTCGCTCTGGAGTTGGAAAAAGTGTTCTCTTAAAGCATATCATTGGAATTTCCAAAGCAGACAAAGGCTACATTGAAGTTGATGGGGTGCGGGTTTCTGATTTGCAAGGCGAAAAACGGTATACTGCCACCCGCAATATGGGAATGCTCTTCCAAGGAGCGGCTCTTTTCGACTCGATGAACATTGAAGACAACACGGCGTTTTATCTCAAGCAGCACGGCGACCCCAAAACAGGGAAAAAGTACACGAAGGGTGAAATCAAAGACATGGTCGATCATGCTTTAGAAATGGTCGATCTCGCGGGCGTTCAAAAAAAGATGCCCTCCGATTTATCAGGTGGAATGCGCAAAAGAGCGGGCCTCGCCCGTTTGATTGTCTACCGCCCTGAATACCTGCTTTACGATGAACCGACGACGGGACTTGACCCGATCACATCGATGCAAATCAATGAACTCATCGTCAAAACGCAGGAAGAACTTCAGGCAACGAGCATTGTGGTCACCCATGACATCATCTCTGCTCTCTTTGTAGGAGACCGATTAGCTCTTCACAAAGATGGAAAAATCGCGTATATCGAAAAACCAGATGCCTTTTTACAGATCGATGACCCGATCATTGAATTTTTAAGAAAGACGATTTCAGAAGACCCCCGCTCATTTAGGAGTAAGACCCATGATTGACTACATGAAAAACACCCTCATCGGACTGTTTGTCGTCGTCGCCTGCGCGCTCGTTGTCGGCATCGTCCTGTTTCTCGAGCCAAGTGTCGGCGACGGAAAGGAAACCCTTGTTGTCCGTTTCTCTAACATCAATGGGCTATCCGTTGGAACACAGGTCATGTTTGCTGGAAAGCCTGTGGGAGAAGTTGTTTCGATTGAACAAATCCCGCATGCGCGTGAGCAACCTACAGACGAAATGGGACAAGTCTACTTTTACCAGCTCATTCTCCACGTTGATTCGAGTATCAGAGTCTATAATACCGATGAAATCACCGTGCAAACTTCGGGTCTTCTCGGAGAAAAATCAATTGCAATCATTCCTCGAGCTCCACCAAAGGGTGTCAAGCCCACACTCATTTCTTCTAAAACACCTATTTATGCTGAATCGGTTGACCCTTTAGAAAGCGCTTTCAACGAACTGTCGCAGCTTTCTGATAAGGTTGAAGAAACTCTCGATAAGGTCATTGCTTGGATCGATCAAAATGGACATGAACTTGGAGCTGCGATCCGCTCGTTTGATGATGCGATGACAGAAGTCTCCTCAACTCTTGGCCAAGTGAATCAAATGCACCTTGTTCAAGACATCAAAACGAGTGTTCAAAACTTTTCTGCAGCCATGCGTGACATCCATTACTCCATGGAACAAATGAATGAAGATGAT